>JAJEDW010000144.1 GCA_022821265.1 Acidobacteriota bacterium
CGGGGGAACCCTCGCCTTGCATCGCACCCGCTCCAAACCGCAGGGTCTATCCCCGCACGGGCGGGGGAACCGTGTAACGCATACGGCGGGTGTAAGACATGGCGGGTCTATCCCCGCACGGGCGGGGGAACCTCGTGCGCGACAAGGTCCGCGCCGACATCGCCGGGTCTATCCCCGCACGGGCGGGGGAACCTCTTGCGACCAAGTCATTGATTCCATGGATTTTCAAAGAACTAGAGTGAATCTAACCGCACTTCATCCGCGTTTCGCGAGAAGAACTCCGTCGGCGTCCACGATCTCTTTTGAAGGTTCACCGAGGCATTCAATGCGGAGATTGCCGGCGGCGTGGGTGTCGCGCCAAATCAAGACGATCGACCCCGTGCCTAATGCGGCCCACCAAGCGGATAACACGTCCCATATCCGCGTTCGGACACTCTCAGACAAATCAGGTGCAACGTAGGCGCCCGGTGCGACCTCCAGCATCACAGACGCGAGGAACCCGCGATAGCGATCCTCGACATTCCGGGTGATGACTACGGCCATGGGCATGGTGCGTCTATTTCCTTTCGGGCACTTCAGCGAAAAGAGCCTTGATCCGATCGATCATCAAGGGAATCACCTGTTCTTTCGCCAATTCCCGACCAGTCAATCGTCGCGTTACGCGCTCAATATTTTCCGTTGGTCGTTCCGTGACGCTCTTGGCGGCGCGGAACGCGCAGGGAATCGTCACGGTGTCCCGGTAGAGGTCAGCGATGTCAAGCACGAACGACTGGCCCGGATCCTCGTGGATGAAACCCAGTTGCGGAATCGTCGCGGTGGCGGCAACGGCGATCGCCGCCGCTGCTTCCACGGCACTCGATGCGTGGTTCAGGCCCTGATTCGGCAGATCCGTTGCCGTAGGCCGCCTTCGGTCGTAAACCCGTCCGCGCCACTCGACACCGATCTTGGTCGCCATCAGACGATAGGTCTCCTTCATTCTCGCGCCTTCGATACCGCGCAGCACCGCGATGTCGCGATGGGGCAGCAACTCGCCGATCCGCCATGCGTACATGCGGCGCGCCAAATGAAACCGAGTCTTCGCGTTCGCCCAGGCGCGCGCCTGTTCCCGGGCAAGCCCTGAACGGTCCGGGATCAAGGGAGGTGCGGTATAGCACCGCACTCCGTCTTCACCGACTGCAGCCAACGCGGTGCCATGGCGAGCTAACAGCCGCAGAGCATCATGACTGACCGTCGAGCCGGGACCGAGCAGGATCATCGAGACGCCCTGAAACGGGATGGCAAAATGACCAGGCTCCAGCGGGTCGTTCTCGGCCCGTTCGGTGCCTCGTTCGAACGACAGCGTTCCGTCTCGAGCGGTCAGGGCGCCGCGCGAGAGCCAGAGCAGCCCGCTCCGATTCGCATGGGGAATCCGCGCCGTTTCGAGGCCGAGACGTCCCTTCAGCATGCCTACATGCGCGGGGCTTTCCCCGGCGGGCGCAGAAGTAGCATCCCGAAGCCATACGCCTTGTGGCGTCCCACCCCGTTTCGCAGCACTTGTGCGAAGACCTCCGGATTCGAAACGGACAGCGTTCCGTGCAAAGTCACATCGGGTCCCTCCGGCGCACGTTCCGTCCCGCGAATCGCGTGGCTTCGTCGGAATGCGGCAACGTTGCAATCCTCGACGGAAGCCGCACCTTCTAATCGTTCGGCGAGCCATGTGGTGTAGACCGTTTGGCGTGTCACGCCGTTTTGCGCGGCGGCTTTGCCGGGATCGGCCCAGCCCTGCGGGAAGCTTCGGATGACTTCGAGTCTGAAGGCGTCCACTTCGCGTCCCTTGGATAGTACACGTCCAGCCTGCGGGTCGGTCACGTCTTGGCCCAGTCGACGCACCGGGCGGAGCCGGATATCGAAGCCGAGACGCTGTGCGGGTTCGAACTCGTCCGGCATCGGCTTCGATCGGAATTTCTTTGGATCGACTACGGCAACGCAGTCGGGCGGCGCCACGGCTTCGGCGATGTGAGAAAGCGCCTGTGCGTCGATGTCCGCGTATGCGTAGAGCGCGGCCATTCGGCGCCGCTCGGATGCGAACAGCCGAAACGGTTGGAGTACTGCCTTACCGAACATGGTCGACAAGAGAATATGGAGTGCGTAACCCTCGTCGAACGAGCCGCGCCGGATGAGTCCACGCTCGCCGGCCCACCGGTTGAATTTCGGCATGCTGAGCAACGCGTGATGAAAGTAAGTGGTCATTCAACCTCACTGGAAGACGTGATCCGGCCTTCGCAAACGCGTCGACTCCCCCCGTGTAATCCGCTCAGCCAGTTCCGTTCATCTGTCACGTCGGTCGTCCGATTCGCGCCATCGTTACCTTCTGATTCAGGCCAGCACGCGCGCAACGGGGAGACGTCCGCCGCGGCAACGTCTCGAAGCGCCGCGCGGATATCGGTTGCGTCTTCGATCCAGCCGTCGAAGATCGGACGGGACGGCAAGCAGGACTTGCGGCCGATGAACAGCGGTCTGGCGGGTCGGAGGAGCGCCGTGGCCAGATCTTCCAAGCTCGGTGAGGCGTCAGCGGGTTCGAGTCTCAGCACGACCGCCATTTGCAAGTCCATGTGATAGTCGCGCCAGCGTTGATGAGCTCCCGCGTAGGTCCCTTGTCCACCGGCCCGTCCGCCCGGAACGCCGCGGGTCGTCCATGCCTGGTCGTTCCAGCCGAGTTGAGCGGTCTGATAGTCCGTCATTCGGCTCAGTCCAACGTCGCGTTCCCACACGGCGCCGAAAACGATCCGTTCCTGCAGAGATTGATGTTCCGCACGCATAGTGCGTGTCCAGCCAAGCGCGTTGGCGAGTAGCCCGGTCAGCATGGATAGCGACGGAAAATCGCGGATCACGCCGTGAGCGTCGATGCTTTCGCCGCCAAATGCGCCCAGGGGCGCTCGGAGTCGCAGCCGCATCCACTGCATCAGGCTTTACCCTGGCGAATCGCGTTACCGGACCATCGAGCCAGTTCGGCCAACGAAAGCCGTTCTGCTTCGGGCATGGAAGCATTATCGTCGAGGCTCATCAACCGCCTCGACTCGCCTACGTCATAGACCGAATCGAGTCTCGCCAGGTGTTGCCTCGCCTTCAGTTCCGCTTCGCTGGTGAGCGGCGGACACTCTGGGCGAAACGCCTCGGCCAAGCTGCGCGGTTGCCGGTCCCCGGCCTCGGCCAAAATCCAGCTTGCATACCCGTATGGGGCGGTGGGGCCTAACTTCGCGCCCGGCGAAACGGTGGCGATCAGGTGCACCAGCCGCTCCGCGACGGATCCCGCCATTTCAGCGTCGTTGCCAAGATTGTGGAGCAGCATGCCCCGGTCGAGTACGACGTAGCCGTAGAAGAGACCTGAAGTCAACTCGGTTTCTCCGATGTGGTCCGCTCCGGCGTCGTCGTCGATACGCTGCAGATCGTCGACGACGGTGAAGTAGTCGCTTTCACTCTCCTCGGCGTGAACGGTAAACGCGTGAGCGACATGGACCGCCGCGTCGATATTCGCCTCGACGTCCGATGTCACCATCCGGCCGAAGAGCGCGGCGACGATCCCTCCGGGCAGCGCGCAGTTGTCACGCAGCTCCTTCATGTTGGCCTTGGAGTTCTTTTTCCACTCGTTGGCCGCGGCTTCCGCCTCTTTCGGGTTTCCCGCATGAGTCTCGACGATCTTGCGGGCTTCGTCCGCGAGATAGGCGACTTCGGGTTCGCCGAGCAGCAGCGGCTGGCGGTTCGATCGCTTATCGCCCTTGTCCCCGTAGACGGCGGCTTGGAACGCGGCCTCGACGGCCTGAATCGTGTCGGCGTCGTGGCCGGAATCCTTCAATGGCTCGATCACTCGGCGTGTGACTGTTTCCCGGGAGCGGACGGCGGCGGCGGCGCCGTCGATCTTCTGCAGGGCATGAGCCCCGTCGGCCATCCGCCAGTGACGTTTGAGACACTGTGAGGATACGCGCGTACGTGTCGTCCCGCCGTAACTCATGCGCTTGGCGAGACCGGAGTCGTCCCGGTTGAGCAACGCGGCGGAATAGCCGTGCAGGCTGTGGATCTGGAGAAAGCGAACATCAGGCATCGGTGGTGGTCTCCTTGTCTTGCGACTGGCGCTTTCGGGCGTCGGCGCCATAGTATTCGCGAGCGATTTTGCGATCGGTCGATTCGTTGCGAAACAGGATGAAACGTCCCAGGGTCACGAGGTTGAAGCGGTTCTGTTCGCTGCCTGCAAGCCAGCGGCAGAGACGGATCGAGAGTGTCCGGCGCATCGGTTGAGGCGCGTCCAGTAGACGGGCGAGACGCAACTCCGATAAACCCGCGCTGTGAAGCGCGCCGCCCATGGGAACGGAATGCTTGTGCGCCGATACCTTGGACGGCTCTCGACCCTTCGGGGTGAGAATGGCGACGCACTGTATCAGTGCAGCCCAACCGGTTTCCTGAGCGGCCGTCGCGTTCGGAACGTGTTCCGCCATGAGTTTCCAGAATGCGGCCGCCCCTGCTCCTTCGAGAGGCCCGCGGCGAAGCGCCGCCGCCGGTCCTGGGGAAAGCCGAGTAACTTCGTACGCCAACTGAGGAACTACTTCATTCAGGCTCATTCCACCCGTCCGGCTTCCTTCGGACGCCGGCGTTTCGTTAAGCGACATTGCTCGCCTCCCTCGCATCGAAGATCTCTGGTTGATCGCTGAAAACACTCTCGGGTCGGCGAAGCCGACCCCAAAACGCGCTGAACGCCCGCGCCCGCGCCCGGTGACGGCGGATCGTCGGGCAGGGAACCGCTGCGACCGCCTCGTTCAGGAGAGCGTCCGCGGCGGCGATCATGTGCCTCGCGAACTCCGCTCGGCGTTTCTCCTCGTCGGAATCCCCCGCCGCCAGAAATCGATCTTCGAGGGCCGAGAAAAACCGAGCGTCAATGGCGACGTCCAGACGGCGCGCGTAGGGGTTGGCGAACGCCCGGTCGGCCTTGGTCAGCTCCGACGCGGGTTTGCCGCCGCTCGCCGCCACCGCGACACCGTAACGCAACGCTCTCTCGACTTCCCGGATCTCGTCGATTTGTGCTGTCGCGATCTGTGCCAACCTGTCGCGTTGCGCGCCGCCGAATAACGCGGACGCGGTTGGCCGTTCGAAAGCGATATCTACACGTTCGTGGTAACCGTCGGTCTTGCCCTGACCGCCGGCAACGCCGCGCGCGACCAAACGCCAGCGCCCCGACCGTGTCGCGTCCACCTGCATCGCCGCTGGTGGCGTGAATCCGGCATCATCGAAAAGCAGACTGTACAGCCGGTCGTAACGGAAACCGGCTGAAGACAGGGAAAGCGCCTTGCCGTCTTTCTTGTTGATCGGCGTCCAGAAATCGCCCAGGTTGCCCTTGGCTTCCTTGGCCGCGATGCGGGCGGCCTTCGATCCGGCCGTTCGGGCGACGATCTCGTCGTCCTCTTCCAACAGACGTACGCGGCGGCACATTTCGATGAAGTACGGGTCCAAGCGGCGGAGATCGAGCGAATGCTCTCCGTCCCACGGTTCCGTCCAGACCAGCGCGAGCCCGTGCTCGGAATCGAAGTAGTTGCGGTGGGCGTCAAGGATCGCCGCACGCTGCTCCAGCATCCGGCTCATGTCGTGAAAAAGATGCGCGCCCGGTCCGCCGCTGGCGGGGGCGAGTCCAAGACAAGGGCGCGCCGAAAACCCGCCGTTCATGCGTGCGATCCCGTAGTTTCCGGCGCCGAGAAACCCGGCCATGGTTTGGAGGTCGATCACCGCGAAGATCCAGTCGTCCGGCGCGTTGGCTTTCGCGACCGTCTTCTTGACGTCATGGTTCTTCGCTGTCACCAGTATGTCGAGGTCGTCGGGCGTCACGACCCGGCCGCGAAAGTCGTCGAGGCCGTTCGGCGCTGGACATTGCATGAAGCCGGGCTGCGTCGGGTCTCCCGCAATCAGCCGCCACGGTTCGTCGTTGCCGAATCCGGGCGTGAGGCGGCGGAAAAGCGCGGGCCAATCGAGTCCCGATGGCGGCAGTGTTTCATGGCCTGCACTATGGAGTGCAACTACACCCAGTTGGGCCAGGAAGGCATGCCACGCGTGGCGTTGATGCGGCCGGAGGGCCGGGAACGACGAGACTCGATCGGACGACATGACGCCATAAACGTCCGGCAGTGACATCGATCGGATCGTACCGTCGGTCAAGCGAACGCGTATCAGTGGATCTTCGATCAGGTTGTGCATGGTCGATGACTCAAATGAATAGCCGCGACGCGGGCGGTAAAACGCATCACGGGCGGCGCCACGGCCAAGGTGGTTGTATCTGTCCTCGCTCGCGCGAGGAGATGTTCCGCTTGGCGGAATTCATCCCGATCCTGACGCTTCTGTCCCCGCTCGTGCGGGGAGATGGGTTTACTCGTGACGCATAAGGGTCTATCTCCGATCTGTACGGAGGCCTTCACGGGAACTTGGTATCGGGTTTCGTCGACTTCGGTATAATGCTCATGGTGTTGGCTGCGCATGTTGGACACGGCCTCACCCGTTTAGCAGCTTGGCCGCTGCTTGAGCGTAAGGCCCCGACCGGAATCGAACCGGCAATTCACCTTTGCTGTGAGTGCGTCTTGCCATTTGACCACGGGGCCGTGCCACGGCCACCGAGGGCGCATCCTCGGTGGCCGTATTCGTTCTGGGATGTTCATCGCGGTGCATGCTGAACAGACTAACACAAACTTTAGGGATTACTGGTAACACATAAATTTAAAATATGGACTCATCCGGTTCGAATTCCCGTGCGGTCGTATTCGAAACGATACGTCCCAATGTAAAGGGTCAACGCGCCGTTGCGGGGTTCGTATCGCGCACCCTGAACATCCTCTTTCGTGGGGAGTCCGGCGCGGAACATGTGGGCCGGCAAGTTGAATGTCCGGACGGGCGTTCCGAAGGGGCCGGGCGCGGGGTCGGCCAACTGAACGCGCGGCCCATCCTCGCCCAGTCGCGTGCGTATATCCTCATCATGGTCGACAAATGCGTATCGTTCATCGAACTTCTCGTTGCGAGTGAACGCGTGTTGCCGCGCGGCTCCCGCTTCGGCCGCCGGTATACCGAACGTCTTCTGCTCGTGGCGCGACCAGCGATCCCCCAGGCGCTGGGCCAATTCGAATAGCAACTCCGGATGTGTGGCGCGTTCGACGAGATGCCTGTTCATGTCGGGGATCGTCCAAGTCGGCTCATCGGCGATGAGACGGCGCGTGGCTTCGACGCAGAGAATATTGCGGTAGACACCCCCGTCACGATTCGACATCCCCAGGCCGTGGCGAAGCAGTCCGCCGTCGAGTCCGCTCTCCATGCCCGATTCCGGCCCGATCACGACGCAACTCGGGGTCTTGAATCGTTCCGGCCGATCGCTTCGCGTGTGCCGATGGAGGCGGCCTATTCTCTGCAGGAGCACATCGACAGGACATATGTCCGAGATCAACAGGTCCGCGTCGATGTCGAGGGATTGTTCCAGCGTCTGAGTGCCGACGACGACCGCGCCCCCCGAAGGGCGGTCGTTCTTGAGAAGCTGTTCGACGGCGTCGTCGAGAAGTTGTCGGTCCTCGGCGGCGAAACGGCTGTGGTGCAGCGTGGGAGTTCCTTCGACCTTCAGAACGAGATGCTGCCCGCCCCGGTCGACAACTGCGTTGTATACGTCTTGCGCAGTAGTGACCGTGTTGCGAATGACCAGGACCTTAGCCCCTTGCCCCGCCGCATCGATCGCGCGTAACGCGATTCCCATCGGGTCGCCCAGGACAGGCTCCAGGCTCATCGACACCCGTTTGTTCGAACCGGCGGCGGCGATCTTCCGCGTTTCCAGTTCGCCGCCGCGCGTCACGACAGTGAGAGCCGGATACGGAACGGCCATCGCTGCCGCCGGGGCCATTGGACGGTTGCGTTCCTGCCGCCTTGCCAGCCTTGATCGCGCGGTATCGCCGAGAGTCGCCGACATCAGCAGTGCGTGGCCACCAAGATCCAGGTGCCCGTGCAGGACCGTGCGCACGATTTCCGTCATGTAGGCGTCATTGGCATGCACTTCGTCCACGACCAGCAGGCTGCGAGCCAGGGCCGCCGCGCGAAAGTGCGCCCACTTGACCTTGAGGCCCGACAACAACGCCTGGTCGATCGTTCCGACCGCGGCCGTCGCGCTCAGGAACTTCCGCGCGCTCTCGGCGGACCACCGGGCGGCGCGTGTCGCCTCGTCGGGCTCGTCTTCCCAGTACACCTCGAACTGGCCGGCGCGTCGCCCCACGGCATCGCCGACGATCAAATAGCCTGGAATGGCCAGCACCGTCTCTATCGGTCGATCCGCCGGAAACATCCGACTCACTGCCGCGCGGACGCGAGCGTGCAGTTGCTTGGCGGCCGCTCGCGTCGGCACTGCGAAGTACAACCCATCCACCATCCCGGCGCGCAACAGCGTTGCGAAACGCAGAACGGCGGCTTCGGTCTTCCCGGAACCGGTCTCGCTCTCAAGGAAGAGAAGCGGGCATTCGACAGGAGCCTTCGACACGGCCGTCTGCAGCGGACGCGGATTGTCGAAAGCGAACAAAGTGCGGACGTCGGACGCCACGGTCCGCAGCGGCCGATGCCGTCTGCGGAAACCCTTTTGTTCTACCGCAAGTTCCGCGATCCGACGCGCGCGATCGATATAGCGTGGATCGGCGCTCGGTTCGAATCGGAAGAAGCCATCGTCCGAACCGATCTGATCGGCGAGCGCCACGACTCCGGCGAACAAGTGCGCCAACTGGGGTGTATCGGGTAAACACGGACCATTCTCGAACGCTGTCGGGAACCAGGAGCGGATTCTCTCCCTCAACAGTGCAGCAGTCGCGCCAGGATCGTAACCGGCGTATGAATTCCAGATATCTTGAGGTCCCCGACCCGATAACGCGGATTTGCGCGCAGGACGTCCATGGTGGGACAGCGCCGCGTGCAACAGCGGATCGACCGCGTGGCCCCAGGCATGGTAGATCTCGAAAAGCCCGAGCGCTTCGCAAATCTTGTTCGGCGCAAGCAACGCCACGCCAACGTGATGGGATCGAACGGGCGCGCCGGGGAATTCGTTTCGGTCTCGCACTTTGAATTGGAACCCCGCGTTCAGCTTCCCGAAGTCGTGCAGGAACGCCAATACGGTCAGGCGGGCAGCCGTCGTGGTCGAGAAGCCGTCCGGACCTGACGCCGTCGCGAATCGAGCTTGGAGTACCGGATCTTTGACCAGCGCCTCGAAGCACGCCGCGACGTCGGCGCAGTGGTGTTCCAGACGATGAAACTTCTCTGGAGATTCGAACTTTCCCCATGCATCCATGATCGCGCGCGGCGCAGCGTCACCATGGGCCGTGGCGCTTGCGGGCCGCCGTATGATACAGCGTGACGCTATGAGTTTTTTCGTGGCGATCGATTTCGAAACCGCCAATCACGAGCCGGACAGCGCGTGCGCGGTCGGAGTTGCGGTGGCGCGCGCCGGCGGAATCGAACACGTCGAGTCGTTTCTGATCCGCCCGCCGTCAGAGCGATTCGTGTTCACCGACGTCCACGGCCTTCGATGGGAGGACGTCAGTGGCGCGCCCACGTTCGGCGAGGTCTGGCCAACCCTGCGCAACCGGATCGACGGCGCAGAGTTCATCGCGACGCACAACGCCCCGTTTGATCGGCGCGTGCTCCAGGCGTGTTGCGATCGGTATGGCTTCCAGGTGCCCGATACGCCTTTCACCTGCACGGTGCAGCTCGCGCGCTCTCATTGGGGAATCTACCCGACCCGGCTGCCCGATGTTTGCCGGCGGCTCGGTATCCCCCTGCTTCATCACGCCGCGGCGTCGGACGCCGAAGCGTGCGCGCGTATCGTGCTGGCCGCCCGGCGGGATGGATGGCCGCAGGCCTGAACACGCGGCGAACTACGACTTCAAGTTCTTGCGTTCGGCCGCCCCCGTCACGGCAGGTCCGGGGCGACGTACGCCAGCGTGTAGTTGAAGATCCACACCAGGAACAGGACCAGGGGGACGTGGATGACGAACTGCAGCGTCGTGTACCCGATGATGTCGCGGGCCTTCAGGCCCAGGATGCCCAGCAGCGGCAGCATCCAGAACGGGTGCACCAGGTTGGCCAGCGCCTCGCTGGCGTTGTAGGTCTGGACCACCCACCCCAGGTTCACTTCCAGCGTCTGGGCCGCATCCAGGACGTAGGGGGCTTCGATCAGCCACTTGCCGCCCGCCGAGGGAATGAACGCGCCCAGGAACGCCGAGTAGATCCCGACCAACACCGGGAAGGTGTCCCGGGTCGATATCGTGACGAACGCGCGCGCCAGCGCCTCGGCCAGGCCCGACTCGGTCATCATGCGGACGATGCCCGCGTAGATCGGGTACTGCACCAGCACGCCTGCGACCGACGGCACGGCCGCGCTGACCGACCGGACGAACGACCGGGGCCGCCAGTGCAGCAGGATGCCCGCCATCAGGAACGCGAACACGTAGTGGTTGAGCTCGAGCATGACGCCCCAGCCCCGGCCGGAGACTTCCATGGCGAAGTACAGGACGCCCAGGGATCCGATCAGCAGCGTCAGCAGGGGACTGAACTCCAGCCATTCGCCGGGTCTTTCCGGCCGGGTGGGCGCCGGTTCCGGGGCGCGGTAGGGCGCGCCCATGTCTTCCAGGGTACGGGCCTTCGCCGGCGCGGGCGCCGAGTAGTAGGCGATGGCCATCGACGCGACGATCAGGACCAGCGCCGTCGCCATGCTCTGCCACAACCCGATCGTGTCGCGGAGCGGGATGACGCCGCTGATGGCCAGGATCGAGTCGGGCAGCGAAGCCGGCGTCGCCATGATCAGCGCGGCCGAGGAGGACAGGCCCAGCGCCCACACGCTGCCCACGCCCAGGTAGGCGGCCGCGGCCACCGCCCGGCAGTCCGCCCCGCGGACGTTCCGGGCGACCTCGCGCGCCAGCAGACCGCTGAAGATCAGGCTGAAGCTCCACGACAGCAGCGACGTCAGCATCGAGAACAACCCGACGTAGGCGGCGGCCGCGGGACCGTTCTTCGGCAACCGCGCCATCCGCCGGATGACGCGAAACACGGGCGGCGACGTGGCCACCGAGTAGCCCGTGATGATGATCAGGGTCATCTGCATGGTGAAGGCGACCAGGTCCCAGAACCCGGCGCCGAACCACTGAGCGGTCTCCGTCACCGAGCTGCCGACGGCCAGGCTCGCCAGGAACACGATGCCGACCGCCACGATGGCCAGGACGAAGGGATCGGGGAACCAGCGCTCGAACCAGTCCGAAAGGCCCAGGCCCATGCGGGCCAGCCAGGAGTCGGAGGCGTTGTCGGGACGGCTCATGGGCGCGAGATGTTATCAGATGGCCGGCGGGGCGCACGGTGTCCCGTCACCGCGCGGAGTTCTGGTAGGATGATGCGCGCCGCGACGAAAGGATTGGGTGGATGAGCTACAGGAACCTCAAGGAGAAGTTGCAGGCCGCCGGGAGCGCGGCCCGAATGCTGCGCCATTCGCAGATCGGCCCCTATGCCTTCCCGTCCGTGCCCCCGGAGTATACGAACTGGCGGGACGAGCAGCGCGCCTGGCGCGAGACCTGCGCGTTGTTCGACCAGTCGCACCACATGACGGACCTCTACGTGGAGGGCCCCGACGCCGTGCGCCTGTTGTCGGATCTCGGCGTCAACAGCTTCCGGAACTTCACCGTGGACAAGGGAAAGCAGTTCGTCGCGTGCGATCCGGACGGGTACGTGATCGGGGACGCGATCCTGTTCTACCTGGACGAGAACCGGCTGAGCCTGGTCGGACGGCCGTCCGCGCTGAACTGGGTCGAGTACCACGCCGAGACCGGCGGCTACGACGTGAGGGCGGAGCGGGACGAACGGACCGCCGCCAACAAGGGCTTCCGGAAGTCGTACCGGTTCCAGGTGCAGGGTCCGCATGCCGTGGCCCTGATGGAGAAGGTCACGGGCGAGCCCGCGCCACCGATCAAGTTCTTCAACATGGGGCGGTTCCGCATTGACGGGTGCGAGGCGCGCGCCCTCCGGCACGGCATGGTCGGCCAACCGGGCTGGGAGCTGTTCGGTCCGTGGGCGGACGTCGAGCGCGTGCGGGGCGCCATCGTCGAGGCCGGAGCGGAGTTCGGGCTCCGGCAGGTCGGTTCCAAGGCCTACCCGACCAGTTGCCTCGAGTCCGGATGGATCCCGTCGCCGCTTCCGGCCGTCTATGCCGGCGACGCCATGAAACCGTACCGGGAATGGCTCGGAGCGGACAGCTACGAGGCGATGGCCTCGCTGGGCGGCAGCTTCGAGTCGGACGACATCACGGACTACTACCTCACCCCGTACGATCTGGGTTACGGGCCCTTCGTCCGGTTCGACCACGACTTCGTCGGGCGCGCCGCCCTGGAAGCGGTCGCGCCGCGGCCCCCGCGGGCCAAGGTCACGCTGGTATGGAACGGCGAGGACGTCGCCCGGGCCCTGGGATCGATCTTCGGGCCCGGCGATAGCGCCAAGTACATCGACCTGCCGTTGACCAACTACGCGACGCTGCCGTTCGACGCGGTCCTCCGGGACGGCCGGACGGTCGGCGTGTCGACCTACACCGGGTACCTGTGGAACGAGCGCGCCCTCGTGTCGCTGGCTTCCGTCGACGTCGAGTCCAGCGAGCCGGGCACGGAGGTCCGGGTGGTGTGGGGCGAATCCGGCGGCGGGTCGTCCAAGCCCACGGTCGAGCCTCACGTGCAGACCGAGATCCGCGCCCGGGTGGCGCCGGCCCCCCTGGCCGAGCCGGCGCGGGTGGCCTACCGGCCGCGTTGACCGAGGTTGGCTCCGGAGATTCCGTGGATCAATCGTCCGGGGACTGAACGCCTTCGAGCCGTCCGACGCGTCCGGTCAACTCGATGATCGCGCCGTTGATGTCCTGGTGCTGGGCGTCCAGTCGATTCTCGAGCCGGTCGATACGCGCGGTCAATCGCGCCTCCATTCGACCGTTCATCGTGAGCATCAATCCGCCGAACACGGCGAACATCGTGGCCATCGAAGCGATGACCGTCACGGTCTGCAGGAACTCGTTCACGGTATCGGACCTCATCCGCCTTCGCGGAGGACCGGAAACGATCGTCGGATCGGAGTCCAAGTGTCATCCTCCCGCGGCGCAGGCGTCAACGGACCGGGCGCTCAAGGTGTAGCACACCGGCGCCGGAACCTCAAGCATCGACATGTGCGGGAGCTCTTCGCGGCTGGCCGTCAGAATTCCACCTGCGAATAGTCGATGAACGCCTGCTCGTTGCATTGATCCTCGGCGTAGGGCGCGTCGGCCGGCTGGACGACGTCCGAGCCGGTGAGCGGGCCGGACAGGTAGACCGGATCCTCGGCCGTCCACGCGCGCGTCAGCTCCATGGTTTCCGGATCGAGCGTGAACCGCTCGGTGACCCGCAGCCGGTCGCTGTTGCGGATGGGCGCCCTGAGGACGCCGGGCAGGAACATGGCCGTCTCGACGACGAGCACGTCGTCCTCCCAGCGTCCGATGGAGTGGCCCGCGCGGCTGGGAAACGCGTCCGGGGGGTGGCGGTCCATGTCCATGTGGATCGTCCGCTCGAGGTTGTGCTGGCCGTAGAGGATCACGATCGCGTCACCGGTCTGCGTGATCCGGTTGACGGGTCCGTCGAACGTCCAGTCGAAGACGATGCTCGTGGTTTCGCACCGGAACCGCGGGTTGTCCTCGCGCGCGAACCTCCCGGCGCGGGCTTCCCCCAGAGGCGTGAGGGCCGGGCCGTCGCCGGGGCCGCCGCCGCGTCCGCGTCCGGTGGCGGCCTGCCCGGCGTCGATCGCCTCGAGCGTGTCCAGCGGCACCAGGCCGCCGCCCGTGCCGCGCGGGTCGGCCATCACGCGCTGCACCGGCGCCCAGTCGCCCGTGATGTTCGGCTCGCCGCCGGGGAGCCGCGCGTCCCGGTCGCGGTCCGGAGCCGCCAGCGGCCCCCGGACCTCCCGGAGTCCACCTTCGGGCAGGCGGACGTACTGGCCGTACCGGTCCATGCGCACGCCGTCGGCGAAGACGAGCGTCTGGAGGTAGCACGAGTTGGGATCGAAGCGGTCGGGGGAGGCATGGATCGTGACGCGCGCGCCGGCGGGCAGCAGGTCCGCCGTCCAGCCCGAGCGCCTGAGGACGTGGGCCGACCGCATCTCGCAGCGGTGGCGCTCCACGTTGCCCGCCGCATCGGCGACTTCGAAGTACAGCCAGGCGTGGGGGTTGACCAGGTCGATGCCCGTCAGCGTGGCGTCGGTGAAGGTGACGTCCGATCGAAGGTCGAACGTGCCCGCGCCGTGATGCGCCCCGGCGGGCGGCGACACGGCCAGGGCCAGCATGAGCACCGCGGATCGATTCATGAAGTCCTCGGGTGGGCGGCTTCCGTCGGGCAGGCCGCCGAGCCCGCGTCCATGAAACTACACACCGGTGGGCGGGTCAATCAGATCGGGACCTTGCGGTCCTCGAACGCCTTCTTCCAGAAGTAGACTTCGACCTTCTCGCGCAGGCCGTTCGTCCAGAACGGGTCGGTCGCGTAGATGGCCTCGACGGCGGCCCGGCTGTCGGCCTCGACGATCCAGAGGCCGCCCAGGGATTCCCCGTCGACGTCCGGCCGGAGAGAGCCGGGCACGAGCACGGTGTCCTTGTTCGCCGCGAGCCACTCCAGGTGGGCGGGGAACAGTTGCTGGCGCAGCTCGCCCACGCCGGGCTTGTCGGTGAAGCGGGCGATGAAGAGCATGCCGGCTACTTCGGAATCTGACGGACCACGAGTTGGAACAGCTTGAGCGATTCGCCGTCCGCGGCGCGGATCGAGGCGCCCTCGCCGGGGCCGAGGTAGACGCCCATGCCCCGGGACGCGTCGTGGCTTCGGCCGGCGAGCGTGATGCTCCCGGCCCCGTCCATCAGGTAGATCAACTGGTGATCGTCCGAGGCCCGGGCCTCGAACTCCTGGCCGGAGCTCAGCCAGCGAAGCGTGCCGACGACGTTCTGCGCGCCGGCCAGCTCGTTGTTGAGGATCTCGGTGAAGTCGCCGTTCGGCGTCGCGTGCCGGTCCAGCGCGTTCGTGTCGATGAAGAGCGTCTTGGGCATGTCGGTTCCCGCCTACGTTTGAACCCACACGCTCCCGTCGACGCGGTTCCACCGCAGGTCGTCGGGCGTGCCGTCCAGGATCGTCGTCTTGAAACGGTTCGGGGCCTGGAACTCGAAGTAGAACAGCGGCTCGTCGGTCGAACGGAGACGGTGCTTGGCCTCGGCCGGGATGAACACCATCGTGCCGGGGCCGACGTCCCGGACGCCGTCGGGCGTTTCGACCGTGCCCTTGCCTTCCATGATGAAGTAGAAGTGCTCGCAGTTCTCGTGAAGGTGGAACGGCGAGGATGCTCCCTTCTCGTAGTTCATGATCCCGGCCAGCATGTTGTCGGTGTCTGCCAGCTCCTTGTTCACGAAGAACGTCCGCTTGCGGCCCGGCACCGCCGACACGAGGTGCGGCAGCTCGTCCTGGTGAAATATGTAGGCCATGGTCGATCTCCTCCGGTCGATCAGTCGTTCGTTGCAAGGCCGTGGGCGCCCGGATCTCCGATCGCCTCGGCCAGGTCGTTGAGGAACGCGGCGGCCTGCGCGCCGTCCACGACGCGGTGATCGCTCGACAGCGTGACGGTCATCATCGGGCGGACGCCGGGCCGCCCGTCCACGGGAACGACGCGGTCCGCGATCTTGCCGACCGCCAGTATGCCGGCCTGCGGCGGCACGATGATCGCCGTGAACGCGTCGATCCCGTACATCCCCAGGTTGCTGATCGTGAACGTGCCGCCCGCGACGTCGGAGGGAAGCAGGCGTCCGGCCCGCGCGCGCTCGGCCATGTCCCGCCGCCGGACGGCGACATCGCCCAGCCCGGCCGTGTCCGCGTCGGGAACGACGGCCGCGACCACGCCGTCCTCCACCGCCATCGCGACGCCGACGTTGATGCTTTCGTTGGCGCGGATTCCCTGACCCTCCCAGCTCGCGTTCATCTTGGGGTGCCGCGCCAGCACGCGCGCGGCGAGCGCGACCAGCAGATCGGTGTGCGTGAGCTTGACGCCGTGTCGGTTCTGTATGGCCGGCTTCAGCGCCTCGCGGTGCGCGTCGAGCGCGCCGGCGTCCACCTCGCGAACCAGGAAGAAGTGCGGTGCGCGGGTCCAGCTCTCGGTCGTGCGCTCGGCCATCAACCGGGCCACCGCGCTCGGCGGGGGCGCGCTTGCGGTCGCCTCGCCGGCGGATCGCGCCGCGGCGAGAACGTCGTCGCCCGTGATCGCCCCGTCCGGACCGGTTCCCTGGACATCGTCCAGGTCGACGCCGTGCTCGGCGGCCAGCCGGCGCGCCTTGGGCGAGATCTTCCCCCGGCGGGACGCGGTGGCGGGTCGGGGCGCGGCCGGTTCCGGACTGGACGCCGCCTCGGCGGGCGCGGTGGACATGGCGCGGCCGGTGGCCATGGCGGCCTCTTCCGCCGGCGGCTCTTCGCCCGGCGCGACGATCCAGGCGATGGTCTGTCCGACGGGCACCTCGGCCCCTTCGCCGGCCGTGACGCCGGCCAGGACGCCGTCGGCGTTGGCCTCGACCTCGACCGTGGCCTTGTCGGTTTCGATTTCGAGCAGCGGTTCGCCTTTCGCGACCGGGTCGCCCTCCTGCTTGAGCCAGGAGACGACCGTGCCCGTTTCCTGCGCCATCTCGAGCGCGGGCATCACGACGCTGGTGGCCATGCGGGTACCGCTACTCCGTCACCGGAACCCGCTCGGTGCGCGCGCTGGCCTCGATCATTTCCAGGACGCGCGTGCTGGGCGCCGGCTCGTGTTCGCGCGTCTTGGGCAGGGGCCCCTTGACCGTGTGGTAGCTCGGTCCGGCCACCATCAACTCCTCGGCGGGGAACCGGGTGATCACCTCGTGGCCGGTTTCGGTCACGACGATCTCTTCCTCGATGCGCGCCGCGCTCCAGCCGTCGGTCGACGGCCAGAACGTCTCCAGGGCGAACACCATGCCCGGCTTGATTTCCTGGGGATGGTCCAGGGAGACCAGCCGGCTGATCACCGGCTTTTCCCAGATCGCCAGCCCGATGCCGTGGCCGTACTGGAGTCCGAAGCACGATTCCTCGTTCGGGAACCCGAACTCCTGGGCCCGGGGCCAGACCGCGGCGATCTCGCCCGTGGTGCGGCCGGGCCGCACCAGCTCGATCGCGGCGTCCAGGTACTCGCGGCAACGCTTGTAGGCGTCGACCATGGCGTGCGACCCGTAGTTGATCATGAAGCACCGGTAGTAGCAGGTGCGGTAGCCCATGTAGGAGTGGAGGATGTCGTAGTAGACGGGATCGCCGGGCCTCAGCACGCGGTCGGAGAAGATGTGCGGGTGGGGGCTGCAGCGCTCGCCGGAGATCGCGTTGACGGCCTCCACGTACTCGGAGCCGAGGTCGTAGAGCGTCTTGCTCGCCAGCGCGACGGCCTCGCTCTCCTTCATGCCGGGTTTCATCGCCTCGTAGATCTCGTGGTAGGCCGCATCGACCATCATCGCGGCGTGGTTCAGCAGCGAGATCTCGTCCTCGGTCTTGATGACGCGAGCGTCGGAGAGGATCTGTTGGCCGTCGACCAGCTTGAGGCCTTCGCGCTCGAGGGCGAACCACACGGGCGGTTCGACGATGTCGATGCCGACCGGCTCGTTGTGGAGCCCGCGTTTCTCGAGCTGTTCCTTGATCTTTCTGGCGACGTCCTCGGCGATGCCCATCTCCGGGGAAATCGCGCCGCGCAGCAGGGAGATCCCGGCGCGCGAACGCGATTCGCCGAACTCGTCGTCACCGAGCCAGGGACAGTTCAACTCATGATGCTTGGCCGCCGACCCGAAGTCCCACAGGATCGGGTCGCCGCCCTGCGGCAGCAGGGAGAAACGGCTGACCTTGTCCTGAGCCCAGGCGCCGATGTTGGTCGAGGTCAGGTAGCGGACGTTGTTCATGTCGAAGCAGAGCAGCGAGCCCATCCCGGACTTCGCCAGCTCCGCTTTCGCCTTCTCCAGGCGTTCGCGGCGCAACCGGTCGAAATCGATGCGCTGTTCCCAGTCGACCTGCGTGGATCCATGAGTTTTCAAAGCCACTCGACACCCCCAGGGGTCGGAATCGAACCCATTCCCAGTTGTCTGTGCATCGAATCCGCGACCCTAATTCGGTATTCCCAATCGTACCCGCGGCGTTCCTCGCCGCGGGTGGACAACGAGCGCAGCGAGGCGTCAGTCCAAGAAAACAGTCTCTTCCGATCCACGCGACACCCCACTACCCGCACATCGCCTCGGCGGCCTCGCATACGGTCTGCTCGGTGGGCACCGTGGCGTCCTCCAGCGGCGGGGAGAAGGGAATCGGCACGTGCATGGCGCCGATCCGCTTGACGGGCGCCTCGAGATCGAAGAACGCCTGCTCGGCGATCACCGACGCGATCTCGGCCATCACGCCGTACCGCCCGTAGCCCTCGTCCATGACGATCGCGCGCGACGTCTTGCGGACCGATTCCAGGATCGTGGTCTCGTCCAGCGGCCAGAGCGTGCGGGGATCCACGACCTCGGCGCTGATGCCGCCGTCGGCCAACCGCGCGGCCGCGCCGAGCGCCACCTGGACCATGCTGCTCGTGGCGACGATCGTGATGTCCTCGCCTTCGCGCTTCACGTCGGCCGCGCCGAGGGGGATCGTGTAGTCGTCCTCCGGCACGGGACCCTTCAACTTGTACATCATCTTGTCTTCGAAGAAGGCCACGGGGTTCTCGTCCCGGATGGCCGACTTCATCAGGCCCTTGGCGTCGTGGGGCGTCGAGGGCAGCACGACCTTCAGTCCCGGTACGTGGCAGAACCAGGCATGGAGCGACTGCGAATGCTGCGCCGCCGACCGCCGGGTGGCCCCCATCGTCGTCCGCATCACCATCGGGACCTTCCACTTGCCCCCGGACATGTAGTGGATCTTCGCCGCCTGGTTGACCATCTGGTCCATCGTCAGCCCGATGAAGTCGCCGAACATGATGTCCACGACCGGGCGCAGGCCGGTCATCGCCGCCCCGACCGCGATTCCGGTGAAGCCGGGCTCGGAGATCGGCGTGTCCAGCACGCGATCCGGCCCGAACTCGTCCACGAGGCCGGTCAGGACCTTGAAGACCGTGCCCGCCTCGGCGATATCCTCGCCGAGGATCAGGACGCGCGGGTCGCGCCGCATTTCCTCGGCCAGCGCCTCGCGGATGGCGTCTCCCAGCGTCAACTGCCGGACGGCGGTTTCGGTTTCAGGCATAGACATCGTCGTCCACCTCGTCAACGGACGGATACGGCGCGTTCTTCGCGAACTCGACGGCCTGCCCGACGGACGCGCTCACCTCGGCGTCGATCGCGTCCAGATCGGCCGGATCCGCCGCCTGCTCGGCGATCAGGGCCTCGCCCAGGAGCCGGATCGGGTCGCGGTGCGTCTTCCACTCGTTCTCTTCGGCCTTGGACCGGTAGTAGTCGCGGCTGACGTCGCCGACGTGGTGTCCCATGAACCGGTACGTGTCGCACAGGAGGAACGACGGCCCCTCGCCGGCCCTCGCGCGCGCGACCTGCGCGCGGGCGGCGGCGTAGACGGCGCGCGCGTCCTGGCCGTCCACGCGTTCTCCGGGAACGCCGAAGGCGGGGCCGCGCGTCATGATGTCGCCGGCCAGGGTCTCGGAGTTGTGCGTGTACTCGTTGTAGAGGTTGTTCTCGCACACGTAGACCACGGGCAGCTTCCAGAGGGCCGCCATGTTCATCACCTCGTAGACCAGCCCCTGTCCCAGAGCCCCGTCCCCGAAGAAGCACACCGCAACCTGCCCGGTGCCGAGCCGCCGGGCCGAGAAGGCCGCCCCGGTGGCGATGCCGGCGCTCCCGCCGACGATGGCGTTGGCGCCCAGGTTGCCGGTGTCCGGGTCCGCGATGTGCATCGAGCCGCCCTTGCCCTTGCAGTAGCCGGCGCGTTTGCCGAGCAGCTCGGCGAACATGCGGTCCAGCTCGGCGCCCTTGGCCAGGCAGTGACCGTGGCCGCGATGGGTGCTCGTGATGTAGTCGTTCGTTTCCAGCGCCTCGCACACGCCCACGGCGACGGCTTCCTCGCCGATGTAGAGATGGGCCAGGCCGGGCATCAGCGCACGGGTGTACAGATCGTTGGCCTCTTCCTCGAACCGCCGGATCATCAACATCCGCCGATACATGCGCAGCCACCGGTCGAGGGCGGCGTCGTGGCGTGTGGGGGCGGCCTGTGTCATGCGATCACTCCAGAAACCTCTTTCAATACTTCAACTACGATGGCGAAGCCGCTCTTTTGAAAAGCACATAGCCCTCCAACGACCATGCCGGCAGCCGACATGCCGTTGTCGGCGCGCGCGCGGCAAGCCGAGGGGATACTACATAAACAGATGTCGTTCGGGCATGTCAAGGCCGCGCGGGTGCGGGCAGGGTACCCATTGCCGGCCCTGTTGACGTATACTCCGTGCCTCCGGGAGCAACCCAAGACGGCGGAGACAGATTCAGGAGAAGACAGACAATGGCGAAGAAGATCGTAGACACCATCCTTCCCACGACGATGGTCGGCTCGTATCCCCGGCCCCACTGGTTCAAGCACCAGTTGCTCGGCCGCGACGTCCGCGTGGCGTTCAAGGAGGTCGAGCACGAGGAAGCCTACGAGGACGCCGTCGCGACGGTGATCCGGGACCAGGAAGAAGCCGGCCTGGACATCACCACCGACGGCAACATGTGCTACGACGACTACATCGGCTCGATCGGCGCGTTCTGCTGGTACATGTACGAGCGGATTCCGGGGTTCGAGCCCGCCCGCGAGCCGCACCCGCTGACGGTCGGCGCCGAGTCGCACGACAAGGGCACGGTGCTGCTCGACGACTGGGGCGGCGTGATCAACAGCGGGCCCGTCGGCCGCGGGACGATGCGGCTGACCGACCTGTTCAAGATCGCGAACCGGCACGCCCGGACGCCGATGAAGGTGTCGGTCGGGGCCGGCCCGGGCAACCTGGCGTGGCACGTCTACTTCCAGCACTACAAGGACGCCCGGGAGTTGAGCCTGGCCCTGGCTCCGATCTTCAACCAGGAGATGAAGGAGCTGGCGGCGGCCGGCGCCGAGTACATCCAGATCGAGGACCTGGGCGCCTGGATGCCCCTGTTCACCGGAAACGACGGGGATTACGACTGGATGAAGGAGACCATCGCGGTTTGCTGCGACGGGGTCGACGCGAAGATCGGGTGGCACTTCTGCTTCGGCAACGCGTGGGGGAACGACATCATCAGCGAGAACTTCCCCCAGGGCTACCAGACCGTGCTGCCGCGCTACTGGGACACGCCGGGCATCGACCAGTTCGTCCTGGACTACGCCAACCGCGAGATGAACGGCATCGAGTTCCTCGAGAACCTGCCCGCGGACAAGGACGTGCAGGTCGGCGTCGTCGACATCCGGACCAGCATGGTCGAATCGCCCGCGAAGATCGCCGAACGCATCCGCACGGTGCTCCGGCACGTCTCGCCCGAGCAGGTGACGTTGAGCACGGACTGCGGCATGAAACCGCTCTCGCGCATGGTCGCGAAGATGAAGCTCAAGGCGCTGGCCGAAGGCGCGGCGATCGTTCGCGGCGAGATCAGCTAGGAGCCTGTGGTGAAACCCCGCGTCGCACCGAGACCGGTGAGGCGCCCGTCCGGCAAGGCGCGAGAAGGGAGCATATTCCCGATATGCGACCGACGAGCAACGCGGTCCAGACGGGATGCCACGCCGGTCGAATGCAGCACGGGTTTCACCACAGGCTCCTAGGAGCCAATCGACAACTGCCGGCGGGCGTTCGGATCGGCCCGCCGCATCGGAGATCGGAGGACAGGAATGGCGGAGAAGAAGATCATCGCGGTGGTCGGAGCGACCGGGTCGCAGGGCAGCGGACTGGTCCGCGCGATCCTGAACGACGGAGAATTCTCGGCGCGCGCCATCACGCGCGACGTGACGACGGACAAGGCCCGGGCGCTGGCCGACGCGTGCGCGGAAGTCGTCGCGGCCGATCTGGACGACGCGGGGAGCCTGGAAAGTGCCTTCGCCGGCGCCCACGGCGCCTACTGCGTCACGTTCTTCTGGGCGCATTTTTCCACGGAGAAGGAGAACCAGCACGCCCGGAGCATGGCGAACGCGGCGCGGGCCGCCGGCGTCGGGCACGTCGTCTGGTCCACGCTGGAAGACACGCGGCAGTGGCTGCCCACGAGCGACCCGCGCATGCCGACGCTTCAGGAGAAGTACAACGTTCCCCATTTCGACGCGAAAGGCGAGATGGACCACGTCTTCACCGACATGGGGTTGCCGGTGACGCTGTTCCGGACCTGTTTCTACTGGGACAACATGTACATGTTCGGGATGGGGCCCCAGAAGGGCGAGGACGGCTCCTACGCCATCACGTTCCCGCTGGGCGACCACGCGTTCCCCAGCATCGCGGCCGAGGACATCGGCCCCTGCGCTCTCGGAGTCTTCAAGGGCGGCGGCGCGTATATCGGCCAGACGGTGGGGATTGCCGGCGAGATCTTCAACTGCCGCCAGATGGCGGCGACGCTGTCCAGGGTCCTGGGCGTCGAGGTCGGCTACAACGCGGTGCCGGCCGACGTCTACCGGAGCTTCGGGTTCCCGGGCGCCGACGACATCGGCAACATGTTCCAGACGTGGGCGGACTTCGAGAGCGAGTACGTCGGAGCCCGCAGCCTGGAATTGACCCGCCGGCTGCATCCCGGGGTCCAGTCCTTCGAGCAGTGGCTCGTCAAGTACAAGGACAAGGTGCTGCCGGCGTCCTAGTCCGAGTCGATCCGGACACCGTGTCCGTCAATCCGGGGAATGGCCGTCGAGGCGGGGATGAAGACCAGCACCGACCGGATTCTGACCACGCACGCCGGGAGCCTGCCGCGCCCGCAGGAGGTCGTCGACCTCCTGTTCGCGCAGGAACGGGGGGATCCCTACGACGCCGACGTCTTCGATGAGACCATGCAGGCGTCCGTGTCCCACGTGGCGCGGCTCCAGGCCGACGCGGGCATCGACGTCATCAGCGACGGCGAAACGGGCAAGATCAGCTACGCCACGTACGTGCGCCACCGGTTGGGCGGTTTCGAGCCGGGCAACGTGCCGCGCGCGACGCCCCAGGATCTGGACGACTACCCCGAGTACCGCGACCGGATCGCGGCCGCCGGGATCACGCCCAAGTACCTGCGCCCCATCTGCACGGGGCCGGTGACGGTGAAGGACTCGGAGCCCCTCGAGGACGACATCCGGCGGTTGCGGGCCGCCTGCTCGGAGGTGGACGTCGAGGAGGCCTTCATGCCGTCGGTCTCGCCGGGAACGGTCGCCGTCTTCCAGCCGGACGAGTACTACGGGTCCTACGAGGCGTACCTGGACGGCATCGCCGGCGCCATGCGTTTCGAGTACGAAGCCATCGTCGAAGCGGGTTTCGTCCTCCAGCTCGACTGTCCCGACCTGGGCATGGGCCGGCACATCCGCTTCCGCGACGCGGACGACGACACGTTCGTCCGCAACGCCCACGTTCAGGTCGAGGCCCTGAACCGCGCCCTGGAGAACGTGCCGCCGGAGCGTTCGCGGCTGCACGTGTGCTGGGGCAACTACGAAGGGCCCCATACGCGCGACATCCCGCTGGGGAAGGTCCTCCCGGCGCTGCTCCAGGCCCGGGTGGGGGCGTTGATGATCGAAGGCGCGAACCCCCGCCACGAGCACGAATGGGAGCTCTGGAAGACGACGCCGCTGCCGGACGGCATGATCCTGATCCCGGGCGTGCTGGACTCGACCTGCAACTTCGTCGAGCACCCCGAGCTGGTCGCCCAGCGCCTGGTCCGCTTCGCGGACATGGTCGGCCGCGAACGCGTGATCGCGGGCACCGATTGCGGTTTCGGCACGTTCGCCGGGTTCGGGGCCATCCATCCGTCGATCTGTTGGGAGAAGCTGCGGTCGCTCGCCGAGGGCGCCCGCATCGCGACCCGCCGGCTCTGGTAGTCTCCGCCATCGATGGGCGTTCCCGGCGTCCCGTGGTAGGATTCACGCGTGTTCGGGACGACGCGCCCGAACGAAGATGGACCCGGCCCAGGTCCTCGGCCCTTCCAGGAATCGCAAGTCGTGAGCAGTGACACCAAGTGGATCATCGGGACCATCGTTCCGGCGATGCTGACGGCGGCCGGGTGGCTGTCGGTCCAGATCGCCGGCGTCAACACGCGCATCGGCGACTTGACGGATCGCGTGGGGCGGCTGGAAACGGATGTGCGCGGCATGGATGGACGCCTGCGCGCCGTCGAGGTCGCTGCCGGGAGGATGGATCAGCGCCTCGAGACGCTGGAGGACATCGTAGCGAGGATGGATCAACGCCTCGAGACGCTGGAGGACATCGTCGGGAGAATGGATCGACGCCTCGAGATGTTGGAGGACATTGTCGGGAGGATGGATCGGCGACTCGAGACGCTGGAGGACGCCGTCCTGGAGATTGCGGGTCCGTAGAGGGTCACCGCCGAGTGCGTGAACGGCGAGCGCAAGCCGGAGGTGTCGTCCAAGGGCGTCCGGATCGCGATGCGCCGTCTCTGAGACCGGCCCGGGTCCCGCTCTCGGCGTACGGCTACGGAATGATCGTCCCGGGGGCCTGGTCGACCTGGACCCGGAACCGCTGGAAATCCGAGTAGTCGGCGCGGGCCTCGACGGTGTGGAACTCGCTGTCGTAGCGTTCCTCCATCGAAGCGGGGACCAGGATTCCCAGCACGGGATTCTCCTCGTACTGGACCCGCTGCGTGGCGCGATACGGTTCTCCGCCGGTCCGGACATCGATGACGATCTGGGTTCTCAGGATCTTGCCCGACTCGGGAGCGATCCAGACGCGTCCGGTCGCGAACCGGTCCTCGCCTCCCGCGCCGCGAACCAGGGTCGGCGTGACGACCTCGGAGAAACGTATTTCCCACGTCTCGTGGTCTTCGATCCGATCGCCGCCGCGCCTTTCGAACGAGAACCGACCGACGTTGTCGCGGCGGAGGACGGTCAGCGCGAACGTCGGAACATTGAACGTCCGTGTGAAGTCGCCGATGTTGTAAGCGGTGTCGGTGCGGTTCTCCACGATTTCCCGGGGTGATTCCGGAAACGTGTCCGGTTCGTCGACGGGATTGCCGTCGACCCGCAGGACGCTGCGCACGCCATACCACCGGTCCTCGACCGGAAGCAGCAGGAAGTCCGACTGCAGGCGGCGCCGTTCCCGGCCGACGACGACGGGCGGCCGCGCGCTGCGGCTCATCCAGGTCGCGTTCTGGACGTATTCTTCCTCGCCGACGATCATTCCGAGCTCTTCCTCGTAGGCGTCGACATAAGAAGCGGCGCGATCGAGGATCGTGTCCAGTTCCGTGCCGTCCTGGCCGCGAGCCTCGCCAGGGAGCATCGCCGTGACGGCGAGCAGCGCCAGTGTCTTCGCGATCGTCTTCATGAGACTCGTTCCGTTCGATCCGGGCACGCCGCCGTCACGGCGCGTCGGATCGGAGCGGTCTTTCAGTCGCTGCCTTCCATACGCAGGTCCCAATGCAGCCCGGCACGCTCGACGAGGGCTTCGACGTCGGCCGACAGCAGATATCGGTCCGACACCTGCCGGCGGGCGGCCTCCCGCACGCGTTCGAGATACGCCGGCCGCGATGGATAGCGTTCCCGGATCGACGGGCGGGGGTCGCCGCGGGACTCGCGCTCGGCCCGTGTCGCCGCGAACGGGACGTAGGACCCGACCAGCGGCCAGAGATCGTCGGGATCGCCCCGGTCCGGGTGCGTGAAGTTCCACCCCGTGTAGGTGGCCAGCGGCACGGCCACTTCCGGATGCAGGACGCCCGCCGTCTCGTTGCCGTCGGCGTCAACGCGGGGGACCAACAGCGGCAACAGGGTCCCCGCGCCGCCCTGCGCCGCCACCAGCGGGTTGGCCGCCCGCGTTCCGGCCGTCCGGTCCGCGGGGGAGCGGACATCCGGGATGGGCGGGAAGTCCAGCGTGCGCGGCATGACGAGGCTGCCGTCGGCGAAACGGGGATGGCGGCTCGGCGGCGGCTCGACGCCCTCGACGATCCACGCCTCCATCGCCGCCAGCAACGCCCGCATGTGCCACCAGTAGTCGATGGGATTCTGCGGTTCCAGCGTGTTCGCGGCCGGTGAGGGCGGGAAGGCGCCGGGGCCGTGCTGCGTGCCGGCCAGCAGGTAGAAGCGGACGTTGGCGGGCAGCGCGATGTCCTCGGCGCCGTCCGGCGTCGTGTGGACCATGGCGGCGACGCGGCCGCCGCCCCAGTACTCGACGCTCGTGTTCGTATGGAAGACGCGGGGCGGATTGTCGCGGGCCCTGGGATTGTCCAGGGCGCCTTCCTCGACGCCGGTGACCGGGTCCCGGTACGCGGCGTCGGCGAACGGGTACGACGTCGCGTCGAACTGACCCAGCGAGATCGGCTCGGCGCCCGGTTCGTTCAGATCGATCCGCGAAGCGCCGGCGATATGCGCGATCACGCCGTCGAAGGCCGGCCCCCCGTCCTCGCCGGTGTTGAAACCGAGGTAGAGGAAGCTGCGGAGGAAGCGGCCGCTCTGGGAAGACCCGAAGGCGATGGCCCGGTCCGAGGACACGACCGCGCCGGGGTCGCGCCGGACCCAGACGGCGGTGTCGCGCACCGCGGCGAAGCCGAGGCCGCCGATCGGGTGGGCGGGCGCGCCGTCGGCCAGGGGCACCTCGATGCGGATGGCCTCGGGGGTCGCCGGAACGTCGAACTCCCATCCGATCCATACGATCGTGTAACCGCGGTTCATCAGGAAACCGTCGCCGTAGGGATCCCCGCCTCCGGCCTGATTGAAGCGCATGACGGTCCGGCCCCCGCGATTGACGACGTCGAGGAGCGCGATCCCGTTGCCGTTACCCGCCTCGACGGGCGCCAGGATGGCGAGATCGGCCGACATCTCGACTTGCCCGTCGCTGTTCCGGAGCGCCCGGTCCAGGTTGACGATGACCCGGTTCCGTGGATGGGCCGGATCGATGACGAAGTGGATGCGGCCCGTGATCTCCTCGTAGGCGCCGACCTCGCCGAAGGCCCGGCCCCCGTCGACGACGGTTCGGGACGCGACCTCCACCCGGGAGACCTCGGCCCGAAGGGCCGGCATCGTCAGCGCCAGTCCCAGCACGCAGCCCAGGAGCGTTCCCGGCCCTGCCGTCCGGCTGGAGATCAACGGTATTCCTTGGTGAAGCCGTTGCGGCTGTTGGTCACGGCGAAGGCGCCGTCGCCCGCGGCCGACACCTTGATCCAGTGGGCCGGTCCGTCGTGGGCGGGCGGCGGCGGCACGCCCGCGCCTCGCCCCGGATTGGGAATGGGCGCGATCGGCATCGCGTCGATCGGCGCGTCGATCAGGTTGGCGATGAAGATGCCGGGAACGGTGTATTCCTGCCCGCTGAGCTGCGAGAAGTGCAGTTGCCACAGGTCCTCCAGGCCCGGCGCGGTGTGCAGTATCCGCATGGCTTCGGGCTGGCCGCCCTTGCGCGTGCCGTTGTTCATGATGGCCACGCGGGGCTCGATCGCATGGACCACGACCTGGGCGTTGGAGCTGGGTTGGCCGTGATGCGTCACGACATAGAGGTCGACCTCGCCGATCGGGTTGTTCGGGCACATCAGGTCGAACTCGGTGTTGACGGTCAGGTCGCCCAGGTGCAGGGCGCGAAACTCTCCGTACTCGACGATGACGCCGACCGACTGGGCGTTCTCGCCGTTGTCCTCGGGGCCCGGCGCGAAGTCGGCGCAATAGGGGTTCGGGGCGCCCGCGCCGGGCAGCGGCTCGGTCACGACCCGCTTGGCCGACGCCAGGACGGTGACATCGACGCCGGCGGCCTCGATCGCGTCGCCCGGCGCCACGATCATGCGCTCGGCCGCCTCGTAGAGCTCGCGGTACGTCGTGTCGATGAACGCGTCGGTCGCGGGGTTGGGCTGTATGTTGGGGCCGTGGTCGATGTAGCGGCGGATGGGCACGCGCGCGGCCAGCGCCGCTAGCGACCCGAAATGGTCGCCGTGCCAATGCGTCGTGATCAGGCTGTCGATGGCTTCGACGCCCGCATCGGTCATGGCGTCGACGATGCGGCCGGAATCGCGCTCCGCCGCGGCGCCGCCGTTGCCTGTGTCGATCAGGATCGATTCGCCCTCGGGCGTCACGAACAACGTGGCGCCGCCGCCCTCGACGTCGATCAGGTAGATGTCCAGCGTGTCCTGGGCCCGGACGGTCCCGCCGGCGGCCAGGACGATGGCCAGTGCAAGCGCTCGCGGCATCGGATGTCTCCTCGGGAAGTGGTTCCGATCGGGCTCGTTCGCTCCGGCGGCCCTCAGGCCGAGGCCTGTTCGGTTCGCACTATCTTAGCCCCTTCGACCATCGCTTGCATCTTCCGGAACGCCGCGTCCCGGGGCATGTATTTCAATCCGCAGTCCGGGGCGACGACGATCCGCCCGGCGTCGGCGTACGGCAAGGCGCGGCGGATGCGGCCGGCGACCTGTTCGGGCGACTCGGCGTCGGGGCTCGAGAGGTCGAGCACTCCAAGGATGATGACCTTGCCGGGGAGGGTCTCCAGGACGGAGCAGTCCAGGGAGGACTGCGCCGTCTCGATCGAGATCTGGTCGACGGCGGTCCCGGCCAGCTCGGACAGGAAGTCGTATCCGTCCGGCCGGTCGTGAATGATGGCCGCGTAGCCGAAGCACAGGTGGACGGCCGTCGTTCCCGTCGCGCCCTCGAGGGCCCGGTCCAGGGCCGCCAGGCCCCATGCGCGGGCGTTGCCGGGACGCGCCTGCATGTAGGGTTCGTCGATCTGAACGATGTCGGCGCCGGCGGCGAACAGGTCCCGGACCTCCGCGTTCACCGCCGCCGCGTAGTCCATCGCCATGGCCTCCGGGCTCGGGTAGTAGTCGTTCTGGGCCTGCTGGGACATCGTGTAGGGGCCGGGGACGGTGGCCTTGACGACCCGGTCGGTATGCGCGCGCAGGAACCGGACGTCCGCGTCGCCGACGGGGCGCCTCCGGCGGATCGGTCCGACGACGCGCGGCACCGGGTTGGGGTGGCCGCTGCGGTCCAGCGCCGTGCCCGGGTTGTCGATGTCGACGCCGTCCAGCGCCGTCGCGAAACGGTTCGAGTAGCTTTCCCGCCGGATTTCGCCGTCGGTGATGATATCCAGACCTGCTCGCTCCTGGTCGCGGATGGCGAGGATCGTCGCGTCGTCCTGGGCCTCGTCGAGCCATTCCGCCGCGACGCGCCAAAGCTCCTTGGCCCGCGTCCGCGGCGGAAACCGGGCGGCCAGCTTCCTCCGGTCGATCAGCCAGTCGGGCTGGGCGTAGGAGCCGACCAGCGAGGTCGGTAGCAACGGAAGGCTCATGGGGTCGTCTTCCGCGCGCGGGAACGCGTCATGAAATGGATGGCGGCCATGATCAGCATCGTCGCCGCCGCGGGGGCGGCGAACGCCGCGAACATCGGTTGCGGGTCCCAGTCCATGGCCAGCAACTGGCCCCCGATCCAGGGTCCCACGATGGCGCCGGCGCGTCCGATTCCCAGTCCCCAACCGATGCCGGTGGAGCGCATGGCGGTGGGGTAGAACGTGGCGGCGAACGCGTTCAGGCCGGGTTGGCCGCCGATGACGCACCAACCCGCGATGAACACGGTCGCCGTCAACCACAGCGTCGCCGCCAGGACGGACGGACTGCCGATGAACGCGATGGCCAGCGCGGCGATTCCGAACGTCAACGTCAGCATGGGCGTCAGGCCTTTCCTGGAAATCATCCACGCCAGGCCGAACGTGCCGATCGTTCCGCCGAGCTGCATGGCGCCGGCCACCTGCGCGGCCGAGGACGCGTCCATGTCGATGGTCTGGTTCAGGATCGTCGGGAGCAGACCCGCCAGGAAATACAGGTTGAGCAGGTTCGTGAAGTTCGCCGCCCAGTACAGGACGGTCACGCCCGCGCGGCGCTCTTCCAGGAGTTGAACCACGGGAACGCCCCGCGCGCTTTCCTCCGGGACCCGGTACTCGGCGTCCGGGTCGATCCTCCGGTTCGCGTCCAGCCGCGCCAGCCATTGGCCGACCTCCCGGAACCGTCCGCGAACGGTCAGGAAACGCAGCGACTCCGGCAGCCACTTCACCATCAGCACGGCGATCACGAGCGGCACGGCGCCGCCGAGATAGAGGACCGAGCGCCATCCGAAGCGGGGCATCATCTCGGCGGCGACGAACGCCGCCAGCGCGGCGCCGGCCGTGAATGCCACCGTGATGGTCATCATCAACGTGACGCGCTTCCGCGACGGGCTGTATTCGCCGATCAACGCCGTGGCGTTCGGTATGATCGATCCCATTCCGAGGCCGCCGATGAAACGCAGCAGCATCAGTTGCTCGGCGGTCTGGGCCAGGAGTCCCGTCAGGACGGTGAGGGTCGCGAACCAGAACGTTCCGATGATCAGGACGGGACGTCGACCGATCGCATCCGCGAGCACCGTGAAGAACAGCGACCCGATCAGGAGCCCCACGTTGGTGGCCGCGACGATGTTGCCGACGGGCCCGCCGTCGGGCAGGCCGAACTCCACGATGATCTCCGGACCGACGTACGCGATCAACTGCACGACGAATCCCGCCATCAACAGCGAGAAACCCGACACCCAGAACAGGCGGAGCTGGAGACCGCCGATCGGGGCGGCGTCGATGACGTCGGCGATGTTCAGCCGTTCAGCCGAGCTCATGGAGTGCGTCCTCGCTCATCGAGCGCGTCCTCGCTCATCGAGCGCGTCCTCGCTCATCGAGCGCGTCCTCGCTCATCGAGC
>JAJEDW010000335.1 GCA_022821265.1 Acidobacteriota bacterium
GCTAGAAGCCGGTCCCCTCGACGAGGTCCTCCTCGTGACACGCCACGCAAGACTCGTAGAGCAACCCGACGGAGTCAAGAAACGCGGCAGCGTCGCGTAGCAGTGCGGTCTCGGAAGCGCGTATGGCGCGGTCGCGCATCATCACGGCCGTAGCGATCCCCACCTGCCGGCCCTGGGAACGCTCGGGAATCAGGAGCAGGTTCGCCGATTCGGCCAGGCCGAGCGCCCGGTCGGCGACCTCCTCCCATTCCTCGTCGGTCTCGGGCTGGAAGTCGTTCTGCCCGGTTTCGTCGACGATCGTGCCGACCGAGTCCCACACCACCGCGGCGTTGGGAACGATGATCCCCATCATGAGCTCCAGGTCGGACGCTACGATCCGGATCGGAGAGGCCTCCTCGACCGGTTCCGGCGCGCAGGAGGCGGCCGCCGCGAGCACGGCGGTCACGGTCGGGACAAGCAGGAGTTTGCGCATATGCGGGTTCCCTTGAATCGATGAACGACAACGGCGGCGGCGCGGCCGCCGAGCAACGATCATACCGCCCCCGCGCCCCGTTGCGGGAACGAAAAGTTCGGCGACGGCCCGCGTGCTGGACACGGACCCGGATCTGTCATCTAATGCGGGCGGCGATCCTTCGCCGCGATCGAGGACGAACGCCATGACCGAGGAAAGGAAGAAACCCGTCAACCGCCGGGGCTTTCTCAAGGGCGCCGCCGCGGCGGGAGCGGTCACGCTGGCCGGGGCCGCGGAATCCGGCGCCCGGGCGGCGCCGGCCCCGGCGGTCGCGCCCCCGCCGATGTCGCCGGAAGCCGAGTCCGCCGCTCCTCAGGAGCTGGAGGTCCTGACGGCCGAGACCAGCGGCTCGGACTTCATGGTCGACGTTCTCCGCGCGCTGGACCTGGAGTACGTCTGTTCCAACCCGGGTTCCAGCTTCCGGGGAATCCACGAAGCGCTCGCGAACTACGCCGGCGGGCCCGGACCGGAATTCATCACCTGCACCCACGAGGAGTCCTCGGTCGCCATGGCGCACGGTTACGCCAAGATCGAGGGCAAGCCCATGGCGGTCATGGCTCATGGAACCGTCGGACTGCAGCATGCGGCCATGGCGGTCTACAACGCCTATTGCGACCGCGTCCCCGTCTACCTGATCCTCGGCAACACGCTCGACGCGTCCGTGCGGCGGCCCGGGGTGGAGTGGGTTCACAGCGTCCAGGACGCGGCCCAGATGGTACGCGACTACATCAAGTGGGACGACACGCCGGTGTCGCTGGAGCATTTCGCCGAGTCGGCCATGCGCGCCTACATGGTCGCCATGACGCCGCCGATGGGCCCGGTCATCCTCGTCGCCGACAGCGAGCTCCAGGAACGCCCTCTCGAAAGCCGGGACCACCTCACCGTTCCGCGCCTCACGCGGACGACGCCGCCGCAGGGCGATTCGGCGGCCGTCGAAGAGGCGGCGCGGCTCCTGGTGACGGCCGAATTCCCGGTGATCGTCGCCGACCGGGCCGCGCGGACCGCGGCGGGCATGGAGGGGCTCGTCGAACTGGCCGAGACGCTGGAAGCGGCCGTGATCGACCAGGGCGGCCGCATGAACTTCCCATCGCGGCATCCCCTGAACCAGACGGCGCAAGCCCGGGCCGTCCTGGCCGAGGCCGACGTCATCCTCGGGTTGGAGATGACGGATTTCTGGGGGCGGACGCACGCGTTCCGCGACCAGATCCACCGCACATGGCGATCGATCATCCGCAACGACGCCCGGCTGATCAGCATCAACTCCGGCGACCTCGCCACGCCGTCCAACTACCAGGTCTTCCAGCGCTACACGGAAGTGGACCTGGCCATGGCCGCCGACGCCGAGGCGACGCTCCCGGCTCTGACCGAGGCCGTCCGCCGCCGGCTCGACGGCGACCGGCAGCGGGTGCTCGACGAACGCCGCGACGCCCTGGCGGGCGCGCACCGCGACATCCACGAGCGTGTCCGCCGCGACGCGGCCTACGCATGGAACGCCAGCCCGGTGTCCACGGCGCGGCTGTCGGCCGAGATCTGGAACCAGGTTCGGGAGCACGACTGGTCGATGGTCGTGGGCAGCGGCAACAGCCTCAGCCAGTGGCCGCAACGCCTGTGGAGGTTCGACCGGCACTACCAGCGGATCGGGGAGTCCGGCGGCTACGGCGTCGGATACGGCGCGCCGGCCGCCGTCGGCGCTGCGCTGGCGAACCGCAGGCACGGCCGGCTGTCGGTCAACATCCAGAACGACGGCGACCTGATGTACGGACCCGGCGTGCTTTGGACCGCGGCCCGTTATCGGATCCCGCTTCTGACGGTCATGCACAACAACCGCGCCTACCACCAGGAGGTGATGCATATCCAGCGGATGGCCAACCGTTTCGAGCGCGGAATCGACAACGCCGGTTTCGGGAACACGCTCCGCGACCCCGACATCGACTTCGCGAAGGTGGCCGAGGGCATGGGCGTCTACTCGGAAGGCCCCATCGATCGTCCCGCCGACGTCGCGCCCGCCCTCCGTCGCGCGATCGACGTGGTTCGGAACGGAGAGCCCGCGCTGCTGGACGTGGTCACGCAGCCGAGGTGACGCCGTGAAGGGCCTGCTCGCGCTCCCGATGTCCGCTCTCGTCCTGGGTACGGTTTCCCCCGTTCAGGAAACCGCCGTCGGCGACAGGGAGGCGGGGCGGCTCGCCTACGTCGAAACCGGCTGCTCGGCCTGTCACGGACTCGAGGGCCAGGGCGCGGGAAACACCGGGTCCCGCTTGGCGCCCGACCCCATCCCCTTTCCGGCTTTCTCGGCGTACATCCGCCAGCCCACGGGCAACATGCCGCCGTACACGGCCGCGGTTCTCGGCCCGGACGCGCTCGCCGACATGTACGCGTTCCTGGAGTCGATCCCGGACCCCCCCGACGCGGACAGCATCCTGCCCGCTCCGTAGGAGCCTGTCGAAAGGACGGGCGCCCCGCTCCGCCGGTGTTTCACCGAAGGCTCGTTGCCCGCGGCGCCGCTCAGGCCAGGCGGGGCAGCATGCGGAGCGCGTTGTCCCGGTAGATCGCCCGCAACCCGGCGGCGTCGAAGCCGCTGGCGTCGACCCCCTCGACGGTCGGCACGGTCCCGACGAACGGGAAGTCGGTCCCGAAGACGATCTGCGATTCCGGGACCAGTAGCCCGAGCGACTGCAACTGTACCGGGTTGGCCGATCCCGCCGTGTCGTAGAAGAAACGGCGGACGTGGTGCAGCCGGGAGTCGGGCTCCGGCGTCGCGTCGATGTTCTCGGCGCGCACCTGGGCCTGGAGGAAACGGCCGGCGATGGAGACCAGCGTGCCGCCGGCGTGCGAGAAGATGAATCGTATGTCGGGGCACCGCGTGGCCGTACCGCTGGTGATCAGCCGCATGATGGCCCGCGTCGTGTCGGTCGGGTACTCCAGCGTCTGCGGCGCGACGCCGGCGATCGGGTTCAGACAGCAGGCCGCCTCGATCGGGTGCGTGTACACGACGGCCTGGCGGCGGTTCAGCTCGTCGAAGACGGGATCGAGCAATTCGTCCCCGAGCCAGTCGTCCCCGTAACTGGTGAACAGCCCCACGCCGTCGGCGCCGAGCGTGTCGAAGGCGTACTCGATCTCGGCCAGGCTGCCGTCGACGTCGGGAATCGGCAGAACGGCGAACAGGCCGAATCGTCCCGGGTAGTCCCCCACCATGCGCTCGGCGGCGTATTCGTTCAGCTCCCGCGCCAGGCCGCGCGCCTGGGCGTCGTCGCCGAAGTGCACGCCCGGCGCGGTCAGCGACAGCATGGCGGTCTCGATGCCCGCCGCGTCCATGCTCTCGATGTTGCGCCCGGGACCGTATCCGTCCCAGGCCCCCAGGCCGGGGACGGGACCTTGCGCGCTCATCGCGGTCAGGAACGCGTGATAGTCGGGTGACACGAAGTGCTGGTGGACGTCGATCCGCCGCGGCGGAGCGTCCGTGGCCTCGCCGCCCGGCGTTTCGCCGGCGGGCGACTGCCCGCCGCCGCCGCATCCCGCGGCCAGCGCGCCCAACGCCGCCATGCCCCGCAGAAACTCGCGGCGGGACGCGCGTTCCGGAATCGATCCGTGCCCGGTCTTCATATCGCCCCCGTGTCCACCTATACTGCAACAGCCCGCCGGGCGGAAACCAGCATTTCGGCGAAGGCGCGACGTTCATGCCCGAATTCGAAACCTGGCAATGGATCGCCGGTGCGTTCTGCGCGTTGATGATCGGCGTCGCGAAGACCGGCGTCCCGGGCGCGGGCGCGTTCGTCGTGCCGCTTATGGTGTTGACCGTCGGCGACGCGCGCCTCGCCGCGGCCTGGACGCTGCCGATGCTGACGACGGGCGACGTGTTCGCCGTCGCGTATTGGCGCCGGCACGCCGACGTCGGGAAACTGCTCGCGCTGGTCCCGTGGGTCGCGGTCGGCATGGCGGCCGGCGGCGTCGCGCTGGCCCTGTCCGAGGGCGTCCTGCGCCGGCTGGTCGGGGCGATCATCCTGTCCATGGTCGCGGTCTCGATCCTCGGGCGCGCCTCGAAGCACGCGCCGCGCGGCCGGCCTCCGGTCTACGGCGTCGCCGCGGGATTCGCCACGACCGTGGCCAACGCCGCGGCGCCGGCCATGAGCCTGTACCTGCTGGCCAGCCGGCTGGAGAAGCGCAACTTCATCGCCACGGGGGCCTGGTTCTACCTGGTCGTCAACCTGGCGAAGGTTCCGATCTACACCGGCCACGGTCTCTACAGCCGCGAGTCGCTGGCGTTCGCCGCGATGATGGTTCCCGTCGTCATCGGCGGCAACGTGGCGGGAGTCCGCATCGTCCCTCGCATCCCGCAACGCGGGTTCGAGCGGTTGGTGATCGCCTTGACGGCGCTCGCGGCCATCGCCCTTTTCTTCTGACCCGAGGAGGAACGCCATGCACGGGAAGGTGATCGTGATGACCGGGGCCACGTCCGGCATCGGGGAGGCCGCCGCCCTGGCCCTGGCCGCCATGGGCGCGCGGCTCGTGCTGATCGCCCGGAACCCGGAGCGCGGCGGCGCGACGCTGGAACGGCTCGAACGAGCGAATCCGGGCGCCGGTCATTCCGTCTACCATGCCGACCTCTCCCTGATGGCGGAGACGCGGCGCGCGGCGGCCGAGATCGCGGAGCGTGAGCCCGCCATCGACGTCCTCGCCAACAACGCCGGCGCGCTCTTCCTCCGCCGCCAGGTAACCGCGGAGGGCCTGGAGCGGACCTTCGCCCTCAACCACATGTCGTACTTCGGGTTGACCGCGGATCTCGGCCACCGCCTGGCGCCGGGCGCGCGCATCGTCAACACGGCGTCGGCGGCCCATCGGGGGACCCGTTTCAGCATGGAGAACCTGCAGTCGGAACGCTACCGGGGCCTCGAGGTCTACGGCCGCTCCAAGCTCCTGAACATCCTGTTCACGCGCCAGGCCGCGCGCGTTTTCGAGGGGACCGGCGTCACGGTCAACTGTTTCCATCCCGGCGTCGTCGCCAGCCGGTTCTTCGACGACAAGCCCGGCGGCCTCGGCTTCTTCCTGCGGATGGTCAAGCCGTTCGCCGTCTCGTCCCGGAAAGGGGCCGAGACGCTCGTCTACCTGGCGTCCTCCGACGCGGTCCGCGGCGTCACGGGCCGGTATTTCGCCCGGCGCCGTCCGGCGAAGATCACCGACGAGGCCGCGAACGACGACTCCGCCCGCGCGCTCTGGGCCGAGAGCACGCGATTGTATGCGTCGGCCTGAACCGGTGTTATGCTGTCGGAAATCTTGCCCGGGGGTTCATCCATGACGAGCCGAGATCTTCAGGTACGCGCGGCGGTCGCGGTGGCCGTCGCCGCGGCGATCCTGGTTCCCCAGACCGGCGCGGGAGCCCAAGGCCCCGCGACCGAAATCACTTTCTACAAGGACGTGCTGGGCATCCTCCAGGACAACTGCCTGGCGTGCCACCGTCCCGGCGAGATGGCGCCGATGTCGTTCGCGACCTACGAGGAAACCCGTCCGTGGGCGCGGTCGATCCGGCAGGCCGTCATCAACCGCGAAATGCCGCCGTGGTTCGCCGAGCCCGGACATCGGCCGTTCCTGAACGACCGCACGCTCGACGACAACGAGCTGCGCACGCTGGTCGGCTGGGTCGACGACGGCGCTCCGGCCGGCGATCCCTCCGATGCCCCGGAACCGCGCGATTGGGTGGACGGATGGAACCTCCAGCCCGACATGATCGTGGAGATGCCGATCGACTTCCCGGTTCCCGCCGAGGGCACGATCAACTACCAGAACGTCAAGGTGAAGGTCGACTTTCCCGAGGACGTCTGGGTGATCGCGGCCGAAATGCGCGCGGGCAACCCGGAGGTGGTCCACCACATGCGCGCCAACGTGATCCCGCCGGACTCCGAGTTCATGAAGGACGCCGAGTACGGCGTCGCCTACGAGAACGGCGACCCCCGGCTGGGTCCCCGCGACCCCAGGGTCGACCTGCTCGGCAAGTACAACCCGGGACTGGGGCCCCAGGACTTCGCGGCTTTCGACTCGGCCAAGTTCGTTCCGGCCGGGTCGGACATCGTGTTCAACCTGCACTACACGGCCTCGGGGAAAGCGACGACCGACCGTTCCAGGGTGGGGCTGGTCTTCGCCCAGGAGCCGCCCGAGAAGCGCTATTACGTCGACGAGGGGCCCACGGCGTTCAACCTGGCCATCCCGCCGGGCGACCGCAACGCGCAGGTGGTCTCCGAGTTGACGACGACCCAGCCGATGGAGTTGCTCTACCTGCAGCCCCACATGCACTTGCGCGGCAAGGACATGGAATACCAGCTGCACTACCCGGACGGGACGTCGGAAACGATCTTCAAGGGCGAGTGGAACTTCGACTGGCAGCTCGGCTACGACCTGGAGCAACCGATCGACATCCCGGTCGGGACGCGGATGGTCGTCATCGCGCACTACGACAACTCGGCCAACAACCCGTACAATCCGGATCCGACCGAGCGGGTCATCTGGGGACCGCAGAACTGGCACGAGATGCAGAACTGCTTCATCGGCGTACTGATCGATCCGGACATCGATCCGACGTCGATATTCGAGCCGTCCGGACCGAGCCTGCTGCCGCGCGGCGCGTCGGGTCCGACCTTGGCCTCGCTCGAGGAATAGCCGCCGCCGGGCCGGCCGAGACGAACGGATGAAGATATTCGCCGCGCTCGCCGCTGTCGGGCTCTCTGTCATTCTGAGCCTCGCGGCCGCAATGCCGGCGCAGGCGCCGGAGCCGGCGTCGGCCGGGCCCGCCGACCCCGCGTTGATCGAGGACCTGGTCGCCGCCAACCGGATCCTATACCGCGAGGGCATCGTGGACGGTTTCGGACACGTGACCGTACGGCACGACCGTGACCCGAACCGCTTCCTGATGGCGCGCTCCCTGGCGCCGGACCTGGTCACCGCTGACGACCTGATCGAATACGACCTGGACGCCAACCCGATCGATCTCGACGGCCGGTCCCAGTACTCGGAACGGTTCATCCACGCCGAGATCTACCGGGCGCGCCCCGACGTCGTCTCGGTGGTCCACAACCACTCGCCCGCGGTCGTGCCTTTCGGGGTGAGCACCGAGCCGCTGCGGCCCGTCTACCACATGGCCGCCTTCATCTGCGGGGGGATCCCGGTCTTCGACCTGCGCTACCGTTTCGGCGACCCCGACATGCTGGTCAGCGACGCCGACCGCGGAC
>JAJEDW010000213.1 GCA_022821265.1 Acidobacteriota bacterium
CCATGACCGCGCCCTGGATGACGTCGGTGTAGACCGAGGCCAGGATGCCGCCCGTCACGGTGTAGAAGACCAGGACCGAGCACGAAATGAAGACGCACACGCCCAGACCGATCCCGCCGGTGATGTTGGCGCCCTGCAGAACGTCCTGCAGAACGATCGCCATGGCCAGTATCTGCGTCGCGAGGTAGCCGATGACGCCCATCAGGATCACCACGGCGACCCACGCCCGCACCGAATCGCTTCCGTAGCGGAGGGCCACGACGTCGGGAAGCGAAACGCAGTCGCCCAGTTCCGCGAACAGGCGGATGCGCTTGGCGATCAGTGCGAAGCTGACGACGCCCCCCAGGCTGACGCCCAGGGCGATCCAGATCGAGCTCATGCCCATCAGGTAGACCAGGCCGGGCCCGCCCACGAACCCGAACCCGCTGAGCGTGCTGGAGAACAGCGCGAACCCGGTGACGACGACCCCCAGCTTGCGGCCGGCCATGAAGAAATCGTCCGTGGAGCGCGTGCGCCGGAGCGCCCACAGGCCCATCGCCACGCAGATTCCCAGGTAGACCCCGATCGAGGCCAGGATGATCAACGCGCGGGATTCTTCCATCAGCCGGCGTCCCGGCCGCGGCCGCTGCGCCGGGACCGGACGATTTCATGGAACGTCCGTTCGTCATCGCGCGAGAGGTAGTCTTCGAAGCGGGCCACGCAGGCGAGGATCAGGAGCAGGGGAAACAGCCAGGCGCCGTAGAGCATCCACGCCGTGGGCGCGGGCAAACCCAGGAACAGGGCGGTGTCGGCGCCGGCCGCGTACCGCGCGTAGCTGAGGACCAACGCCGTATAGACCAGCGCGAGCCCGCCGAACCCGACGGCCAGCCATCGGGCGAGCGCGTTGCTCCGCCCTCGGCGACGGACGCCGATGACGACCGACACGCCGGTGGTGGCCAGAACGCCGAGCGCCATGAGGTACCCGAACGCCGCCGTGCCCTCGGAGCCCACCGTCGTCGAGTCCAGCGACGCGTACTCCGGATGCGTTTCGGCGGCCGGGCGCAACGATGGCGAGAGGAAGAAGGCGCCGACGACCACGGCCAGCAGAAACGCGGACGCCAGCAACAGGACCCACGGAAGACGCATGGCGGCTATGGCCGGCCTCCGTCCCGTTCAAGGATGTCGACGGCGCGGAACAGGGGGTCGGCCGCCTGGAGGACGAGCCGGCGGAGCCTGGGAGGGTAGTCCGCATCCTGCTCGGCCAGAAAACCGCGCACGATCGTCGCGGCCTCGGGCGTGTTGTGGCCGCCCAGGAGGGCGCCCAGCCAGTTCCGCGGGAAGAAGATGTCGCCCGTGTCGCGGATCTCGACCAGCATGTCCAGCCCGCGGCGCAACTGTCCCATGCTCTCGCCGGCCCGCAACGGATGATTGAGGTTCCGGAGACCGTCGAGAACCCACGGCTCCCGCCCCCGGTTCGCGGGATCCGCCAGGCGGGCGAAGAACCGCGAGCGCTCGCCGGCGTCGGAAGACAGCGACGGCGCCACGAACTCGAAGCGTTCCCGGCGGTCGGCGTTCTGGATGCGTCCCAGTTGCTCTGCCAGGATCGCGGCGGCCCGCGGATGCGACCGCAGGGCGAGCTGCTCGGCCATGGCGGTCTCGTCGGTCTCGGTGAGCGGGAGGCCGTCGATCGATTCCGCGCCCCGCCATACACGCTCGAGGAACGCCCGGCCGCCGTCGGTCGTGACCACGGCGCGGAACGTGGAGAAGAACGCGGCCTTCATGCTCGAGGTCGTCGACCGCTCGATCCCGGCCCGGAGCGTACGCTCCAGCAACGGCGCGGTCTCTTCGCGGAAGGCCGCCGTCGAATAGCGCCAGAACAGCCGGCGCGCCCCGTCCAGCAACAGTTGCGCGACTTGCTCGGAGTCCTCGACGGCCAGACCGCGGAGCGCGGTTCCCATCAGCTCGCGGGCCGGAACACGCCCCGCCAGCATCTCCTCCCAGAGCGTGACCCAGATCGATCCGCGCGTCAGCGGCTCGGCGAAATCCGTGAACCGGTCGAGAAGGTAGAGCCGGCTGGCGGCATCGAGCACGACATCGCCGTAAGCCAGCCCGCGCCCGTTGGGAAGCACGAACTCGGCCCGCACGGCGCCGGACGCGTCCAACTCCGTGCGGACCCCCTGAAGCTCGACCGGCATCGAACGGTAGTCGCCGACGGATCCGGCGAGCACCTCGATGCGCTGCGCCCAGTCCAGGTCCCGGCCGCCGGCGGGATCCGACTGGAGAAGCGCCACGCCGGCGCCGGCGCGCTCCGTCTCGATTCGGGGACGGCCCGACTCCTCGACCCAGGCGCGGCTCCATCCGGCCAGATCGATCGCGGTCCGCTCGTCGAGGCGCTCGATCAAGTCCGTCCACGCCGCGTTCCCGAACCGGAAGTCGGCCAGGTAGTCCCGGACGCCGGACCGGAACGCGTCCTCGCCCAGGATCGTTTCGAGCTGACGCATCACGATCGGCGCTTTCTGGTAGATGATCGCGCCGTAGAGGCCGCCGGCCTCGTCCAGGTTGTCCAGAACCTGGCGGATCGGGTGCGTGCCTTCGGTCCGGTCGACCCCGTACGCCGCCGGGTAGTTCTCGGTCAGGAACAGCAGGTCATGGTCGACGTCGGGAAACGAGGGGTTGACGATCTTCGCGGCCATGAAGTTCGCGAACACCTCCTTCATCCACACGTCGTCGAACCATCGCATGGTGACCAGGTCGCCGAACCACATGTGGGCGGTCTCGTGGGCGATCAGGCGGGCGCGGTCGAGCCGCTCGGCCTGAGTGGCGGATTCTTCGAGCAGGATGCTGGAGTCCCGGTAGTAGATCGATCCCGGATGCTCCATGCCGCCGAACTGGAATGCCGGAACGAGAACGAAATCGAACTTGCCGAACGGGTACGCGATGCCGGTGTACGCCTCGAGCTCGGCGAGCGCCCGGGCGTGGAGATCGAAGACGCGGTCGCGGTTGCGCGCCACCTTCCCGGCGTCGGTCTCGCGATGGAACATGCGGAACGTGCGGCCGCCGCGCTCCGCCTGCTCGATCTCGAAGCGCCCGGCCGCGAAGGCGAACAGGTAGGTCGGAATCGGCTCCGTTTCGGCGAACCGGACACGGATGCGGCCGTCCTCGACCGACTCGGAAACCGCGGCGCCGTTGGAGACCGCCGCCCATCCCGCGGGCGCCGTCAGTCCGAGCGTGTACCGGGCTTTCAGGTCGGGCTGGTCGAACACCGGAAAGGCCGTGTGGGCGTAAGCGGGCACGAAGAGCGTGTACAGGAAGTCGGGGTTGCGGTTGAGAGCGCGGTCCCCGGCCGTGAAGTCGATGCCGACGGTGATGTCCCCCGATTCGAGCGCGTCGGGCGCGATGACGAGGTGTCCGCTGGCGGCCGTGAACTCGACGGGGCGGCCGTTCAGGGTCACCGCGCCGATGGGACGGCCGGGGCCGGGATCGAAATCGAAGACCAGCGGCCGGGCCGCGTCCAGCAGCGTCATCCGGGTGACGACGCGCCCGGCGATCGGCGCCTCGACGTCGCCGGGGATATCGAACGACAGGTCGTAACGCAGGTCGCGAATCGATGCGGCGCGCTCCACGGCCAGCGTGATCGGTATGCCGGACTCCGGGACCATGACCTCGGGTTGCGGGGACGCGCACGCGGCGAGGGCGAGAACGACGCACGCCCCGGCGCCGAGCGTACGCAGGATCGCCATCGCTCAGTTGCCGGCGGCGCTAACGCGCCGAACAGGGCGTCGGATTCCACCCCGCGTCATCGGGGAGCTTCTTCAAGTCGGTCGTGTTGTGGAGCGGGCGGCTGAAGTACACCGGGTCGTCGACGGTGGTGGTGATGCTCAGCCACCGGTCGCCGTTGGGCATCGCCAGCAGGTCGTAGTACTCGGTCACGACCGTCTCGCCGCTGAACGGGGCGCCGTTCTTGCGGATGTACCCTTCGCTCAGGTTGTCGGTCACGACCTTCAGACCGCCGCCGTCCCCGGGGCCGGGTTGCCACTCGGCGACGGACCGCCCCTGCCAGGAGGGTTCGCCTTCCGGCGCGTCGCCGAAGTGGAAGCGCCGCGTCTGCATCCCGTAGTCCGTGTCGATCCGCAACGTGTCGGCGTTCTCCCACGTGATGCGGAACCGGCCGGGCAGCCGCATGATCGCCGGCGCCGCGTATCCCTTGCAGGCCACGCCGGCGGCCTCGTCAGCCTCCGGATCCCACGTATCGCCAACTCGGCGCCCGTCCGCGTTCAGCGTCAGCGCGTCGTAGACGCCGGGGTTGGGCGTCACCATGCGGAACTTCCAGTCCTCGGTCACGACCGACACCCAGTAGCCGGTGATGTCGATCGGCGCCGCGTCCCGCGCCGCCGGCGGCGGACCGCCCCGCTGGGCCAACGCCGGCGTCGCAGCGGCCCATGCCAGGATCAACGGGATCGCAACGCCGCGCGCCCAGCTCTTCGCGTCACGCATGAATCAGTCCACGACCTCGCCGGGACGGGTTCCCCAGGTCAGCCCGTCGACCGGACGCTCCAGCGTCACCATCAACGCGCGGAACTCGCCGCGCACCCGGGACGGGTTGGCCGTGATCACGATCTCGTCGCCGCTGCGCAGCGTGTCGCGCGACACGCCCTGCCGGCTCAACGCTCCGGCGCCGCTCCATTCCACGGCCCAACGCTGGACGTTGCCTTCCGCGTCGGGCGCCGAGATGTGCAGATACGAATGCGGGTTGCGCAGGGCGAACTGCACCAGTTGGCCTTCGAGCCTGAGGGACTGCTCGACGTCGTAGGTGGCGGCATAGGAATGATGCGCGTACGCGGCCGTTCCCGTCAGCAGCGCCCCGAACGCCATCGCCAGAAGTACATTGCGCTTCATCGTTTTCTCCTCGCATCCGCCGGACGCGCGTCAGGCCTGCATCCGGCGGGCTGTTCCGTGCTATTCCGTCAGGCTGCCGTAGACGGCCTCGACGAACATCTCCGTGGTCCAGTCGCCGGTGTCGGCGCCGTACCGGGGATCGAAATCCATCGTGGGCCGGGCGGCCTGGACTTGCTCCAGCGACAGGCCCTCGTCGATCAGCGCCTGGACGCGGTCGCTGACCATCTGCACCATGTTTCGATAATACGCCACGTCGGCCGTGTCCGACAGCCGTCCCCGCCCCGGAATGACCCAGGTCCCGCCCTGGGACCGGTACTCGGCCACGGCCAGGTCCAGGATCCGGTTCAAGCCGTCGATGACGCCCCCGACACTGCCGCCGCGCGCGCGGTCGATCCTCGGGTAGCTGACCGTGGAGTAGATGTCCCCCGCGGCGATCACCTCCGAGTGCCGGAAGTAGACGATGCTGTCGCCGTCGGTGGTGGCGGGCGTCGAATAGGCCAGCACGGCCTCGCCGTTGAAGTACGACGTCAGCTTGTAGATGTCGCTGTAGAACGATTCCGTCGGCCAGGCGTCGGCATCCGTGGACCAGGGATCGTCCAGCGGACCCGACATCGCGATCAGCGCGTTCTCGTGGGCGATGACGGCGGCGCGCCCGCCCCGGCCTTCGCCGGCGTCCGCCAGAGGGGCGTTGCCGCCGACGTTATGGGGCGCGGCGTTGGTGTTCATGATGTAACGCAAGCCCCGGGCGGGCGCCGGTGAGCTGATGACGGCGTTCGTGTAGGGGCTGGACCATCCGGGCACGCCCGGGCACTGCGCGCCTGCGCACGCGTTGGGTCGCGCCGCCGCCGCCCGATCGGCCAACTCGGTGACGGTTCGAAGGATGTCGCCGGTCATTTCGGCCGGGCCCGTGTTGACCAGCATGATCCCTTCCGGACCGACGGACGCGGCCAGATTCCGACCGTCGGCGACCAGCATGTAGAGATTGCCCTGCACGGGCAGCACGTGGACCTGCCCGTCCCGCGGGCTCTGCGCCTGGACGCGGTCGCGCGCCGCGAGGTGCGTCGACGACGATGGCACGTCGAGGTCGGCGGCGTTCGCCGATCCGTCCAGCGTGGACCGATACTCGGGATAGACGGTACGGACGCCGCCGCGGACCGCTTCGAACGGAATCCAGTTCTCCGACGGGAGCCATTCCTCGATGAAGAGATCCCGGCCCGGGAGGTGATGCGGCACGAAGTGCGGGTCCGTCCCGCCCGATTCGGCGAACGTGGCCGCGTTGCAGCTTTCCATGTTCACGCGCGTCGTCGGATCGTAGTGGTAGAACGTGGACTGCACGAACGGCTCGTCCATGTAGACCGGGTCGTCGGTCACCTGCACGACCGTCAACGTGTCGTCGTGGCGCGTCAGGAACTCGGTCATCGTCAGCATGTCGCTTGTCTGGGGGCCGCCGCGTCTCAGGAACCCATCTTTCAGGTGCGTGGTCTGGACGACCAGCGTGTTGCCGACCCACTCGCCGGTGGAGAACCCGGTCCACGTATGGGGCGCCCAGGCCGGGGGATGCGCCCGGCCGTCCATGTAGATCGGGCGGTCCAGCGACCGCCAGAATTGGACGCGGTAGGCCCGGATGCTGCGGTCCAGTGGATCGAGCTCGCTCAGGATGCGCGCTCCCCCCAGGCCGCGCCACTGGTGCGGCGCCGAGTGCGGCCGGCACTGGTAGTACCACATGCCCCATATGGACTCGGCCGTCGTGTCCGACCGCATCCGTCCGGCGTCGTTGAACGGCACGCCCAGGTAGTCGTCGGGCGCGGGCTGGAGCCCGCCCAACTGACCCTGGTCCTCGCTGGTCTCCAGCACCCATTCACCGGAAATGTCGGGCGGCGCGGCCGTACGGCCGACCAGCACCTGCGCGGCGGCCAGCGGCGACGCGATCATGAGAATCCCCACGCAGCGGGCAACGGCTTGCGGGACGTTGTTCATGTACTCTCCTGAGGCCAAACGATCCACGATAGAATATCGAAATCATACGTTACACCGCTGGCGGGCAAATCGAAAGAGGCGACCGCAAGCCCGCCGGCCGTCGTCGAAAGGAAGCGATATCTTGAAACCGTCATTGTCGTACTTGCATCGATCTTTCCTGGCCGGCGTCGCCGTTCTTGCCTGCACGAGCGGACTCGCCGCGCAGACGGCCGGCGCCGGCGAATTCTACGTCGATCTCGCCGGGCACGCGGCCTTCCCTTACGACCCGGCATCGCGTACGCAAACGGAAACGGCGGCCGGGTTGAGATCCGGACCCGGCGTGACGGCGGCCTTCGGCTACGCGTTCCGCGAAGGGTTCTCGACCGAACTCGAATGGGGATGGCAACGGGTGGGTGTCGGCGAGCCCGGGCGGAACCTGCTCGCGACGATCGATCTCGGCGGGACCGTCGGAACCATGAGCGGGAGCGATCCGGGAAGCGCTTTCCCGGATTTTCCCGAATTCGGCTCCCTGCCATTCTCGATCGAGGTCGACGGAGACATCACGATCCAGTCCCTGATGGGCAATCTGCGTTATCGCCATCCGGCCTGGCGCATCAGCCCGTACGCCGGTTTCGGCGCGGGCGTGTTCTTCTACGACGGGGCCATCGATACCACGCTCGGCATCGACCCGGGGGGATTCGGCGCGCCCGTGCCGGAATCCCAGAATTTCGTGACGTCCCTGCAATACGAAGAGTCGCGGTTCGCCTACCAGCTCATGGCGGGGCTCTCGGTCCGCGTGCGGGCCCGCGTGGAAGTGCGCGCCGGATACCGGTTCCGTTCCGGCCGCACCGGACCCTTCGACGCGGACCACGTCGAAGGCGGCGTTCGGTTCCGGTTCTGACGCCGGCGGTGGCCGCCGCCGCGGTTCGCCGTTACCAGTCGAAGTGATGAACCAGCCCCCAGCGGAAGAGCCCGAGGCGGGCGCGGACGTCGTAGGGGCATGGCCGATTGGCGTTGCCCGGCCCGCACCGATTGTTGCCGGAGCGGTTGACCGTGTAGGTCCTCCCGCCGAAGTCCAGGTACGCCCCTTCCAGCCGCAGCGCCCACGCCCGGCCCAGCGGAACCTCGAAACCGGCGCCGACGACCCATCCGGCGTCGGCGGCCCGGCCGATGAACGAATCGTCCGGATCGATCCGCGGCGGCAACCCGCCGCCGTAGTCGATGTCGGTCACCGACTCGGCGACGCGGGCAACGGCCAGCCCGCCGCTTCCGAAAACGACCGCCCCGCCGAGCGGACGGTCGATCCCGCCGCGCACGGTCGCGACCCATCGCACTTCCGACAGCGCCGTCTCGTCCAGCCCGACGGGATCCAGCCTGGACGTGGTTGCCGACAGTCGGCCGAACGTGCCGTCCAGCTCGACGCGGAACCCCAACCCGCCCGCATCCCAACGCCGTCCGAGGAGCGCGCCCCCGACGAATCCGGCGTGGTCGTAGTCGACGCTGTGGCCGGGACGGCCCCAGTTGGCGAAACCGTCGACGTCCACGATCCGGGCGGCGATGGCTCCGGCTCCGGCGAAACCGCCGGCGTAGAACCCCTCGGGATCGGACTGCGGGGCAACGGCGGCCGACGCCGAGGCGGCGGTGGTCACCAACAGAAAGGCCGCAGCGGCTCGACGGCGCCGCGAGAACAAGGAACGTCGAAGACGCGTCATGCGCGGATTATATGGCGGGCTCCGGTCGGCCGCCGTCTTCCATCCTACGGATTCAGGGGAGGCACGTTCGCATCCACCCATTCCAGAATGACGTCGGCAACCTCCAGGTGGTTCGTGCCCGTCATCAACATGTGGGTCGTGCCGTCGAAGGCCGGATCGCCCGTCTCGTCGAGCTTGATGTACTCCGCGGCGGCGGTCCCCTGACCGGCGGCTCGGCGCTCCCGGATCGCATCGACCGTCGACTGGCACGACGCGCTGGTCCCCGCATAGTCGCCCTTCAACGCCATGTAGGGAATGCTGTCGAAGTCGGCCGGAAGAAGGCCGGCGGCGGTCAGCGAGCACGATCCCTCCAGCGTGATCAGCCCCTTGACCAGGTCCAGTTGTTCACGTTCCTTGAGGATCCGGACCATGTGGTGTCCCATGGCGCCCGACTGCGAGTGCGTCGCCACGATGGCGCCGCCCAGGCGCTCGACGAGCGCCGCAAGATTCAGCGGCGTCCAGGTGTTGGACGGGGAAACGTTCACCGGATCGCACGCGGCGCAGACCGAGCCCGGCAGCGTGGCTTCCGTGTTGGGGACCAACTGCTTGTAATACTCGAGGGCCAGATAATCGTTCGGGCCGAGGGGCGCGTCCGCGATCGCTCCCTCCCGCGCCGCGACCCGCGCATCGAAGGCCTCGATCGGAAACGCCGGAAGGTAGTCGTCCGAATGGTTGTCGTCGTCGCCGTCGGGATCGCCCGGGTCTCCGTGGCGGATCAACTCGCCGGTGAGAATGTTCGAGTCCGGCGGCACGAGATGGCCGAACCACGCGGTCCATGCCCGGTCGTTGGTGATGGTCCCGATGCGCGGCAGCATCGACATGCCGTCCTCGACGTCGCCGTCGCGAATGAGCGCGGCCGCCTCGTGTATGACGGACAGGTCGAACCCGGAGCGTCCGCGTCCCGACTGGTCGACAACATAGGTCGAAACGCCGTTCCGCACGAAGTAGGACCGCCATCCTTCCCGCCCGTCGGGCGTCGATTCCAGCGCGGCGCCGGTGTGCGCCGAACCGTGAACCATGATGACCGGGGGCGTACCGGGCCTCCTCACGGCGGGTATCTGGAACTGAACGTACATCTGCCCGATCATGATCTGCGCCGGCCGCAAGGTCTGGTTCGGATTGCCGGGCGCCGGCAGCGTGGCGTAGTTCGTGACCTTCGGCACGCCGCCGACGAAGAAGCTGCCCTGATCTTCGATGAGGAGCGGCCCGCTCAAGAACCGGCTTCCACCGTCGTCGCTCACCTGCTCGATGGCGGCGCAGCCCGATATCGCCAGCAACGCAACCGCGGGCGCCAGCCGACCGGCGAATCGGATAACGGAACGACAGGCAAATCTCATGACGACTCCTCCTCTTGTTGACACGGCGCTCCAGTCGTGCGCTCGCGCGAACGGCCAACGTGGTCCGTTTCGGCGTACCCCGAAGGAAAGCGATGTTCCAGGAAACTACACGCCCGCACGAAGATCAATCAATCCGAAACGCACATGACGCCGGGCATACGGGGTTTGCTCGGGCGGAAGTCACCGCGTACGAGGTAACGGAGGTTGACCGGTTCGATGAACGGGCAGTCAGACGAGGACGGACACGACGGGGCGCCGGTCGCGGCCAGCAGCGCCGGAGAGGCGAATCGCGGACTACCCCGCAAACGTCCGTACAGACTCGAAGCCGTTGATGCCTCAAGCCTCAATCTGCTAGCATCAGTATGCGTATCGCGCACGGACGGTTCTCCATGAGAACGACGGTCACACTTGACGACGACATCGCGGCCAAGCTGCGGGATCGCATGCGCCGCTCCGGCGCGACTTTCAAGGAAACGCTCAATACCTGCCTGCGCCGCGGTCTGGAAGAACCCACTGACACCGATCTCGCAACTCCTTTCAAGGTCGAGGCGCGATCCATGGGACTTAGACCGGGGATCGATCTCGACGACATCGGCGGTCTGCTCGACCTGCTGGACGGCCCTGCGCGCCCGTGACCGTCCGCGTCGACGCCGACCTTCTTCTCTACGCCTAAGACGCCGACAGTCCCCGTCACGGCCCCGCCCGGCAATGGCTGCAGGACCCGACGTCTTCAAGCGAGAGCCGAGCGACTACGCGGAGGTCGTGGTACTGTCGCGACGCCAAGTACCGAGTTCACCTCGGATCGTGGAGAGCGAAACAACGCCGCAAGAGGACACGTGAAACGGAGTCCCTTCCGATCGCCACACGCAACGAGTATCGGCTATGACTCGCGGACGCACACTGTCGACGTTGAGTTCATTAGCGGAAGTCTATATGAGTACTTCTATGTCCCGAAAGGGATCTCAATTGCCCTTCTCAATCGGACTCCAGGGGACGGTTCCCGAACACGAATATCAATGTATACCGGCACGCTAGACTGTAGGTTATCGACGGCTTCGCAATGACGCCTACGTCGCCTGTGATTCGTGCGCTGTCCGTCCAGCCGCCGATTCCGCATCCCGCACGCTCTCGGCACTGGAAGTGCCTGTTCAGAAATTGCCGCGCCACGGTCGTTACCGTTCAATCGGCGTCGCCACATGCTATGCATGCCCGGCGTTCGACTCCAGAACCGGTAGCAACGCATGCTACCTGTCCTTTCATTCCCCATTCGGTTGTTGCCAACTCGAACCGGCTCGGACCACTAAACCATCGGCGCGATAGCCATCGCCCTGAAAGACCTCCGCACTATCCCTCGATACGCCTCGTGCCGCCTCCCAATTTCGTTTCCGTAGGTGCGGACGAATTCGCGGATGGGCGCCAACCTCAACATTCGACTCTTCGATGATAGTCATGACCGGACCTCCATCTCGATTTTCCGCGGTCTCTCTTGCAGGTCCGCCTCGATCACGAAGAAATGTACTTACGGGTTCGTAATAGTTACCCCACACGTCGGTAGGTAGCTCTAGCATTAGGGGTTTGAATTTCTCCGACTCCTCGGGTTCCGGATCACGCCAATAGAAGCGCAACCTGTCTTTTTTGAAATATGTGATCGCCCCGATGTGTAGTACCACTCGTCTTCCCTTAATGCTGACAAGTCGCTCCGCTTGTGCCTTGGCCCGGTCCTTTTCCCCGGTGTTCAGCACACTGGAGCGGCCCTTGCTTTCGAACGCGTGCCATCTTTCTGTGTTGGTTTCTTGTCCAACAAGATCAGGACGCGACCTGCCTGCAAAGACACGCGGGTTGAGGCAATCTCGAAAGACATCAAGATGCAGCAACCAAGGGGTCGCCAGAAGCTTGTGTGCGAACAATTTGCAAAACACCATTCCCAAGAAATAGCTCACAGCACCCTTTTCAGTGGGATCGAGCGACTTGAAGGCATCCGTGCGGTACAGGCCGTGTCCGCGCTGTTCCAGGGCCATCCGGACAAGGGACCAACGGAAAATCGCCTCAAATCCCGATGCGGCGCCGTGCCGAAATACGTAATACCGGTTTGGACGGCCGACCGTCAAGGCCGCCCACAGAATGTCATCCCATGTGAGCGTCAGGCGCCCCAACTGCCCCATTCCGCTAGAATGCGGAAAGTCTTCCGACTCGTAACGTATGAAAAGCTCATTGTTGCCCATGGCGACGGCATCCTCACCTTTCATTCCGGGAATCATGAACACAGACTCCAGCGATCGTGAACATGTTGAAGTAGTTCGGAGGTCCTGTTAAGTTCAGCATCTTGTTGCTCTCCGCTTCCGAGGTCCACCGTTCATTTGAGTTGCAGTAATATGCGGTCTATCAACGCTTTCGCCGCACTTCGGTTGACAGAGCACTCGTAAACTAAATCGAAGAAGTGCTCGTACCTCTTCCGCTGCGCTGCGGGGAGCCGCACGAGCGGCGAGGACGCCACCGCGTCGTCATTCATCGCCGCGCTCAACCCCTCTCGCAATATCTCTATCCGTCTTGTACGCTCACTGGCGGAGTCTGCGAGCAAGTCCATGCTGGCGACTTTTCTCATCCGGAGTAATCCCTGCTCCGCTGACAGTGCTAGGCTCTGACGCTTCCGGCGGCTGGCGCTGCCCTGAGCGATGATTCCGGTCGTTTCGTCAACGGACTGTGCATGCTTTTCGAACTCCCGCTCCCACTTACGCCGGACCGAACCGGTGCGGCAACGGCGGGCGATGTCTCGTGCCGTCGGCGCCAGATAATTTAGTAAGTTGTCGAGGTGAGCGTTCTGTTCGAAGTCGTCGCGGCGGCCGTTGGGGACGATCCGTCGGTCGATTACGTGCACTTCACCCACCGACCAGCTGTTGAAGCGCGGTTCAGAAAACAGGTCTTCCAAAACGACGTGATTCCCAACCTGTATGTTGCCAGTGCGCAGCCGAAGTCCTTTCGAAAGAGTTGCAGTCGGTACCGCTCCCTCATACTCGTGGTGCAGCACCCACGCGACTCCTGCGACATCGCAGTCGATGCCTGGTATTTCCACGAAGCTCAGGCTATCGAACTTAACCTTCCGTTTGCCGTCAACGCCATAAATGTCACGATGCGGTCGGTAAACCGGCTCCATGGCGTCGCCCACCCGAATGTCAAGATTGCCGAGATCGACGTGTCGCGAAAGAGTCTCTTCGAGCTCGGCGCCAAACCGAAACGTAGGCGAAAACGGCACAGGGCCCACCTGGCTCAAATACTCCGAAATCGCCAAGGCGCTCATCAGACGGTCATTTCTGACGCGGATGACGCCGCGCATCTCCACGTCAAAGAATCGTTCGGGCGCATCATCGATTACGACACGCTCAAGGGTCGTCAACCTGCGGATGAGTTCGGCCACACTCGTGTCGTTGGAAGCGTCTCGCAGCGCAGCCCTTAAACTCCGACAATCCCATCGAAGCTCGGAGACTCGGTCCTCGCCAGGGACGCGGGAGCGAAAAACGAGCTCCTTGGCGTAACCGAGCCCCGCTAGCCGACCCACGCCGCGGAAACCACGTGTCAACATGCCGCGTTTCGCGCTTCCGCCGAGTGCCGTGAGCGTCCGCCCGAAGTCCTGAAATGGAACACCACACCCATTGTCACGGATCCTCACTGTCCGCTTATCACGATCGATCGCGATGTGGACCCGCCCTAGCTCCGCCGCCGTCAGTGCTCCCGCCGCGCGCGCTGCGTCGACGGCGTCTGCAGCATTCTGGACATATTCGCGGTAGACCGTCATTGGATCGACGTACATCGCACTCGATACCAGTTCGAGTACGTCTTTTCCTATCACGATCTCCGGAAGTTCGTGCCGATTGGCAGTCTGACGCACTCCCCGCATCGCGCGGCCGACTACACCGGCACGCGTACTCACGCCACAGACCTCGCGTGCGCCTTCAGTTTCCGGTCGGAACGCATGTCCAACGCACTTTCGTGGTCTAAACCGGCGTCCTCCACACGCTCGTCTTCGGCAAGGCCGGCATCAGCCGCGGCCTCACCCCGGGTCAATTCCCTTTGCTTTTCCCAGATTGTATAGAGTTCATCCGTCGGCACCGGCACGTAGAACCGAAGAATCTTTCGGAGCGCCGACGTAGTCGCATGGTTGGCTAGACCGTCGAACTCGCTCGGCGCACAGGAGGACAGCAAATTGACCAGTTCCGTACGTTGATCATCGTCCAGCCCCGCAAACTCTGCACGGTACTCGGCCAGGCGTTCTCCGGGGTCGAATCGCTCGAACCACTCGCGATTGAAAATGAAGTCGTGCGGAAGCAAGAGAATGCGCTCAAATTCCTCGACCGTGTCGCCGAAGGCGCGTTTGAAAAAATCCGGCGCCCCGCTGACGATGCCGTGTGTTGCCTGGAGAATGATCTGCATCGAGCGCAATTGGTAGCGCGACCACTTTTCGCCCACATGTCCTCGGTCCGGTCGGTCGGTCGGGAGATATCGCATCGGAAAGGACCAAACACGGATGCCAAGTTCCTCGTTAAGACTCACATTCAGACGCATGCGGCGAAATAAGTCGGCTGGATCGTCGTGAAAGTTGTACAGCATGTAATTTGAAAGCTCGGTCAACCCATGCTCTGCTGCGTAACGCACCGCCTTTTCGTATGGCCTCTTTAGGCCGAGATGATCGAAAGCAATCCGAAGCGGCTTCATGCAGACGGTGGCCAGCTCCCGAAGATACATTGGATCCTTGCACAGTATCCGCGCATCGACGCCTTGATTAAAGTCAACGCGGCGCTGGACCGGCACTTTCATTCCCTCACGCAACAGCTTCGCGCCAGGCACAAAGCCGAGGTCACGGATTTCGGCGATGATCTCCTTAAACCGAGGTGAAGCCACGACATTGTTGTCCATCAGGATCAGGTCCTTCTTCGGACCATACAATTCCTCAATGGCTCGGACCATTGCGGTCAGCGACTCGGTGTCGCGCTGTGGACCTTCAAGTTTCGGCACACCACAAAAGTGACATTTTCGGATGCATCCGCGAGTAGTGTATGCGAAGTAAGCGTCATGCACGGCATATCGATAATCGATTTGATCGATAATGCTGTAGTCGGGTACGAGATCTTCGATCGGCCGTCCTTCGATATCGTCCGCATAGAGTTCCTCTGCGAATTCATCAAGCTGAAGAGCAATGGCAGGTGGGTCGGACAGCAGCTCTTTGATGAACCGAACGCCCTGCCAGCGCGTATTACTCGCAAATCGCTCGTGCATCAACGAAACCGCGATTCCGCCGACGAACACTCTATCCGCCTGCTGGTTGGCGACCTCGAGTGCAAAATCTATGGCTTGCGCAGTCTTCCGGTATTCGAAGGAAAACAGCGTCGTCACGTAGATGCGATCCCATGCCTCGGACAGAACCGATCGATCTGTTCCCTTGATAAACCTGACGCGGTCATTCTTGCCTTGTGGCCCGTGGTATTGAGCAATCTTCATCAGACCGAGCGGCGGATATTTATTTTTGTAACCCGGTTCGATAAGCAGAATGTTCTTGTTAGCCATTAACCACCCTGTACTGAGCACGCTTTCGGACCTCGCGTAGGTGCTCGACTGCGGCGGTCACACCGCCTTGTCCCCCAAAGCCCTTGAGAGAGCCGGAAGTGGACCAGTCAACGGTGCCTGCGAAATCGGCCAAGGCGGTAACGAAGGCCCGTCTGTCGCACGTCCGCCCCTCGTCGCGGCACTCAATGAAAATATCTGCCGCAATTCTCATAAGGGCATACACGCCTATGCCTTTGGTCAGCATGTGCCGACGTGGGTTCGCCCATTCCTTTGGAAGCGTCGCCACGACCGCCGACCAGAAATCGAGGACGACGCACACGGCGTCCTCGACCGGACGGGTTGTAAGTATCGCAGTTGCCTTTATGAATCTGCCCACTGCCTGCTGCATCATGCGAAGCGACACGATCCGCTTCAGGCCAGACGTGGTTTTTCCGCCCAGGTTCAACTGGCGGAACCACGGCGACGCTTCGATGTTGTTGAGCTGGAGTGCGATGAAGAGATCTGGACGCTCCTGCCCCAGAGATTCAGCGAGTTGAGCCGCATGGTAATCGAGCAGGCTCGTGCTCAAACCCTTCGCCTTGCCGTTGATTACGCTGAAGACGTCCATCTCCTCACGCTCCGTGAGGCCGATGAAGCACATAAACGGCAGCGGAATCGGCAAATCGCCCAAATGGCCGAGCCGGTGCTGGCAATCAACCTGAGCCATGATATTTCCAGCTTCGACGTCGACCTCTAGTCGACACACGCCTTCTTCGCCCTCGACAATGCGCCAGCTGCGCGCGGCCGACCGCCGCAAATTCAGTGTCAGCGGTATGGTTGAGCTCTTAGGCTGCTTGATATACCGCCGGAAATCCTGACTGTGGGACTCGTTGAAAGGACGTTGATAACCGTGGCCGCTGTCCTCGTCAAGGATATCCGGAAAACTGAGCTTGTACAGCAGCTTGGCCGGAGCAAAGCCAAGCAGAACCGGTCGGTGCGCCGAACGGCCGCGCAGGCAGTCGATCACGACAGAAGCCGACATAACGCGAATCCACCAATAAAGTGCAGTCTACTACTGCATTTTACGCCGTGTCGTACTGCACGTCAAGGGCGGCCGCGGGCGGCAACAACGGCAACAATTGCCCCAGCGATTGCCCAAGATTCAGCTCTTGGACGTCAGTTTGCCCCGCACCACCTCGGCGCGTCTGGCGATCTTGTCAAGTGCATACTCGATTTTCCTGCGAGTTTCGCCCTGCGTCCGCCCGAGCGCAGTCGCAACTTCCGGTTTTGCCAGCCATTTCTGAAATGTCGAGAGTTTCTTGTAAGGCGTGCTGTCGGCGCCAGCGTCTACGGCGTGTTCGTGCGCTTCTTCGAAGTCATAGGCCCTGTTGGCAAATTTCTTCAATACCTTCGGCGCAGAGCAGATTACCGGCAGGCGTTCGCGGATGTCGACAGCCCGAGGGATCTCTCCAGATTTGACTTTTTCCACGATAAGGGCGTCGAAGTCGCGGTGAGAAAGCCGCGCCTTATGAATCTTTCGGGATTTAAGATACTCATCGTAATAGCTCCATCGCGCAGTATCGGTTTCCTCGTGGTCGAGCATAAACTGATAGGTGTCAATAAGGTGCTGCACCTTCTGTTTCGATAGGCCGATCTCCTGGGCGAGTTGAGCGGCGTCGATGTTGTGGACCGTTGAACGCCGATACAGGAATCCCGCTTGCTCGAATGGTGCCCAGTCCTTTTTCCCCTTAATGTGATACTGACCGAGCAACGCGAAGACCAGCTTTTCGTCGATGTCTTCCGGCAAGAGCTTGCACTTCATCGCGGCCCATTTCAGAGGGTCAATCCTGGCCAGAGCGCGGTAAGCTGCGAGCCGGCTATTGCCCTCCAAGACTTCCAGGCTGCCCGCACGAACGACCACTGGGTCCGTGAGTCCGCCATCACGCTTGATGTCTTGAATGAGCGTCTTGACGTGATCCATCTCCAGCAGCTTCCGCTCGATGACCTCTTGACTTGGCTCGTCTCCGTCGGCGCGGAGGATCGAATAGACACGGGGATTCTCGACGAAAAAACGCAGATCGCCCTGCCGTACCGTGGTGATTTGAACTGGCACGTCGACCCCTCGAATGAGTATCGTGTCCCCGACCGGAGTGGTCATGGTTCCTCCTCTCCATCGAGTTGAAGTACATCGCGAACCATTTCGGAGAACGTGTAATCGGCACGTTCGTCGTATTCGCCGCGAGTAATGTCCCCTTGCCCGAGTTGAGCAGCCAGATGCTTCGCGGCAAGCAGCGCATCGACCCAGCAGTCTACCGTATCCGTCGCAACCAAATTTGTGACATGGCAGGGCTTCTCCTGGGAAATGCGGTGGATGCGATCTTGCGCCTGCAGGTAATCGTCGAGACTGAAGCTTCGGTCGTAAAACACCGCATGATTGGCGACCGTCAACGTCAGCCCCTCCTTGGCGGCCCCCGGTGTCGCTACCAGCACTCGGCACTCCGCAGCAGTCTTGAAGGTATCCAGTGCTTCCTCGCGACTGGCCGTGCTGAGACCCCCGTGCACCACGACGGCGCCAAACTTTTCCAGTCGAAGGCCGAGAAAGTCCGCGTTCTCTGTAAACGCTGTCCAGACGACGATCTTCTCTCCTGCATCCACGGCATCATGGATTAGGTTGACTAGAGGAATAAACTTGCCGGGATTCGCCCGATAGGACTGGTCGACCGTGGCCGGGTTTGATGCCACTTGGACAAGCCGCAGCAGGCGCTTCAGTGTAACCTCCGCGTCGTCGAGAATCGGGCGGCCTTCTCGGACAATGACCGCCGCCAGTTCCTCACGGAACTGCTTGTAAATCTCCGCCTGGCGTGGCTCAAGCTCGCACTCCATATTCCGAATCATCTTGTCAGGCAAATTAACGCCGGCCGTCTTCTTGGTTTCACGAACCGAGAAGGAACGAATTCTGTCAAAGAGCTGGTCCAGTTCCCTGGCTAGTGCGGCCGCACGGTGCTTGTTGCGTGCTAGGTCGTTCGTTAGGTCAACCGTACGTTTGAAGGCAGCGAACTCGTGGCCCAGGGCTTTGCCGCCGTCAAGAAAGCGCACTTGGGACCACAAGTCGTAAGGACGGTTGGCGACTGGCGTACCGGTCATGATCACCCGCCGCACGAACCCATCGGAAAGAGCGTGCAGCGCTTGGCTGACCCCCGTATCCGGGTTCTTGATCTTCTGCGACTCGTCAAGGAGCGCGCCTACGCGACGAGTTCGAAGAAACAGACTCATGCGCTTCCGCTCCGACAACACCGCTTCGTAGTGCGTGAGGTACAGGCGTGCTGGGCTGTTGAAGGCATAGAAGTTGGCATTGCGGTCCTGGGACAGAATGCGCGGGGGAAGATGGCTATGCGTCGCGACCTCAGACCGCCAGTTTTCGATCAGGCCCTTCTTGGCGACAATGACAACCGAGTCGACGATATCGCGCGCCAGCCAAGACAATGCCAGGTCCAGGCCTATCTTCGTTTTTCCAAGTCCCTGTTCGTGGAATATCGCCGCGTAGGGAAGATCCTTGATTGCCTCTAGCGCCTCCAACTGATGGGGGAACGCGGATCGCTTCGCTTGAAGACTGGCCGCCTTCCGAACCTTCAACATGAGCCATTCACCACCCAGCGGAAACGGGGCGATCAAGCACGACTGTTCGAGTGGCCGCGGCCGCGAACGGCCTGTTGAGTTCGGCAAGAAGCCGCTTGGCCGTAGGGCTAGCAACCATCGGTACGCCCAATACGAAGATGCCGTGCGGTGTCTTTGACAAATAACTCAGAAAGGCGACAATCTGCCCCCGGGAATGGTCGGTTTCTATATCCTGCTGCGTTTTGGCCTCGCCGATTAGGGTCCTCGTTGTCGGAACATCGGTGACAAAAACGTCGGGCACGTAGCCCTCAATCTTGGGGGGCCTTTCACCTCTCATAGGGCGTACCGCGTCGTCTCGGACGGCGATGTCAGCGAGGTCTCCGAACTCGCGTTCCGCAAAACGGATGATGGCCTGGACTAGGCTGGCGTGCGCCGCCGATTCGGACATGTCAGGTCGTCAGACCAAGGGATTTGGTCAGATTCGTGAGTTCGGTTTGCGCCTCGATGAGCGTTTGTGCTGTGTCGCCGCCGAGATCATTTCGAATGCGCTCATGTTCGCGAAAGGGGAGTGATGCGATTCTGGCGATAAGCGCCTGCGCGAGTTGCCCGAGTTCAGCATCTTGGAGCGTTCGATTGATGTCCGGTCTCTCCAACACGGCCTCAGCCTTCCGCGCGCCGTGCTTCAGGAAAATCTCGCGAGCCCTGTGGTTACGCAGGATGCGCGGCAAGACTCGGACCTTCTGTAGGGGGTAGACCTTGCCCTCGTGAATCCATTTTGCAAAGTCGCTAAGGTCGAAACCTGTGGCGGAGATGGCTTGTTTGATTCCAGGTTTCTGTAATTCAACAAACCCGCTGAAGCGAGTCGTGTCAAACGCTCCGTCGTCGCCAAGAACGGGCCGGTAGTGCTGCTCCATGTCGGAGTAGGCATTGATACTCTCAACGACCTCGGACTGGCGTCCGCCGCAGTAATCGACGATGGTCGCGAAAGGCAAATGCTCCTGCGTGCGAAGCTCGTAGAGATATTTGGCCTTGGAATACGGATCCCAGGGCCGCGGGCCCACCAGATGTACCTGCAGACGAATCGCGTGGACGGATGCCTCGTCTATCTCGGCATGAACCGAGGCCGGAATACGCGACCAATCGCCTCTTACATTGGTTTCCTGAAAGTGCTTGTAGAGAGCAACACGCGTATTTCCGTCGACGCAGACCAGTGTGCCGTCGTTACGCCGGTTCAGAATAACCGGCTGAATGACGCCTCCGTTGGAGATGATGGACTGCTTGAGCTTCTCGTATGTGGTGCTGCTCGAAGTACTGCTGTCGTCATCGTTGCCGGCACCGAGCGCAAGGTATATCTGCTCCGGCGTCGGTGCGTTGCCGTACATCTCAAGAAACTTTCGAATCCGCGGGTTAGACCGGTCCAGTTCGATATCATCGACCAGCACCGACTCATGAGTACCAACACTTACCAAAACTGGCTCCTTCTGGTGTCATGTGGAAACCGTTTAGCCCGAAGGGATCGGATCTCATGCCAACGAAGGCGGAACTCCCGCTGAAATGCCGGAATCAGCAAGTTGGCGCTACCGATTGAACACTCCTCGGCCGACTACGCTTTCCCCTCATTCGAACGTACCGCGCGATTATACGCCGTACGATGCGTTGAACAAACCCAACCCGGCACGGCGGCGGGGGCACACAAGAGCGTCGTCAGACTGGGGAAGTCAACCATGTCTTCAACGTGTTTCCGTACGGGCTGTCTCCCGCATCCCGCTCGATCTGATAACGCGTGTATGCCTGTTGGCGGGCAATCCCTACGGCGTTGTCGCGACGGTCGATTTCATCTCACAACGGCTTGATGGCTTTCCGCGGAGATACGCCTCCATGGCGCTCGATTCCATCATGCGGTTGGCGTCAATGAACAAGCCGATCACCTCAGCGGCGGTCACGATGCTCGTCAAAAAAGGCCATTTCGATCCAGACGATCCGGTGGGGACTACATGCCCCCCGGGAACAGGTCCGGCCACCATGAACGGCACCTGTATGCCGCGGTGAGAAAACCCGCCACCTGTTTTTCATAGTCTCGGTCAGGCCGGAATCATTGGCCGGGCACGCCGTTCGGCGTCTGCCGGCGAATCAGCCGAATCGCTGTCCTATAGCGTCACGACCCATCCGGGTCTCCGTGAGTTATCGCGTGCACTCGTGACAAGGCTGCCGTTCAGTGGCCGAGGCGTTGCGCCACGGGGGTTCCCGCATGGGTCCGATCGTGCTTAAGCGTCGGCAGGGCCTGGATCGTTTGTCTCGCCGGCCTTCTTCTCGGCAACGCGCAGCTCGTAGAGCTTCTGCAGGTTGAGCCAGAATTCGGCGCTGGTGCCGAAGAAATGACCCAGGCGCAGGGCCGTATCGCCGGTGACGGCCCGCTTTCCGTTCAGAACCTCGGTGATGCGGTTCGTCGGCACCTCGAGCATGCGCGCAAGCGCCGCGGCGCTCATATCGAGCTCTTTCAGTTCTTCGGCGAGATGTTCGCCGGGATGGATCGCGGGCGCGGTCATTGCGGTTCTCCTGCTGACAATCAACAATCTCTACATTTCCGGATCCGGGGACCCCGATGGACCTCCGCGATCACATCGGGGATCGGGGACGCATCCCCGTGAAGGTGAATTTCTGGACCCGCCGGTTGACGCGATCCAGGGGCGTGACCTCGGTGACGTAGAGGTTGCCGCTGGAATCCACGTCCATGTGGTGCAGCGTGCCGAACTCGCCGGGCGCCGACCCCCAACCCCCGAACCCGTCCAGGATCTCCAGCGTTTGGCGGTCGAGCACCATGACCCGCGCCTGGCTCCGGTTGCCGACGTACAGGAAGCGCTGCTCCGCATCGGCCGAGAAGGCCGTGCTTGCGGCCGTCGTGCCGTTGCCGCATTCCGGGGCCCGGCACTCCCGGCCGATGAACACCTGCGAAACGTACTCCCCTTCGATGGTGAAGACCTGCACCCGCTTTCCGGCGCGGTCGGAAACGTAGACCAGCCCGTCGTCGGAGACCTTGGCCGCGTGCACCGGAGGCGCGAAATGCGGGGGGCCGGGGCCGGCCTGCTCCTCGGCCCACGCCGGGTCGGGCTCGCCGTCGGTCGGTTCGTCGCCGAACGCGCCCCACATCCTCCGGAACTCCCCCGTGTCGGCGTCGAAGACGATGACGCGCCGGTTGCCGTACCCGTCGGCAACGAATAGCTCGTTCGTCGGGGCATGCACCCAGACGTCCGCCGGCCGGTTCAGGTTCTCCGTATCCCGGTTGCCCCGGCTCTCGCCGGGCCGCCCGATCTGCATGACGAACTCGCCGCTCATCGTGAACTTGAGCACCTGGTCGTCGGGCCCGTTGCCGCCCACCCAGACGTAGTCGTTGTGGTCCACGAAGATGCCGTGTTCCGATTCGGGCCAATGGTATTCCGGGCTCGGTCCGCCCCACCCCTGCACGAAGTCGCCTTCGGGGTCGAACTCCAGCACCGGCGGCGCGGCCATCGGCGCCTCCTCCGGGTCGAGCGAACCCGGCCGTTGGAGCACCCACACGTGATCCCGGCCGTCCACGGCCACGCTGGCCACCACGCCCAGGACCCGGCCGTCCGGAATCGTCGGCCAGGTGGGATCGACCTCGAACGCCGGCACTTCGCCGAGCGCCGCGTCCGGGGCGGTTGCGACCTCTTCGCCGCCGCGGCTCAAGGCGACGATCACTGCGACCGTCACCGCGAGCACCGCTCCGACCCACAGCATTCGATTCATACCGACCTCCCGGAAAGTCGTTCCAAGCTTCCCGACGCTCTCCGCTGAAGCTTGTGCTCTCCGGCGGGTACTGTCAACGTGCGATCATCGGGTCGGGGCGTTGTCGGCGATTTCGTGGACTCGGTCTCACGGCCGCGGCCCCACGTGACCGTTCCGGATCCCGTGACCGAGGAGACCGTGACGATGCGCGGTAGCGTCCGTGCGCAGCGGCGATGGCCGGAAATCGGCCATCAAAAGACTCGCGTGTCACGGCCGGCCAAGCTCTTCCACGGCCCGAACGAACGGAGACAACGGCCGGATCCGTTCGGCGCCAGCCGACTTCGGTCCTAACGGCCGAGGACGATGTCGATGCCGGCGAGCAGCAAATCCAGCTTGGCCGAAGCGATCCGGCCGGTGCGTTCGTCGAGCAGCGACCGGTCGAGCGTGACGATCTGTGTCGTGTTCGCGACGGAGTCTCGTGGAAGACCCGTCATTGCGGCCGTCAACAGCACGTTCCCCGGCGCGTCCGCCCACCGAAGATTGCTCGTGAGCGGGACGCAGGCCGCCGTGGCCAGCCGGCTCCGGTTGAGCGTATCGCCCTGGACGACCACGACCGGCCGCCGAAAGCCCGGCCCCGAACCCACGGGGTCGGGCAAGTCGGCCCAGCAGACGTCACCCTGGGAGATCACCATTCGGTGTCGGCGAGCACCCGCCTGCCGGCGGCGGCGAGGAAGGCGTCATTGTTCTGGTCGACCTCGCCGCATACCCGGTTCATAGCGTCGGTGACCTCGTCATGCACATGGCGCGCGAGATACTCGACGAGCGCGGCGGCGTACACTTCGCTTCGGGACCGCCGTTCCTGCGAAGCCAGTCGTTCGACGCGTTGGAAAACATCGTCGGGGATCGATACGGCCGTTTTCATACCCGCAGTATAACCCCTTCCCATGTTCGTTGGTGTTCGTCCACGGCGCCCGTTCTGCCTGGCGCGCCGGCGCGCGCTGGCCGAGAAGCACACCCGCCCCAACACCCACACCCTGTTCGGGCCGACCGACATCCCCTCGGACAGGCACTTCCGGCAACTGCTCGCCGGCACGCCGTGCGCTCAATTCGACGAGCCGTTCCGCGTCATCACGCTGGCGCCCGAAGGAAAGGACGTCGACTCCGCCGGTGCGGACTGCGCGCGTGCGCTCCTCTGTTCCCACGCTCTGCGGGCCGTGGCGGCGTGGGTGTTGACACGTCAGACATCGGCTTGTTACAAGGTTTCCGATAAGCCCCCCACCATTGCATGGCAACGGTGGGCCGATTAGCCCCGGCGGGTTGGACTCCAACCCGCCGCAATTCTTTTGGGCCATGCAGGACAACCGCGTTGCCGTTTCATTCGCCGACCCCGGCTGCGTAGATGACATGGTTTGAGAAGTTCCGACTTGCTCCTGGCCATGCTGGACACTCTCGGGGTCCATGTCGAGGTGTTCGGCGAGAGGACGGGAATGATAGAGACCTGAAGATGATCGAGCGCATCACGCGACGGGAGATGCTGAGTCTGCTGGGAGCCATGACCGTCGGACGGCGCGCGTTCGGACAGGGTGGAGACGCGCCGTTGCTTGGACGGACGACGGGCCTGGAACACCTGGGGTTCACCGTGCCGGACACGCGCGCCGCGGCCGAATTCTACGGACGAATCTTCAATCCGCAGTTGTTCCGGGAGCGGGATGACGCGAACCGGCTCTACGTGACGACAGGCACGGCGTATCTGGCCTTCGGCGGAAACGATCCTGACGCGCCGGGATTCATCGACCACTTCTGCGCCTTGATCGACGACTACAGCGCACAGGACATGCGGCCGTCGTTCGAGGCGGCCGGAGTCGCGATGACCCCGGGACGCTTCGGCATGCTCCTGGATCCGGACGCGCTGCGCCTCCAGTTGCTGAATGTCCCCGGCGGTTTGGCCGGCACGATCATGCCCGCCGGCCGGATCTCGTTGGATCCGCCGGCGGTCCATGCCGTGGGCCTCGAAACCATCACGCTCCGCGTATCGAATCTCGACCGGTCGGTGGAACATTACCGGAAGCTCTTCGGCACGGAAGCTTCCCGGCAGGCGGCGCGCGCGGCGTTCGATGTCGCCGAGACGCAGCTCGTGCTCGAGGAGGCGGCCGCCGGAGCGGCGCCGCGCATCGACCGCTTCTGCCTCTCGGTCGCCGGCTTCGATCGCGAGGAGATCACGGGCAAGCTGGAAGACCTCGGCGTCAGGTTGGCCGGATCCGACGGCGGAACGCTCGTCCGCTTCCGCGACCCGCACGGCCTCATCGTCGAGTTGAAGCCCGCGTAGCGGCGCCGGGCGAGGGCCGAACCGCGGAAGTTGGGCTAACCCGCATTTCTCACTGGGAGGGGGCAAGAGGACGGGAGCGAGAGTAGAGGAGGGACCTGAAAAGGCCGCCCCACGTGGGATTCAGGCTTGTGTTGGAAGAGCTTGAAGCCACGAAGGAGGCGGCCTTTCTGATGAC
>JAJEDW010000325.1 GCA_022821265.1 Acidobacteriota bacterium
GGGGGCGTCCACGGGCGGCTCCTCGGCGAGGTTCTCGTTCCACCACCGCTGGATTTCCTCGTAACCGATCAGGAACCGCGCTTTCAGGTCGAAGGGCGTCAGCAACGACACGGCGCGCGAGCCGGCCAGGAAGTACGGCGACAACTGCGAGTCGCGGACCGCGGCGGTTCCGATTCCGAACGACGTCAGGCCCATGAAGATGACGGCCGCGATCAGCCACCCGCGCACCAGTCCGAACGCGCCTCCGAGCAGCCGGTCGAACCACTCGACATGAACCACCTGCATCGCCCGGTAGATCAGCCAGATCCCGGCGAATCCGCCGGCGAGCACCGCGAGAAACAGGAACGCGAACCCGACGAACAGGGCCAGTTCCCGAGTCCGGACGACGCCTTCGATCAGGCGCGCGGCGTCGTCGTGGAACCACGCGGCCAGGAACAGCGCGGCGACGACGGTGACCAGGCCCAGCACCTCGCGAAGCAGGCCGCGCATCGTGCTCATGACCGCGGAATAGGCCACGATGGCCAGGGCCAGCCAGTCCAGCAACGTCAGATCGAGAATCGACATGCGCCCGTCCGGGCCCGATGTTAACAGACTTCGGCTACAACGCGCGGCCCGTCACCTGGCGGAACGCCTCCGCGTACCGCCGGCTGGTGCCTTCGACCACGTCGGCCGGCAACTCGGGTCCCGGGGGCCGCTTGTCCCAGCCCACGGTCTCGACGTAGTCGCGGACGAACTGCTTGTCGAAAGACGGCTGGGACCGCCCCGGCGCGTACTGGTCCGCCGGCCAGAAGCGCGAGGAGTCCGGCGTGAGCACCTCGTCGATGAGGGCCACGCGGCCGTCGATCAGGCCGAACTCGAACTTGGTGTCGCAGATGATGATGCCGCGCTCCAGCGCGTACGCCGCGGCCTCGGTGTAGATCCGGAGCGACAGGTCCCGCAGCTCGCCGATCCGGTCCCGGCCGATAATGTCGGCGGCCTGGTCCTCGGATATGTTCTCGTCGTGCCCAGTCGTGGCCTTGGTCGACGGCGTGAAGATCGGCTCGGACAGCTTGACGGACTCCTCGAGTCCGGCGGGCAACGGAATGCCGCACACCGCGCCCGTCTTCCGGTAGTCCTTCCAGCCCGATCCGGTCAGGTAGCCACGGACGACGCACTCCACCGGGAACACCTCGGCGCGGCGGACCAGCATCGAACGCCCCTCGATGGCGTCCCGGTGCGGCTTCAGGTGCTCCGGGTACGCGTCGACGTCGCCGCTGACGACGTGGTTCGGCACGAGATCCTCGAAGCGCCGGAACCAGAACCGGGACATCTGAGTAAGGACCTTCCCCTTGCCGGGGATCGGCGTCGGCAACACGACGTCGAACGCCGACAGCCGGTCGGTCGCTATGAACAGCAGCGTATCCCCGAGATCGTAGATGTCGCGCACCTTCCCCCGGGCATGAAGCTTGACGCCCGGCAACTCCGTCTGCATGACCGCCATGGAACCTGCCTCCGTGAAACGATGGAAAATTTCAGTTCAACTGGACCGAGACCACGGACGAGACGCCGGCTTCTTCCATGGTCACGCCGTAGAGATGGCTGGCCGCCTCCATGGTCCGCTTGCTGTGAGTGATGACGATGAACTGCGTGTCGCGGCTCATCGCTTCGACGAGCTTGGCGAACCGTCCGACGTTGGCGTCGTCCAGGGGCGCGTCCACCTCGTCGAGGACGCAGAACGGGCTGGGCTTGAACCGGAACATCGCGATCAGAAGCGACAGCGCGGCCAGCGCCTTTTCCCCGCCCGAGAGCAGCAGCACGTTCTGCAGTTTCTTTCCGGGCGGCTGGGCGATGATCTCGATCCCGGCCTCCGCGTCCGAATCGGGGCCGTCCTCGATCAGCCGCAGCTCGCCGTGGCCGCCCCCGAACAGCTCGGCGAACGCTTCGGCGAACCGGGCGTTGATCGCGTCGAAGGCCTCGCCGAACTGCTTCTTCGAAACCCGGTCGATCTCCTCGATGGCCTCCGTCGTGTTGCGGATCGCGTCGAGAAGATCCTGGCGTTCCGCGCTCAGTTCCTCGAAGCGCCGGGCCGCCTCCTCGTACTCCTCCACCGCCATCGGGTTGACGCTGCCGATCGAATCCAGCGTCCGGCGCAATTCCTGGCGTTCGGACTCGTACGCCGCCAGGGCCTTCTCATCGAGCGTCGCGAAGCCGTCCAGGCAGACCGACTCGATGCTGTCGCCCAGCTCGATCCGGCATTCGTTGGTCAGGTTCTCGATAGCGGAAACGATTCCGTTCCGCTCGATCAGGAGATCGTTCTGCCTGTCCTTCCAGTCTTCCTGCGCCTTCCGCGCCGCGTCCCACTCCGATTCGGCCCCGCGCAGGTCTTCCCGCAGGCGCTCCAGATCCGCCGACGCGGTCTCGATCCGCCGGCGCGCGTCGGCGGCCGTTCGCGTCAGGGTCTCCCGCCGCCCGCGCGCGTCGGCGATCTCCCGTTCCGCGTCGGCGCGGCTCGATGCGGCCTGGGCGATCTGTTCCTTCGTGCGCCGAAGCCGCGCCTCCAGCACCTCGGCTTCCGAGCCGAGCGCGGCCGCCTCTCCCGCGATGGCCCCTTTGCGCTCCTCCAGAACGGCCAGTTCCGAGCGCAGCCCCGCGGCCGCCGCCGCCAGCTTCTCCCCCGCCTCCTGAAGCCGGGCGCGGCTTCGCTGGCGCGACTCGATCTCGACATCCAGGCCGGCCTTCTCCTCCCGGGCCGCCTCCAGCTCGCGGCGCGCCTCGGCCATCGCGCCCTCCATCTCCGCCCGTTCCGCGCGCAACCGCCGGGCCTCGGCCTCGCCCAGGCGCACGCGTTGCGCGGACCTCTCCAGGTCCCCGGCCAAGCCCCGGACACCGTGGTCCAGGCCCAGCGCCTCCTTCTCGGACTCCTGGAGCGCCGCGGCCAAGTGCGCGAACCGCGCGTCGAATTCCCCGACGCGGTCGCTCAACCGGGCCGCCTGCTTCGAGGCCGCTTCCGAAGCGGCCCGCGCGGCGTCGGCGCGCCGGTCCAGCTCGCGCATCTCGCGCTTGATCGACAACGGCCCGCGCGCCGAGCCGCCGCCCCACCGAATCACGCCGTCCCGCCCGCCCCCGCCGCCGCGCGGGGCTAACGTCGCGCCGGCATGCCGGCTCGACAGCTCCCAGGCCCGTTCCAGGTCGTCGACGACGTAGACGTCGTCCAGGCGGGGGGCGAAAGACCGCACGCGTTCGTCCAGCCGGACGATCCGCGAAACCGGAACCGCGCCGTCCATGGCGGCCGCCGGCGGCCGCGCCGGCTCGCCGCGTTCGAGGACCAGTAGATCGAGACGGCCGTGACCGGCTTCGCGTACGATCGCCAGCGCCCGGACGGCGTCGTCGAAGCGCTCCACCACGACGTATTGCAACTCGTCACGCAGCAGGTCTTCGACGACCGCCTCGTCGCCGGCGGCCACCTCGACGAAGTCGGCCACGATCCCGACCGGCGACCAGGCTTCCGCGCGGACGCGAGCGAAGAAGTCCTCGACCGACTCGCTGCCGTAGGCCCCGGCGATGGACAGTTCGCGGATGGCTTCCAGGCGGTGCCGCGCCGCCTGTTCCCGCGCCGCCGCGGCCGCCGCCTCGGCCTCGGCGGCATCCAGCGCGGCCCGCAACTCGCCCAGTTCGGCCTCCAACCCTTCGCGCTCCTCGGCCAGACGTCCGATTTCGGATCGTTTCGTGGACTGTTCGATCTCGACGTCCCGCAACCGCGCCCGGGCGGCCTCCAGCTCGCGCCGCGCCTCGTCCTCCTCCTCGCGAACCCGTACGGCCTGGACATCCAGGCGTCCCAGCATTTCCTCGTGGTTTTTCAGCCCGTTCCCCAGGCCGGCTTCCTTTCCGACGAGGTCGAACCGGCGGTTCCGCAACTGTTCGATGGCCGCCTCCTCGTCCCGGCGGCGTTGGGAAGCCTCGTCCAGGTCGGACCCGCAAGCGGCGGCCTCGGCGCGGCGCTCGACGAGGCGCTCCTCCACCTCCTCGAGCCGGCCGCGGGCGTCCGCGATCGCCGAACGGCTCCGTTCGATTTCCCCGAGCACGCGTTCCTGTTCTTCCAGCAACTCGCGCGAGCGCCGTTCCTCGGACTCGGCCTGCTCGACGAGGTGCTCGATCCGCTGGGTCGTCTTCTGGAGATCCAGTTCCGTCGCCGTGCCGAGCTGCCGCGTTTCGTCCAACTTCGTCTCCGTGGCCTCCGTTTCGGCGCGCCGCCCCTGGATGCGCGCATCCAGGTCGGCGAGCCGCGCCTCCAGCGCCCGGCCCTCCCCATCGATGCCGGCCAGCGCCTCGGCCACGCGCTGTTCTCCGGCGACGAGCGCTTCCGCCCGGGTCGAGAACACCGCGGTCAGAACGTCGCGGAGACGGCGCCGGACTTCGCGATATCGCCGGGCGCGTCCGGCCTGCCGGCGCAGCGAGTTTCGCTGGCGTTCGACCTCGACGAGGATGTCGTTCACTCGAGACAGGTTGTTTCGGGACGCTTCCAGCCGGGATTCGGCCAGCTTGCGCTTGGCGCGGAACCGCGTCACGCCGGCGGCCTCCTCGATCAGCATGCGGCGGTCCGACGGCTTCGCGGCGAGCAATTGCTCGATGCGGCCCTGCTCGATGATCGCGTAATGGTTCGGGCCGAGCCCGGTCCCCATGAAGACGTCCTGGATGTCGCGCAGTCGGCACGGGCGGCCGTTCAACATGTACCGGCTTTCGCCGGATCGGTACAGGCGGCGTTCGACGGCCAGTTCGGTCGGGCCCGGAGGCGGGCCCCCGTTGCTCGGCGCCGGCGCCTCGTCCAGCAACCGGACCGTGACCCGCGCCATGCCCAGCGGCGCGCGCTTGCCGGACCCGTTGAAGATGACGTCCTGCATCCTGGCGCCGCGCAGCATCCGGGGTTTCTGTTCCCCGAGAACCCAGGCGAGGGCGTCGGAAACGTTGCTCTTCCCGCACCCGTTGGGCCCGACGATCGCCGTGATCCCGTCCGGGTGGACGGCGATCTCCGCCTCGTCGTAGAAGGACTTGAAACCGTGGAGCTCGATCCGGCGCAGCTTCAGCACGCAACCCTCGCGTTCACGATATCCTCAGGGTTGGAGCGCCGTGGCGGACACTCCGACCCCAACAGGATCTCACTCGGCCAGACAAATCGGGTCCCTATTCCCGATCTACCGTGTATATGACTTAGAATCAGCACCATAGATGTTTATCCTGAATGTTTTGATCGAGGATTGGCCCCGCGGCCCGCGTTCATGACCCGCCGCCCCGGAGCCCCGACGCGCGGCGGAACGACACGACGCGCGCGCATCCACGCCGTCGTCGCCCAGATCCCGCGCGGACGCGTCGCCAGCTATGGGCAGATCGCCGGCCTGGCCGGACTGCCCGGCCGGGCCCGGCAGGTCGGCTACGCGCTGGCCGCGCTGCCCGAGGCGACCCCCGTCCCGTGGCACCGCGTGGTCAACGCCCGGGGGGAGATCAGCACGCGCGCGCGGACCGGTTCCGAGGGCGCGCAACGGCGCCTCCTCGAGGGCGAGGGCGTCGCCTTCGACTCGACGGGACGCATTCCGATGGACCGTTTCCGGTGGAGGTCCGGCCTGCTATAGTGACCTCGGATGAAGATTTCCGCCAAGGACGAGTACGCGTGCCTGGCCGTGCTGGAGCTGGCGCTTCACTACGATCCCGACGTGCCGATCCGGGTTCAGGACATCGCCGAACGCCAGCGCATACCGGTCAAGTTCCTGTTCCAGATCATGCAGGCGCTGAAGCGCGTGGATATCGTTCGCAGCAAGCGCGGCACCGACGGCGGCTACGTCCTGGCCCGCCCGCCCGCCGACATCACGGTCGGCGACGTGCTGGAGAGCATCAGCGGACCCTTCGTTCAACTTTCGTCCAACCGCAACGGCGGCAACGCGCACCAGCTCGAGCCGATCTGGAACGACGTCGGCTCCGCGATCGGCGCCGTGCTCCACGACGTCAGCTTCGCGTCCCTCGTCCAGCAGGCGCGCGCGCGGGAGCGCCAGGTCATGTATCACATATAGTTGTCCAGATGGGGAGGCCGCGCGATGACGTCTGCCCTAGCGACGTTCCTTCTGCTGAGTCCCGCCGCGCAGGACATCCTCGACGCGAGCGAGATCCGCGCCGTGGTCTCGACCACGGCCGGCGACTTCGCGATCGAATTCTACGCCGACCGGGCCCCGAACCACGTCGCCCACTTCATCCGCCTGGTCGAGGAAGGCTACTACGACCGGACCACGTTCCACAGCGTGTTCGAGCACGGCCTCATCCAGGGCGGCGACCCGTACACGCGCGATCCCGAACGGCGTGACGAGTACGGGACGGGCGGTTTCAACCTGGGCCTGGAAACCGAGTTCTCCGACATCGAGTTCACGGCCGGAACCGTTGCGGCCACGCTCCTGCCCGGGCTTCCGTCCAGCGCCGGCGCCCAGTTCTTCGTCTGTATCGGCGACCAGCCCCAGTTCACCGGCCAGTACACGGCCTTCGCCCGGGTCGTCGACGGGCTGGACGTCGTCGACGGCATCTCCTCCACGCCGGTCGACGAGGGCGCCATCGCCCTGGAACGCGTCGAGATCACCGGGATCACGCTCGGACCGATTCCCCCGCCCCCGGTGCCGCCGTTCACGACCGAAACCGACGAGGAGCTGGGCGATCACCGGGTGGTGATGGAAACCGCGCTCGGCGACGTCGTCGTGGAGTTCTTCCCCGAGGCGGCGCCCGCAACGGTCCGGCACTTCCTCCGGCTCGCGGCCCTGGGCGTCTACGACGACACGGCCATCCATCGCGTCGCGCCGGGCTTCGTCATCCAGGGGGGCGATCTGAACACGCGGATCGGAACGTACTCGTCGGAGGCGGCGCCCTGGGTGGTCCCGATCCCGGCCGAGTTGAGCGACATACCGCACGTCGCCGGCATCGTCTCGATGGCGCGGGGAGAAGAGATCGACAGCGCGCTCACGTCGTTCTTCATCGTCCTCGGGGACCAGCCCGTCCTCGACAACGTGTACACGGTGTTCGGCCGGGTGACGGAGGGCATGGACGTCGTCGAGCGGATCGCGGCCGTCGAGACCGAGGGCGAGACCCCCGTCGAGCGGGTGGACGTCTACGCGATGCGCGTCGAGCGCATGAACTGATCCCGCCCGGTCGAGAAGTCCCGGATCACCAGGTGCGCGCCGGCCGCGCTGAGCTGGTCGACGGTGTGGGCGCCGGTGGCGACCGCCACGGTCCGAAAACCCGCCCGGCGGCCGGCGTCGACGTCGCGCGGGGTGTCGCCGATCACGAACGTCCGGTCCGGGGCGAACTCCCGGCCCGACCATTCCGCGGCCCGCCGCGCGGCCGCGCGCACCACGTCCAGGCGATGCTCGGAAATCCCGCCGAAGCCGCCGAACGGAAAGTACGCGTTCAGTCCGCCCCGCTCCAGCTTGATGCGGGCGCCGGCCTCCACGTTGCCGGTCGCCAGGCCCTGGACCACGTCGTCGAGCGCGTCCAGCTCGGCGAGGATCCCGCCCACTCCGGGCAGCACGGCGTAACGCTCCGAGGCGCGCACCTCCTCGGCCACGTACTCGACGTAGCGCGCCAGGATCCGGTCGACGGCGCCGGCCGCCCCCGCACCGCCATCCATCCCGTGCCGGGCGCACACCTCGCGAATGATCGCCGGATCGGTCTTGCCCTGGGGCGCGACGCGCGCCATCGCGCCGTCCCATCCGTACACCTCGCGGAAGGCCCGATCGAGCGCGCGGATGCCGGCGCCGCCGGTCGTGACCAGCGTCAGGTCCACGTCCCAGAGCAGCAGCTTCATGGGCATCCATTGTGGACCGGAACGGACGCGAGCCTCAACCGGCCGCCGCGGGGCCGTCCGCGATCCGTTCCCCAAACCGCCGTCTTGATCTATCCTGTGGTACGCACGGTCCAACGGAGGCGCGCCCGATGGAAACGGATCCGGTCTGCCTGATGCCCATTGACGCGGCGGCGGCCGCGTTCACGATGGAGTACAAGGGACGCGAATACTGCTTCTGCTCGGCGGGATGTTACGACAAGTTCAAGCGGAATCCGAAAGACTACGTTTGAACGCGTCGGCCCGAAACAGCGCCGAACCGCGCCGGCGCGGCTTCCGGCGGCGCCTGAAGATCGCGTTGGCCGCCTCGGCCGGATACTGGGCCATCCGTCTTGTCGGACGAACCATCCGTTGGGAAACCGAGGGCCTCGAGCATCTCGACGCGATCCACGCGTCCGGCCAGGCGGCGATCTTCGCGTTCTGGCACGGACGCATCGTGCCCGCGACGTGGTATTTTCGCGGCCGGGGCATCGTCGTCATGATCAGCATGAACGTCGACGGCGAGATGATCGCGCGGGTGATCGAACGGCTGGGATACGCCACGGCGCGCGGTTCGAGTTCCCGCGGCGGGTTCCGCGCCCTGGCGGAAATGGCCGCGGCCGTCCGCCGCGGCCGGGACGTCGGCTTCAGCGTGGACGGGCCGCGCGGACCCCGTCATGTCGCCAAGCCGGGCGCGGCCATCCTGGCGCGCGAGACCGGGGCGGCCATCTTCTGCTTTCACGTGGCCATGAAACGGAAGCTCCAGCTTCGCAGTTGGGACCGGTTCCAGGTTCCGCTCCCGTTCACGCGCGCGCGCGTTTTCGGGGCGCCGCCGATCCGCGTCGACGCCGGCGCCGGATCCGACGCCGTCCGCGCCGCCCGCGAACGCATGCAGGCCGCGCTCGATGCGCTCCGGGAACGGGGCGACGGCTGGGAGGCGGCGGGCCGACGCTTGTGAATGCCCGGCGCGGTGGTGTAACGTTGAGGGTTGGATACATGACAAAGTTGATCGACTTGAATCATTTTCAGGCGGGAGAACGATGAGTCCCAATTTCAACGATCTGCTGGCAGGCGTGAAGCGCGAGATCGACGAGGTCGCTCCGAGCGACGTGCAGAAGGGGCTGGGCCGCCCGCGCGACTTCGCGCTCCTGGACGTTCGCGAAAAGGACGAGTGGGACCAGGGGCATATCGACGGCGCCCTGTTCCTGCCGCGCGGTTTCCTCGAGGTCAAGGTGGAGAAGCTTCTCCAGGACAAGGACCAGCCGGTCGTCGTGTACTGCGCCGGCGGCGTCCGCTCCGCGTTCGCGGCCAAGAGCCTGCGTGAACTGGGCTACCGGAACGTCCGTTCGATGGCGGGCGGCATCCGTGACTGGAAGGACCTCGGTTTTCCCCTGGTCGTTCCCGAAACCGTCGACAAGGACCGCATGGCGCGTTACAGCCGCCACCTATTGATTCCTGAAGTAGGTGAAGAAGGACAGCTCAAGCTATTCAAAAGCAAGGTCTTGCTCGTCGGAGCCGGCGGCTTGGGCTCTCCGGCCGCGCTGTATCTGGCGGCTTCGGGCGTCGGCACGCTCGGCCTGGTCGACGACGACGTGGTGGACGAATCGAACCTGCAACGGCAAATTCTCCACTGGACGTCGTCGATCGGCACGCCCAAGACCGATTCGGGACGCCGAACGTTGTTCGAGGTCAATCCCGACGTGAAGGTCCGGACGCACAACATGCGTCTGAACGCCTCGAACGTGGAAGAGGTCTTCGCCGGCTACGACGTCATCGTCAGCGGATCGGACAACTTCCAGACGGCCTACCTGGTCAACGACGCGGCCGTCCTGCTCGGCAAGCCGGTCGCCTACGGCAGCATCTTCCGCTTCGAGGGGCAGGCGTCCACGTTCATTCCCCGCCAGGGGCCGTGCTACCGCTGCCTCTACGCGGCGGCGACGCCGCCCGAGCTGGCTCCCAGCTGCGCCGAGGCGGGCGTCCTGGGCGTGCTCCCCGGAACCATCGGGATGATCCAGGCCACCGAGGCCATCAAGCTCCTGCTCGGCATCGGCGAACCGTTGGCGGGCCGGTTGCTCGTCTACGACGCCCTGGAGCAGTCCTTCCGCGAGTTCAAGGTCCGCCGGGACCCGGAGTGCCTCACCTGCGGCGAGAACGCGCGCATCGAGCTGGCGGACGGCCCCGACGCCATGTGCGCGACGGGATGAAGCCGGGTTCGCCTGCCCGGCGGATCGAGGTCGGCGATTTCACATACTGCCGCTCGGCCTACCATCGCGATCAACTCGACATCCCGACCGACGCCGGCCTTGTCCTGGAGGTCAAGCGCAACCATTACCGTCTGCTCTACGGCGGGAACCGCTGCTTCTGGCTGCCGGGACACACGCTGGCCCGGCTCGACGGCGACGTGAACACACGGACGCTGGCGGGCCGCCTGCACTGGATCATCAAGCGCTTCGGCGCTCACGATTGCGAGTTGCGGGTCGATGACGACCTTTGTCAGGCCACGATGCGGGTGACGGCCATCGACGATCGGTCCGTCGACGCGCTTCGCGCGCTGTTGGAGGCGGACTTCCTCGGCCTGTCGCTGGCCCCGGAGGGCATGGCCTTCATGCTGGCCGAAGTCCGGTTTCGCCGGTAGGCGCGGGAGCGGCGCGGTCCGCGCCCGCCGCCACCGGATGGTAGAGCGTGTCGCGCTCGATGGGTGTCCGGCCGGCGGCGCGGATCAGGCTCTCGATCTGGGCGCGCGTCATGCCCAGTCCCGCCTCCCCGCCGGCCCCCTGGATGATCCGCTCTTCGACGATCGTCCCGTCCAGGTCGTCGGCGCCGAAACCCAGGGCCACCTGCGCCAGCTCCGGCGTCAGCGTGACCCAGTACGCCTTGATGTGCTGGACGTTGTCGAGTATCAGCCTGGCCACCGCGATCGTCTTCAGATCGTCGGTGCCCGTCGTCGGGGGCAGGTCGCTGTAGAACGTGTTCTCCGGATGGAACGCCAACGGGATCAGGCAGTTGAAGCCGCCGGTCGCGTCCTGGAGCGTCCTCAGCCGGATCAGGTGATCGACGCGCTCGTCGATGGTCTCGATGTGGCCGTAGAGCATCGTGGCGTTCGAACGGACCCCGGCGGCGTGGACCGCCCGCGCGACCTCGAGCCAGCGCGCGCCCGAAATCTTGTGGCCGGCGATCAGCGGCCGCGCGCGTTCCGAGAAGATCTCGGCGCCGCCGCCGGGACAGCTTCCCAGGCCGGCGTCCTTCAGCCTCTCGATCACCCATTCCACGGGCCGCTTCGAGATCCGGCTCAGGAAATCGATCTCCACCATCGTGAACGCCTTCAGGTGAACCGTCGGGAAGCGTTCCCTCAGGCCTTCGAGCAGGTCGGTGTAGTAGGCGAAGGGCAGCGCGGGATTGAGCCCGCCGACGATGTGGAACTCGGTGACGCCCGAGTGGTACTTCTGCGCGGCGAACTGGAAGACCTGCTCCAGCGACATCGTGTAGCCGCCCGGCTCGCCCGGTTTCCGGGCGTAAGCGCCCTGGCAGAGCTGGCAGTCGATGGCGCAGACGTTGGTATAGTTGATGTGGCGGTTGACGTTGAAGTAGACGCGGTCCCCGTTCAGCCGCGTGCGAACGGTGTCGGCCAGTCGACCGAGTCCGTGGATGTCGTCGGTCTCGTACAGGGCCACGCCGTCGGCGAGCGTGAGCCGCTCGCCTCGCTGGACCTTGTCGACGATCGCGGAGTCGATCATATGGGGTGATTATACCCTGTCGGCGGGAACGGACTCGGGCAACCGCGCCGGTGTGAACGCCCCCGCATAGGATGCCGCCGGATCGCCGGCAAGGGCGGCCCGGACGATCTCCGCCGTGGCGGGGGCCAGCAGGATCCCGTTTCGATAATGCCCCAGCGCGTAGTACAGGCCGTCGGGCCCCGCCTCGCCGATGGCCGGCAAGCCATCCGGGGTCATCGGCCGCAGTCCGGTCCAGGTCTCCTCGATCGGGAACGCGCCCACGGCGGCCGCCATTCGCCGCGCGCCGTCGATCAGGGCGGCCACGCCGCCCGCCGTGACATTGCGGTCGAAGCCCGCATCCTCGTCCGTGCCCCCGACGATCAGGGCGTCGTCGTTTCGCGGGACCAGGTAGAGATGACGCCAGCGGACGATGCGCCGAACGCGCGGGCCCGGCATCCGAAGCGACAGGATCTGGCCTTTCCGGGGCCGAATCTCGACTCGGGGCGCCAGCCCGTCGATCGAAGACGACCACGCCCCGGCGGCGACGACGACCGTGGGCGCATGGATCTCGGTGGTTCCGACCCGGACGCCGCGAACGGCGTCCCCGGCGGCGAGGACCGCGGCGGCGCCGGCGCCGGAAGCCACGTCCACGCCCCGCAGCATGCAGGACCGTTCCAGCGCGTCCAGCAACCGGCGCGGCCGGACCTGGTGGTCCCCCGGACAGAAGAACCCGCCGGCGACCTCCAGCGTGAGCAGCGGCTCGAGACGCGCCACCGCGTCCGGGTCCAGCAGCTCGGCGTCCAGCCCGATGCGCCGCTGCCAGGCCGCGCGCCGCCCGAGGGCGTCCCACTCCTCGGCGCCGGAGGCCAGCACGAGAACGCCGTCCTCGCGATACTCCACGTCGATGCCGGTCTCGTCCCGAAGCTCCGAGACCCAACCGGGGTACATCGACATGCTGTCCAGACCGAACCGGAAGAGCGCCCCGTCCTCCTCGGCTTCGCTCTGGGGGCACAGCATGCCCGCCGCGGCCCACGACGCCTGCCGGCCGGGGCGGTCTCTCTCGACGAGAAGGACGGAACGCTCCGGTGCCAGCGCCCGCGCGACGGCCATGCCGACCGCCCCGCCTCCGACGACGATCACATCGTGTGACATGAGCCGCCTATTCTAACCGATCGCGCCGGCCCGGCCGGCCGGCCGCGGGCCACTCGGAACCGTGTTACCGTGGTAGTGTCGTATCCCATAAATTCGCTGCCGAAGTCGGGGGCGGTCATTGGGCCAAGCGATCGCCTGCGGGTTCGGGCGTTTCCGATGATTGGGGCCGATGCTCAGACCTCTAAGTCACTGAGACCATTGTCATATGCTCAACTGGACCCGCGGCGTCCCGCGCCGCGGGTGGACAACGCGGCGCGAGCCGCGGCGTCAGTTCAAGAAAACAGACCCACTGAAACGATGCCAAGAACTTGCGGGACGCCACAGTAGCTGCCTGGACGAATCCCATGTTCAAAGCCTTCATTTTCGACTTCAACGGGGTTCTGGCCGACGACGAGCCGGTGCACATGGAGGCGTTCCGGTCCGTCGCCGAACGCGAGGGCATGCGGGTCACCGAGGCGGAGTACTTCGAGCGCTACCTCCCGTTTACCGACCGCGAGCTGTTCGGAACGCTCTTCGCCGACCGGGACCGCCCGCTCGAGCCTCACCGGCTTGACGCTCTCGTCCACGACAAGGCCCGTCACTACCACCGGATCCTGAAAGAGCGCGGCCAGTCCGACGGGCGGTCCATTCTCTTCCCCGGCGCCGGGGCGGCCGTCGAGGCCGCCGGCCGACGCGGGCCCCTGGCCATCGCATCCGGCGCCCGGCGCGAGGAGATCGATTTCGTTCTGGAAGCCGGGGGCCTCCGGGACCGGTTCACGGTCGTCGTGGCGGCCGAGGACGTGGAGCGCGGCAAACCGGATCCCGAGGCCTTCCTGAAGGCCGCCGAATGGGTGACGGCCCCGGGCGATTCCGCCTCGTCCGGTGCGTGCCTGGCGATCGAGGACTCCGCCGGCGGCATCCGCGCCGCCAAGGCGGCCGGCCTTCCCTGCCTGGCGGTCGAACACTCCTACGACCGGTCGCGGCTGGGCGACGCCGACTGGGTGATCCCGTCCATCGCGGATCTCGGCGGCTGGCTCGCCCGGGAGACCGGGCCGTGACGGCACGGTCGCGCAAGACCTTCGAGGAACTCGTCACGCTGCCCGATCTGGCGATACCGATCGCCGAAGCGGCGCTTCTGCTCGCCTGCGAGGAATACCCGCAACTGTCGCTCGGGCCGTACCTGGACCGCCTCGACGACATGGCCGTGGACATCGACGGCCGCCTGAGGGGGTATCGGTCCCCGCTGGACACGATCGGCGCCATCAACGACGTGCTCTTCGTGGAATACGGCTTCCGAGGGAACAGCACGGACTACTACGACCCGCGCAACAGCTTTCTCAACGACGTGCTGGACCGGCGGACGGGCATCCCGATCACCCTGTCGGCCGTCTACATGGAGGTCGCCTCGCGCATCGGTTTCCGGATCGAGGGCGTCGGCATCCCGGGACACTTCATCGTCAAGCATGTCGCAGGCGCCGACGAAACCTTCCTGGACCCGTTCAACTCGGGCGCCGTCCTGACGCGGGAACAGTGCCTGGAGCTGGTCCGAAGGACGGCGCCCGGCGCGAACGACGCGGAACGCTGGCTCCGGCGCGTCTCGCATCGGCAGATGGTCGCCCGCATGCTCAACAACCTGAAGGTCATCTACGTGAACGGCGGCGCCATCGACAAGGCGCTGGTCATGCTGGAGCTGCTGGTGTTGACCGATCCCGCCGAACCCGGACTTTACAAGGAACGCGGCATGCTCCGGCTGCAGCTCCGTCAGTTCGGACCGGCCGGGCGCGACCTGGACCGATACCTGAAGATCCGTCCGGACGCGCCCGACCAGGAGGAGATCGGCGACTGCCTCCAGGACATCCGGAGGATCCAGGCCATGATGAACTGATGGACCGGGCGGAAAGACCTCTTCGGATCGGCGTCATGGGGCCGGGCGAATGCCGACCGGACACGGCGGCGCTGGCCGAGCGCGTCGGCCGGCGGATCGCCGAGGCCGGCGCGGTGCTCGTCACCGGCGGCCGGGGGGGCGTGATGGAAGCCGCGTCCCGGGGCGCCGCCCGGGCCGGCGGGATCGTCGTCGGCATTCTGCCCGGGGACGAGGAACACACCGCCAACCCGTTCGTCACGATACCGGTCGTCACCGGCATGGGCGAGGCCCGGAACGCGATCAACGTCCTCACCGCCCACGCCGTCATCGCGATCGAAGGCGGTCCCGGAACGTTGTCCGAGATCGCCCTGGCCGCCAAGACCGGCACCCCCCTGGTCGGGCTCCGGACCTGGCGCGCCGCGACGGATTCGGCTCGGATCGACATGCATCGGGCCGACGGCGCGGACGAGGCGGTCGCCCGAGCGCTCGCGCTGGCCGATCCGGAGAACCGCGCGTGCTGAGGACCCGGAAGAACCGCGGCCGGCTTCGCTTGGAGCACTTATCATGACCGACCATCTCGCAATGCCGCCCGAATTGATGCGCGATCTCGCGACGCACGTCACCGACATACTGATCAACCGGAGCACGGATCTGCCGGGTGACCGCGCCTGGGACGGCGAGTTCAAGCAGGAACTCGCGGCCTGGTTGGCGGAGGATCCTCCGGAAAGCGGCCGGCCGCCGCGCGAGGTCATCGACCGCGCCATCCGGCAGGTCCTGACCCCCGCGATGCGCCTCGATCATCCACGCGCGTTCGGATTCGTGCCGTCCGCGCCCACCTGGCCGGGCGTGCTGGCCGAGTTCCTGGTAAGCGGCTTCAACATCAACGCGGCGAGTTGGTTGACCGCCAGCGGTCCGAGCCAGCTCGAGGCCGTCGTCACCGACTGGTTTCGGCAATGGCTGGGATACCCCGCCACGGCTGGCGGCATCTTGACCAGCGGGGGTTCCGCCTCGGCGCTCAACGCGTTCGTGGCGGCGCGGGAGGCCGCCGGGAATCCCGAGCGCGCCACGGTGTACATGAGCGACCAGAGCCACAGCGCGCAAGTTCGGGCCGCACGGATAACCGGCGTCCGTGCGGACTGCGTCCGGATACTGCCGACCGGCGCGGACTTCCGTCTCGATACCGAGGCCTTGTCCTCCGCCGTCGCGTCGGACCGCGCCGCGGGATGCGTCCCCGTTGCGGTCTGCGCCGACGCCGGTTCCACCAGCACCGGCGCCATCGACCGGCTGAGCGAGATCGCGGACTACTGTGCGATCGAGGGCATCTGGCTGCACGTCGACGCGGCGTACGGCGGGAGCGCGGCCGTCACCGAGCCGGGCGCCAGCCTGCTCCGCGGCATCGAGCGCGCCGATTCCATCGCCGTCGATCCGCACAAGTGGTTCTTTCAGCCGTACGAGGCCGGGTGCCTGCTGGTCAAGAACGTGCGAACGCTCGAACATGCGTTCTCCTTCCACCACGATGTACTCCAGGATTCCATATGGGGGTCGAATCACCCGAACCAGGCGGACCGGGGCCTGCAGCTCAGCCGCCGTGACCGGGCGCTGAAGATCTGGATGTCCGTGCAGATCTTCGGCATGGCCGCGTTTCGGGCTGCAGTCGCCCAGGGCATCGAGCTGGCCGAACGCGCCGCGCGGCACATCGCCGACAGCCGGCTGCTGGAGCTGTTGGCGCCGGTCTCGCTGGGCATCACCTGCTTCCGCGTCAACCCGGAAGGGGGCGCGAAGACCGAGGAAGCGCTCCACCGGATCAACAGGAACGTCCTCGCCCGCGTTTTCTGGGAGGAACGCGCGTTCATGTCATCGACGCTGCTCCGGGGGCGGTTCGCGCTTCGTTTGTGCGTCATCAACCACACGACGACGTGGGACGACATCCGCGAAACGCTGGAGGCCATCGAGCGATTCGGAGAGGAAGCGCTATGAATCGACCGTGGCGGCGGGCGCCTCGAAGCTCCGTGCCCCGGATCTCCGTCGGCCCTCGTTCACCCGGTCGCCGGACGCTGTATAATCAGCCGTTTGCCGCGTGGACGGAAACACGCCATCGGAGCATCGGAGGACCGTGAAAGAGTTCAACGCACCGTTCCGCATCCTGATGGGACCCGGCCCCAGCGACTGCGACCCGCGCGTCCTGCGCGCCATGTCCAACTCGATGGTGAGCCATCTGGACCCCGCGTTCGTCGGCGTGATGGATGACGTCCAGACCGGGCTCGAGCGCGTCTTCGAGACCGACAGCCCGCTGACCCTGCCGATTTCCGGGACCGGCACGGCGGGGATGGAAACGGCGATGGTCAACATGATCGAGCCCGGCGACAACGTCGTCGTGTGCACGGCGGGCTTCTTCGGGGACCGCATGCAGACCATCGCCGAACGCGCGGGCGGCATCGTCCGCCGGGTCGAGGCGCCCCTCGGTCGCGCCGTGGAGCCCGACGCGCTCCGGACCGCCGTCGAGGAACATCGGCCCAGGGTCGTGGCGTTCGTCCACGTCGAGACCTCGACGGGGGTCTCCCAGCCGATCGAGCCGCTCGTGGACGTTCTCCGGGGTCATGACGACGTCATCACGATCGTCGACTGCGTGGCGTCGCTGGCCGGTCAACCCATCGACGTCCGGCGAAACGGACTGGACTTCGTCTACAGCGGCAGCCAGAAGTGCCTGAGCGTGCCGCCCGGCCTGGCGCCGATCACGCTGTCGGACAAGGCCATCCGGAGGCTCGACCAGCGCCGGAACCCGGTCCGGAGCTGGTACCTCGACCTGAGCCGGCTCCGGACGTACTGGGGCGCGGAACGCCGCTACCACCACACCGCGCCCGTCTCGCTGGTCTTCGCGCTGCGCGAGGCCCTGCGCCTGATCGCGGACGAGGGGCTCCGGGAGCGCTTCGAACGCCACCGGACCAATCACGAGGCGCTCGTCGCCGGACTCGAAGCGATGGGGCTGGAAATGTTCGCGGGCAAGGATGTCCGCGCCTGGACCGTCAACACCGTCGTCGTGCCCGAGAACGTCGACGAAGCGCGCGTCCGAGGAAAGCTGCTCGCCCGGCACGGCATCGAGATCGTCGGCGGCATCGAGGAGCTCAAGGGCCGCATCTGGCGCATCGGCCTGATGGGATCGTCGTCGCTGGAGCGCAACGTCCTGCTGTTCCTCGGCGCGCTGGACGAGATCCTCGCCGAGGAGGGATACCAGGGACCGCGCGGCACGGGCGTCACGGCGGCCGCCGACCGGTACCGGACCGCATGACGCGACGGCCGGCTACGGCATCAGCACGGTCAACTCGTACGCGCCGGAATTGTGGACCACCACGCCGGTTTCGGCGCGCGTGTAGTAGCTGCGCACCTCCGCCACGTACCGGCCCGATGGAAGGTCGTCGGTCGAAATCAGCTCCGCCTGACCGTCGAGCCCGAGGTCGGATCGCTCCAGGACGCGGCCGTTCGCATCCATGAGAAACAGGTCCAGGTCGTTGGCGGCCGGATTCATCGCCGGCCCCGGGCCTGTGATGTCGAGACGTACCGAGATCGCGCCGCCCGCGAAGTCGAAGGCGAACAGGTGCGCCGACTGCGCCAGGTTGCTCCGTCCGCGCGACAGCGAATCCAGTTCTCCCGTCACCGGCGAATCGACCGAGATCGGGCGCGGAAACGGGTTGGAAACCGTCGGCGTCCCGGAAGCCCGGTAGTCGATCATCCGCGATCGGGCCAGTTCTTCGACCGCGCCCGCGTTCACACCGTCGACGGCGACCAGGCGGTCCAGGAACGTCGGCGCGTAGACGTAGGCGTCCGCCGACATCGCGCGGAACGCCCGCCACACGGGGTCCATGCCCAGAGCGACGCCGTCGTCGTCCATCCCGCCGCCGTCATCGACCAGGTCCCACAGCAACGAGTGCACGGCGAACTCGCTCCGATATCCCCCCGCGTCTCCCGGAATCGCGTCGTCCTCGAGATCGAACTCGAGCACGGACGCGCCCCCGACGCCGAAGGTGTCGCGATACACGGAATCGCCCGTCACGTACGCCGAAAAGAAATTGGCCCACGCTTCCGACCACGCCACGCGCGGATCCAGCGCGTCGCCGGCCAGATGGGGTCCGCCCATCGAATCGTCCCTTGAGAACCGGTCGGCCAGCAGGTGCGCGTACTCGTGCACCAGGACCGAGTCATCGTACTCGTCGGAGTCGACCTGGCGGTCGCCGAGGACGTAGGCGTTGCCGCTGGCGGTGTCGAAGTAGGTGATGCCGATCGCTCCCGTGGACCGATCGCCGTCGCGCCGCGTGTTCATCGGGCTCCAGTAGACGGTCACGGCCGGGATCGGCAACTCGGGATCGATCGTCTCCAGCGCGCGGTTGGCCCGCCGCATGACGTCGAGTATGTTGAAGGCGCCCGCCGCCCGGCCGGCGTCGGTGACCACGGTCGCGGCCGGGGGCTCGGCGCCCAGCGCCGCGGAAAAGAAGTGCGTGGCGTCTCCCGACGTCGACGTATTGTCGGCCACGCGCACGCCCGACACGCCGTCGGAAGCCAGCACGCGGACGGCGTATCCTTCCGCCGGCGGGGCCGGAATCCTGTAACGCCCGGCGTCATCGGTCCGGGCCACCGCGAAAGTCTGGTTCGTCGATTCCTCGTAGACCTCGACCCGGGCGCCGCGTATCGGCACGGCGATGGGCCGGTCCAGCCGCAGGCCCTCGGGGCCGACGTCCAACTTGTGGAAGAACGCCCGGCTCCGGATGTCCCGGAGCATCGAGACATCGCCCAGCGAGCCCACCAGTATCGGGACCGGTTCCGACTCGACGCCTCGGTCCGACCGCAGCCGGATATCGACGTATCCGGCCTCGACGTCCGCGGGCACATCCACGAAAACCCGTCCGAACGGCGAGAACAGGGGGCGCACGACCCGGTCTCCGAAAAGTACGACCGCGTCGCTGTTCACGCCGCCCACGGCGAAAACGAGGCGACTCCCGGGCTCGGCCGGCACCGGGGGCCGGACCGACGTGAAATAGGGACGGATCGGCGCCGGCTCGAACAGCGTCGCCTCGGGCAGCGCCAGCGCCCCCACGATCGACAGGGATCGTCCGGAGGCTCCGGCGAACACGGCGGCGCCGTGGACGCGCTCCGCGCCGACGACGCCCACCCAGCCCGGCTTGCGGAGGGTGGCCCTGGGAAACAGGTCCGCCGGCGGAATCACGCGCTTCGAGTCGGCTGGAATCACCCGGCGCGCGCGAGACAGGGCGCCGCCGCGCGAATCGACGAAGACGAGTTCGATCGCGGCGTCCGACGCCCCCGTGTTCGTGAGCGCGAGGCTGACCTCGTCGGCCGTGCCGGGCGCGTACGGGAAGAACCTCATGCCGGCTTCGACGGCCTGCAACGCGTACGCGCTGGCCGAGGCGCCCCGGGACACGACGAGAACCGCGCCCAGCGGCACGTTGGGCGAATCCACCGCGAGCCAACCGTTCACCGCGGGCGCCGCCGGCAACCCGGTCAAGCCGGCGCCGTCGAGGACCGCGGTCGCGTTCGAGCCCACCGTCAGTGTGCGGCGGATGGGTCCCGGCCGCAACGGGTCGATGACCTCGCCCGACCCGGCCGACAGCGTCACCGTGACGTTCACCGGTTGGCCGGTGGGATTCGCCAGCAACAACGTCGATTCGAACCCGTTGCCGAGCGGCACGTGCGGCGCGACGCGGCGGGTGGCCGACGTGCCCGACGCCGCCTGTCCCGCGATGCGCGACTCGGCGCCCCCCGCGGCGATCCGGGCTTCGGCCGCCAGCGAAACGTTCGAGTTGAGGCGAACCGTCAGCGGCCCCGACCGACGGCCGGCCAGCGCATCGATGTCGATCTCCCGTCCGGCGCCGGGGGCGAGGACGTCGGAGGTGACGGCCACCGACGCGCCCGTGACGCTCCGGATCGTCACGATCAGGCCCGCCGGTTCGTCGGTGGGGTTGACGGCTCGTAACGTGCGAACCGATCCCGCTCCGCCGTCGGGGATCGGGACGACCTGATCGCCCCACGCCGTGACGGCGCTCTCTCCCTCCAGTCCCGCCTCGGGAGCGGAGTGGAACAGCACGCCGCCGATTCCCGCGACCGGACTCCGTACTCGGACCCACGCCGAGACGCCGTCCAACGATCGCGCGAACACGTCCTCGGCCGACATGGAGAAATGCCCGCGCGGGGGAATCTCGTAACGGACCGGATTGACGGGACCGGGCATCGGCTCGCCGTCCAGACCGATCAGCGAGAACTCCACGTCGGCGACGCCCGTCGAGGGATGGGTCAGCGCGAAACGAGCCCCGCCGCCGACGTCGGGAAAGTACAGCTCGGTCTCGGCGCGCCCCGAACCGCCGAACACGGCGCCCGCAGCGAGAACGAACAACACACTCCGCACTGTGTCCGTCTTGACCACAACCCCCCGCCGGGCGATCGCAAACCGCTGGAAACACGTGGCCGCGGACCGCCGAATGCGTGGTTATGCAGGTAGCTTACCATCGAGGACGGCGCGTACGCGGTCGATGTCGGCCGCGACCTCGACCGGCAGGTTGCGCAGGGCGGGCTCCGAGGCCGGAACGCGGCCTTCGTGGACTCGAAGCTTGAAATCGGAGAACTTGAGCCCGTGCGCCGTGCTGACGATGACGACGCGCGACGCCGACGGGATCCGCCCCTCGGCGACCAGCTTCCGGGCGGCGGCGAGCGCGACGCCGGTCTGGGGATCGTTGAAGAAGCCGAACCGGTCCCCGAATGCCGCAGCGTCGGCCAGCTCGGCCTCGGACACCTGCGCGACGATGCCGTCGGTCGCCCGCAGAGCGCGGATCGCCTTGGGAAAGCTGACGGGGTTGCCGATCCGGATGGCCGTCGCCAGCGTTTCGCGCGCGGTGACCGGGTCCATGCGCGCGAACCCGTCCAGGTAGGACCGGTAGAGGGGATTGGCCCGCTCGGTCTGGGCGCAGACCAGCCGAGGCACGCGATCCACCAGGCCCAGGTCCCGCGCCAGCACGAACCCGTTGCCGATGGCCGAAATGTTGCCCAGGTTCCCCCCCGGCGCCACCACGTAGTCGGGCGCGGTCCAGTCCATCTGCCGCAGCAACTCGATGCTGATCGTCTTCTGGCCCTCGACGCGCAGGGAATTCAGCGAGTTGGCCAGGTAGATCGAGCCGTCGGCGGTCACCTGCCGCACGATCTCCATGCAGCCGTCGAAATCGGTGTCCAGGGACAGCGTCAGCGCGCCGTTCGAGATCGGTTGGATCAACTGCGCCTTCGACACCTTGCCGCGCGGCAGGAAGACGATCGACGGAATCCCGGCGGCCGCGCAATAGGCGGACAAGGCCGCCGAGGTGTCGCCGGTCGATGCGCACGCCACGGCCCGGATCCGGTCGCGGATGCGGTGGACCATCGACACCAGGACCGTCATTCCGAGGTCCTTGAACGACCCGGTGTGCGAAGTCCCGCACTGCTTGATCCGGATGTCGGCGACGCCGAGCCGCTCGGCCATCCGCGGACTGGCGATCAGCGGCGTGTTGCCCTCGCCGAGCGAGACGATGTTCCCCTCCTCGATGGCGGGCAGAACGAGTTCCCGCATCGACCAGACGCCGCCGTCGGTGAGGGCGCGCGACGCGATGCGCGCCTTCCATTCGCCGGCGGGAACCCGGGCCAGCGCGCCCGTGTCGTGGCGGACCTCGAGCAGGCCGCCGCAGTTCGGGCACCGGTAGACGATGTCCTCGAGCGAACGGCGCGCGCCGCACCCGGAAAAGCACTCGAACCACGCGTTGAACGGCGTCTCCATGCCCGGCTCACGATTCCGGACGCCGGCCGGCCGCGCCGCGCCGGAACCGGAGGCGTTCCCCGGGACAATCCGTCCGGAATCCATGTGCTAGAATCCGCCGGTGTCCAGCGGCGCGCAGCTTCCCCGGTTCCGGGCCAAGGGCGCTCTGATCCTGTTCACCGTTCTCTTCCTGGGTGTTTCCGACACTCAACTGGTTCCTCCGCTGCTGGCCACGATGGCCGCCGACCTCGACGTCCGGCCCGGCCGCATGGGCACGATCGTCACGGTGTTCGCGCTCGCGGCGGCCGCCTCGGCCCTGCTCCTGGGGCCGCTGTCGGACCGGATCGGCCGGAAACGGCTGATCTCGATCGCCTTGGCGGCCTTCGCGGCCGGCTCGCTGGCCACGTCGCAAAGCTCGCATTTTAGCACCCTGGCGGCGTCCCGCATGTTGACGGGCTTCGCGGCCGGCGCGCTCTCGACGCTCTCGATTTCCTACGCGGGCGACCTCTACGCCTACCGGCATCGGGGCAAGGCGATGGGCATCCTGTCGACCGCGTATTTCCTCGCCTTCGTCATCGCCGTACCCGTGGGCGCCGTCGTCGCCACCGCGTACGGCTGGATGCGTGTCTTCGCCGGCTTCGCCCTCGCCGGCGCCGTGATGGCCTGGATCACGGCCCGGACGCTGCCGGAAGACGCCGGCGTCAGGCCGCGGACGGGCGCGGGCAGTTCGTTGCTGGCGCATTTTCGGCACCGGGACCGCATCGCGGGCGTCGCGGCCGCGTTCCTGACTTCGGGCGGCCTGGTCGGCTTCATCACCTACGTCGGCGTCTGGCTGGACGGGCAGGGCGTGACGGTCCTCCGATACGCGTGGCTGTTCCTGGCGGCCGGCGTCGCGGCGTCCGCCGCATCCCCGTTGTCAGGCTGGCTGTCGGACCGCGTCGGGAAGCGAGGGGTGCTCCTGGCCTCCAACCTCGCGCTCGCGGCATTGTTCCTGGTCGTCGCCGGCATGGGCTGGGGCCCGGGGCTGTTCGCCGGGATCAGCCTCCTGGGCGTCACCGCCGGCGCCCGTCAGGGCCCGTTGCACGCGCTGACGACCGAGCTGGTCGACGCGCGGACCCGCGGCTCCTACGTGGCCGTTCGGAACGCGGCTTCCCAACTCGGAATCGCCGTCGTGGCCGCTGCCTCGGCCGCCGCGTTCGACCGGGCGGGCTTCCGCGCCGTGGCCGGCATCGCGGCCGGCGTGACGCTCCTGATACCGCTGACCCTGGTGTGGATGCGCGAACCCGGCCATAGGGGCGGCGCAAGCGTTTGAGATTCCCGATCGCCGGGACTAAACTGAAACGACGCCATGGCCCCCGCGCGAGAGTCGCAATCCTGTCATCGATCATCACGGCCGCGCTCGTCTACGCCGTGCTGGAATGGCGTTCCGGCGCCGCCGCGTCCGCCGGCGCCGCGGCCGAAGACTCCGCCCCCAGGGTCACGTTCGCCGCGCCGTTCGAGCCCGTCCCGGCGGCGGCGCCCGAACCGCCGCCGCCCCGGCCCGCGGATGTCTCCCAGGACAGCCCGGACGGGGACGAGCGGAACAACATCGACATATACCGCCGCTACAGCCGGAGCGTCGTGAACGTGGCCTCGACCACGTATTCGTACACGTTCTTCTTCAGCGCCGTTCCCGAGACGGGTTTCGGATCGGGCGTGGTGATCGACGACGAGGGCCACATCGTCACGAACTACCACGTGATCCAGGACGCCAACGCCGAGTTGGTCGTGACGCTGGCGGACCGCAGCCGTCATGCCGGGGTCGTCGTCGGCGTCGACCCGCGCAACGACTTGGCCCTGATCCGCGTCGAGGCCGACGACGTCGATTGGGTGCCGCTGCCGATGGGGACCACGCGCGGTCTGCAGGTGGGGCAGAAAGTGCTGGCCATCGGCAACCCCTTCGGACTGGACCGGACCCTGACCACCGGGATCGTCAGCTCCCTGGGGCGCGCGATCCAGGCCCCGGTCGTCAACCGGGACATCATCATCGAGGGGGTCATCCAGACCGACGCCGCGATCAATCAGGGAAACTCCGGCGGACCGTTGCTCAACACCGACGGCGAGCTGATCGGAATCAACACGGCGATCGTCTCCGGCGCCACCGGCATCGGCTTCGCCATCCCGGTCGAGACCGTGCGCCGCGTGACCGGCGACCTGCACACCTACGGGCGCGTCCGCCGCGTCTACCTCGGGATCGATCCCCGCAGCCCGGCGCTCTCGTCGCTGGGGTCTCCCCTGGTGCAGGCTTTGCGCCTCGGCACGGATTCGGGCGTTCTGATCACCGGGCTCACGCCGGGCGGTCCGGCCGAGACGGCCGGCATTCGGGGTCCGACGCGGCTCGAACCCATAGGGGGGGTCTATTTTCCCCTCGGAGGCGACGTGATCGTGTCGGTCGACGGCCGCGACGTCCGCGGCCTCGCCGACGTCAGCGCGGCGCTGGAAACCCGCCGGCCGGGCGACGTCGTGCCCATCGGCGTCGTTCGCGGCGGCGAGCGCATGGAGCTGGAGATCGAACTCCAGGAAGAGCCGGTGGCGCGGTGAGCTTCTTCCGCTCGCGCGGCTGGGTCGTCGGCCGCCGCGTCGTCCTCGTCGTCATCGTGCTGGCGGCCGCCTACCGGAACTACGGCGACACGATCGCCGGCTGGCTCGGCCAACCCGCGCCCGGGATCGACATCGTCCTCACCCACGTCGAGTTCCGCGCGGACCTGGTGAACGATCAGCGTCCCGCATGGTTCATCGGCCTGTCGAACCGGAGCCGGAACACGGCGTACCGCAACATCGTCCTGGAAGCCACGTACTCGAACGAGGCCGGCGTCCTGGAACAGGGCGAGATCGTCATCGACGAACACCTGAACCCCGGCCAGGAGACCTTGATCGGCAGCCGTGACCCGGAGGCACGCTCGGGAGCGACGCGCGGGGCCCTGCGCGTCGTCGACGCCGAGGCCGTCGAATGATCGTCGAGACCTTCGCCGTCGGCATGCTCCAGTGCAACTGCACGATCCTGGCGGGCGAGGACTCCGACGAGGCGATCGTGATCGACCCGGGCGACGACGCCGAGCACAGTCTCGAGCGCCTGGCGGCTCGCGGCCTCCGGCTGGGCCGGATCGTCTGCACGCACGGCCACATCGACCACGTGGGCGCGATCCACGCGCTGCAGGAACGCACCGGCGCGGAGGCGGCGCTCCACGCCGACGACCTGTTCCTCCTGGACAATCTGGCCTGGCAGGCCACGTGGATCGGCGGGCCGGCGCCGCCTCGCGGCCGGATCGACCGCTGGCTGAAGGAAGGCGACGTCGTCGAGTCCCCCGCCGTCGCGATCGAGACGCTGCACACGCCGGGACACACGCCGGGCAGCCTGACGTTCCGTCTCGACGGGGACCGCCCGGTGCTGTTCACCGGCGATACGCTGTTCATGAACGGCATCGGACGGACGGACCTTCCCGGCGGATGCTTTCCCGACATCCTCGAATCCATCACGACGCGGTTGATGGCGTTCGGCGACGACGCGCGCGTCATCCCGGGCCACGGACCGGAAACGACCATCGGCCGGGAACGCGCCGAGAACCCGTTCCTGAGGACGTGATCCGTGGACCCGGGCGACATCGCCATCCGGACGGTCATGCACCCGAAGGACACCAACCCGATGGGAACGGTCTTCGGCGGCGTGATTCTCGCCCAACTCGACATGGCCGGCGCCGTCGAGGCGCGGAAGCACACGTCTCGGCGCCTGGTGACGAAGGCGATGCACGAGGTGGACTTCGTCGCGCCCGTCCACCTGGGCGACACGGTCACTTTCTTCACGCGGACACTCCGGAAGGGCCGCACCTCGGTCACGGTCGAGGTCGAAGTCGACGCCCAGCGCACCGGACCGCGCGGCAAGCGCGAAAGCGTCCACGTCACGTCGGCAACGGTCGTCTACGTCGCCGTCGACGAGAACGGGAATCCCACGCCCCTGGACCCGGCCTGACATCCATGCCCCCCACCCCCGCGACGAACGGGCAGCCGGTCTTCCTGATCGACGCGCTCAACTACGTCTTTCGCTCCTACTACGGGTTGCCCGCCAGCATCACGGCGCCCTCGGGCATGAAGACCAACGCCGTCCTCGGCTACCTCAGGACGCTGCTGCGCATCATCCGCGACCAGAACCCCCCGTTCATCGCGGCCGCGTTCGAGGGCGCGCACTCGTTCCGGCGCCGCATCTACGCCGACTACAAGGCGAACCGCGCCGCACCGCCGGACGACCTGAAGACCCAGTTCCCCTACTGCCGCCGCATTACCGAGGCCGTGGGCGTCGCGGCCTTCCAGATGGAAACCTACGAGGCCGACGACGTCCTGGGCTCCCTGGCCGTCCAGATGGCGGACCGGGGACACCCGGTGGTGATCGTTTCCGGCGACAAGGACCTGGCCCAGTTGGTGGACGAGCGGATCCGGATCTACGACCTGGCCCGGAACGTATGGCTGGACCCGGACGGCGTCCGGGGCCGCCTCGGTGTGAAGCCGTCGCAGGTTCCGGACCTGCTGGCCCTGCTGGGCGACACCGTCGACAACATCCCCGGGATCACGGGCGTCGGCGGCAAGACGGCCGTCAAGCTGCTCTCGGTCTGCGAGACCATCGAGGACATCGCGGCCTCGGACCTGGAGAACGTCACCATTCGCGGCCGCGACGGCGTCCTGCGGCGCATCCGCGAGAACCTGGAGCTGGCCCGCACCAGCCGCGAGCTGGCCCGCATCCGCTGCGACGTCGACCTGGGCGCCACGCCCGAGCAACTCCGCTACCGCAAGGGCCGGCCGCGCGAGATCATCCCGCTGTGCCGCGAGCTGGGCCTGGACAACGTCCTCGACGACATCCCCCTGCGTTTCGACCAGCCGGGCCTGTTCGACTAGCAGGCCGTCGGACTTGGACCTGCGGCAAGACGAGGTGGACGGCGACCAGACGCTTGTCGAACAGATCCCGGAACCGAGACGTCTTTGGTATCGTATGAGAGGTTCGCGTCAGCCGGTGGCTTCCACGGTTGGCCAACGCTAGTGCTCGGCCCCAACGGCCGAAGGAGGAAAGACGAGATGCTCAACAGGATCACACCCTTGCCTGCTGCCGACACGTCATGCACGCTGCCGCCAACGTCACGCCGAGCCTTTGGACAACGTCTTGGCCTGTCGGCCGCCGGCCTGGCCCTGGCGGGATGCTCCGCGTCCGATCCCTCGGCCGACTCGGCGCCCGTCGAGGCGGAAGCCGACCAGGAGTTCGCGCCGGCCCAGGATGCCGCGTCACAGGCTGCCATCACTCCGAACGCCGCCCTCACGCTCCTGACCGAGGGCAACGCGAGATTCGTCGGCGGGACTCCCGTACGTCGCGACTACAGCGATCAGATTCAAGCGACCGCCGCCGGGCAGTACCCGTTCGCGGTCGTGCTCGGGTGCATCGATTCTCGAGTCCCGATCGAGACCATCTTCGATCAGGGGATCGGAGACATTTTCTCGGCCAGGGTCGCCGGAAACATCGTGAACACCGAAATACTCGGCAGCATGGAATTCGCCTGCCAACTCGCGGGAGCGAAGCTCGTGGTCGTCCTCGAACACACCTCGTGCGGCGCCGTGAAGGGCGCCATCAGCAGCGCCCGGCTCGGCAATCTCACGCAACTCGTGCAGAAGATCGAACCCGCCGTGGAGGCGATCGAAGGCGAGCGCGATGTCGACAACGACGACTACGTCGACGGGGTTGCCGAAGAGAACGTGCGCATGGTGATCGCGGAGACTCGCCGAGAAAGCTCCGTACTGGCCACGATGGAGCAGGAAGGAGAGATCCGAATCGTGGGCGGCATGTACGATGTCTCCACCGGCGTCGTGCGCTACATCTGACCCCATGCTGCGCGTGTGGATCGGCGCCGTTGTTGTCACCGGCGCGATGCTGGTCCCCGGTGCGGCCCTGGCGCAGACGCCGGTCGACCGGGACCAGCTCGGGGCCTGGTACATGCTGTTCTGGTCGACTCGCTTCGACGACTCGCCGATCGGATTACAGGGTGACGTGCAGCACCGCAACTGGAACGCGGGAAGCGACCTGGAGCAGTTGCTGATCCGGGCCGGCCTGACCTACGCCCCGCCCAATGCCCCTGTGCTGTTCACCGGCGGCGTGGCGCACATCACGAGCGGCGCCTTCGGCGACAGCGACGAGACCAGCGCCGAGCGACGCGTGTATCAGGAAGCGTTGGTTCGCCAGCCCTTGGGACGGTTGGTTTCTCTGCGCCATCGCTACCGGTTCGAACAGCGTTGGGTCGACGGCCAGGACTTCCGGACACGGTTTCGCTACGCCCTTTTCGGCGATGTCGGATTGAACGGACGAGGGACCGGCGACGGGTCGATTTACCTCGCGCTGTACAACGAAGTCTTCATAAACGGGCAGCTCGAGGTCGGACGAGGCAGGACTGTAGAACGCTTCGACCGCAACCGGTTCTACACGGCCGTTGGCTTCGGAATCAGCGACCAGGCGCGGCTACAGGCCGGCTACATGCTCCAGACGTTACCAGGCGGCTCGAAGGGGCAGATCCAGATCAGTCTCCACGCATCCTTCTGAATCGGTTGGCCGACCGCTTGCCACCGTTACCCGTTTGACAACGGCTGGCGCCGCCCTCGAAGAACCGTTCCCGCCATCGATGCGGCAACTTTCAGGTCCCTCCTCTACTCTCGCTCCCGTTCGCTTGCCCCCTACCGATGAGAAATGCGGGCCGCGTCGGGCGGGGTGCGTCATCCGCGCGCGACATCGGCTGTCCCGATCGACCCTTCCAACGTTCATCTGCCATCACGATGGCACCGATGATGACATTTTTGTGGCATCATGTCTGCCATGAAGACCAAGATGGATTCCGCCGGCCGCATCGTTGTCCCGAAACCGTTAAGAGAGTCGTTGGGTCTGGAACCGGGTCAGAAGCTTGAGATTCGCGCCAGTGATCGTGGTTTCGAGCTCGAGATCGTTCCCACCGGGATGCAATTGAAGAAACGGGGGAAGGGCGTCGTCGCAGTCCCCGACATCCCGTTGCCGCCACTGCGGGCGGACACGGTCCGCGGCGTGTTGGATCAAATCCGAAAATGAGGACCGCCGATACCAGCGCCGTGATCGCGGCTTTCGCGTCCTGGCACGAGAACCACGACGCCGCGCGCCGCGCCCTGGACAGCGGATCGAGATTGATCGCGCATTGCGCACTGGAATCGTATTCGGTGCTGACACGGTTGCCCGCGCCGCACCGCGCCGCGGGAACCGTCGTGAGCCGGTTTCTGAAGGCCCGTTTCCCGCAACCGTTCATACGACTCAGCGACAGAGAGTACAGAGAATTCGTATTCGCGCTGCCGGATCATGCGGTTCGGGGCGGCGCCGCGTACGACGCGCTGGTCGCGGCGACGGCCGCGAATGCCGGACTCGAGCTGGTCACGTGTGACCGACGCGCGTTGCCGGTGTACGAGCGATACCGCGTCAAGACGCACTACCTCGCTTAGAGGAAAGTCCGCTCGATATTCCGTGAGTATTCGATCCAACGCGACCCGCTTCGGGGCGGCGGCGGCTAATTTGCCGGATCGACCGGGGTGATCGACCGCTCGCCGAGCTTTTCGATCAGGCGCTGCCGCGCTCTCTCGAGGTAAGCGGCGTCCTTCGACTCCAGCGTGAGCCTCACCTTGTAGTCCGGGTTCTCGAACGCCGGATACGAGCCCAGCGCCAGGTCGGGAAACACCTCCAGCAGCTCGTGGAGCGTGTCGGCCACCTCGCCTTCCTCGGCCTGGACGAAGACGTCCGAGGCGTGAAACGGCGGCTGACGGAACATCTCGCGGATCCGCTCGAACTTGGCCGCCAGGATCTCGGGAACCCCCGGGAAGATGTAGACGTTGCCGACCGCCACGACGGGAAACAGCGTCGGCCGGGAGCGGACCAGAACGGCGCCTTCGGGCACGTCGGCCATGCGCAGCATGGCGCCCCCCAGCGCGCCCTGATAGTATTGCTCCAGCGCCGCAACGAGCTCGGGATCGCGGCGTACGCCCTGACCGAACGCCGCCGCGATCCCTGGAACGGTGACGTCGTCGTGCGTCGGTCCGACGCCGCCCGAGGTGAACACGAAGTCGAATTCGGAGGAGAACCGGCGCACTTCATCGCGAATCACGGCCAATTCGTCCGGAATCACCGACAGTCTCCGTACGTCGACGCCCAGCTCTCGAAGCTGGCGGAAAAGATAGGACCCGTTCCGGTCCGGCGTGCGGCCCGACAGGATCTCGTTGCCGATCACGATGATTCCCGCGGTCTTCGACACATGAAGCACTATAGCAAACGGTCCTCGGACGCCCCGGCGGCGGAGGCCCGACTGATCGTGGCCTCCAGCGACGGCGACGCCAACATGCTCTGGGCGACCCGGATGTTCGTCCCGGATCCCTTCATTTTCATCAAGAAGGGCCGGCTGAAATACGCCGTGATGAGCGATCTCGAGGTGGACCGCGCGCGCGTCCAGGCGTCCGTGGACCGGGTCCTCGCCCTGTCCGACTACATCGCGCGCGCGCGCGCGTCCGGCGTGGGGACCCCCTCGATGGCCGACGCCCTGACCTGCGTGCTTCGCGACCTGGGGATCGGCCGGGTCCGCGTGCCGGCCAACTTCCCCCTGGCGTTGGCCGACCACCTGCGCGCGGCCCGGGTCACGGTCCGGCCGCAGCCGGATCCGTTCTGGCCGGACCGGGAGGTCAAGACCCCCGAAGAGGTCGGCCACATCCACGACTCCCTGAAGATCGCCGAGGAAGGCATGGGCGCCGGCATCGCGGCCCTGAAGCGCACGACGATCGGCCGGAACGGCGTTCTGCGCCTGGACGGCGCGCCTCTGACCTCGGAGCGCCTCAAGGCCGTCATCAACAGCCGGATCATGGAGCGCGGCGCCGTCCCGAGCCACACGATCGTCGCATCGGGGCCCCAGTGCGTCGACCCGCACAACGAGGGCAGCGGTCCGATCCACGCCCACACGTCCATCATCATGGACATTTTCCCGCGGTCCGAGACCACCGGATACTTCGGCGACATGACGCGGACGGTCGTTCGCGGCCGGGCCTCGGACGCGCTGAAGCGCGCCTACCGCGCGGTCGAGGAAGCGCAGGCGATCGGGTTCCGCGACATCCGGACCCGGGCCAGCGCGTACTCCATTCATTGGAAGATCCTGGAACACTTCCGCGCGCGCGGTTTCGAGACCGGGCGGAAGGACGGGCGGATGCAGGGCTTCTTCCACGGGACCGGGCACGGACTCGGGCTCGACATTCACGAGCTGCCGACGTTCGGCCTGCGCTCGACCGGCCGGTTCCGCCGCAACCACGTCGTGACCGTCGAGCCCGGCCTGTACTACGCCGGCATGGGGGGCGTCCGGCTCGAGGACGTCGTGGTGGTCGGCGACACGGGATGCCGCAACCTGGTGCGGTTCCCCAAGTTCCTCGAAATCTGACCTGGCGGAAGTCGGGACATGGCCGTCAAGTTCAAGGACTATTACGAGACGCTCCAGGTGGGGCGCGGCGCGAGCCCCGACGACATCAAGAAGTCGTACCGGAAGCTCGCCCGGAAGTACCACCCCGACGTCAACCCCGACGATCGGTCCGCCGAAGACAGGTTCAAGGAAGTCCAGGAAGCCTACGAGGTCCTCGGTGACGAGGAGAAGCGCCGGCGCTACGACCAGCTCGGCGCGAACTGGAAACACGGGGCCGAGTTCCGTCCGCCGCCGGGATGGTCCGGCGGTTTCGAAACCGGATTCGACCTCAACGACATTCTCGGAAGGGCCGGGACCGGGACCAGCGGTTTCAGCGATTTCTTCGAGGCCATCTTCGGCCGGATGGGCGGGTCGGCCGCGCAGGCGGGGGCCGGCTCGCCGGGCCGGGGAAGACGGCGCGGGCGCCGCCCCTCGGAAACCGAGCTCGCCCTGCCGATCGAGGACATGCACACCGGCGTGACGCGCCGGCTGACGCTGCAGGTCGGCAGCCAGCAGAAGACCGTCGAGGTCCGCATGCCGAAGGGCGCCCGCGACGGCGACCGGATCCGCGTGCCCGGGGGCGGCGTCGACGGCGAGGACCTGTATATCCGGCTCCGGCAGTCGCCGGGTTCGCCGTTCCGCGTCGAGGGCGACGACACCGAGATCGATGCGCCGATCGCTCCGTGGGAAGCCGCGCTGGGGGCGGCGATCCAGGTCCCCGCGCTTGACGGCCCTCAGTCGATCAAGGTCCCGTCCGGCGCGTCGTCGGGCCAGCGGATACGGATGAAGGGCATGGGGCTCAACATCCGGACGGGCGGCCGCGGCGACCACTTCGTACGGCTCCGGATCGTCACGCCGAAGACGCTGACCGGGGAGGAGCGCGAGCACTTCGAGGCGCTCGCCCGGATTTCCGCGTTCAAGCCCAGGGACGGGTGACGAACGGCAGGGAGGACACCTCGGCGCC
>JAJEDW010000269.1 GCA_022821265.1 Acidobacteriota bacterium
GCGCCGATCCCGATGGAGGCAACCTGAAATGACCGTCCTTACGTTCCGGGTCCTGGCCGCTGTCTCGCTTTCGATCGCGTTCGGCGCCTTCGGCGGCGCGTTTCCCGCGGCCCAGGAGGACGGCCTCTCCATGATCGATCATTACGTGCCCGTCGTATCCACGGCCCCCTCGATGGAAGGCGAGATCGCGCAGCTCTATGTCCGCGAGCGCGTGCGTCCGGAGGTTGTGGCGCGAGGCGGGAACATGGAAGGCCGGGTGGCGCTGTTCATACACGGCGCCGGCACGCCCGCCGAAGTGGCTTTCGACGTTCCACATGAAGGGTACAGTTGGATGGCGGCGCTGGCCGTGGCCGGCTTCGACGTCTTCTCGATGGACATGACGGGTTACGGCCGCTCGACGCGGCCGACGGTGATGAACGATCCCTGCAACCTGTCCGACGCCCAGCAGGCCGACATGGTTCCCCTGTTCCTGGAAGCGGCGTGCGAGTCCAGCTACCCCTATGCCGCCACGACGATCGCCTCGGACTGGAACGACATCGACGCGGTCGTGGAATACCTCCGCGAGTTGCGAGGCGTGGAGCGCGTGAGCCTGTTGGGTTGGTCGCTGGGCGGACCCCGCGCCGGGGGGTACGCCGCCCGGAACCGCGAGAAGGTGGACCGCATCGTCCTGCTGGCGCCGGCCTATTTTCGCGGTGTTTCGGCCGATCCGCCGGAGCTGCCGGCGCCGGGCGCGGCGATGACCAAGCAGTCGCGGCGGGACTTCGTCGAGAACTGGGACCGGCAGGTGGGGTGTCCGTCCCAGTACGAACCGGCCGTCAGCGACGCCGTGTGGAGAGCGATGATGGAGTCCGACCCGGTCGGCGCCACGTGGGGGCCGGGCGTCCGGCGCGCGCCGCGGACCACGAACTGGGGCTGGACCCCGGACGTCGTCGGAGCCACGGAAACGCCGATGCTGTTGGTCGCCGGCATCCATGACGCGCAGATCGCGGCCGAGCGCGTACGCGAGCTGTATGACGACCTCGGCGTCGAGGACAAGGTTCTGATCGATCTGGGTTGCGCGTCCCACAACGCGATGTGGGAGGCGAACCGGACCCTGTTGTTCGACGCGTCCATCGAGTGGTTGCGCGACGGCACGGTGAACGGCGTCAGCAGCGGCGTCTTCAGGATGGGCTATTAGCGCGCCGGCTCAGTGCACCCGGTAGGACGGGTCCAGCTTCGAGCGCGACAAGCTGGTGACGACGTCGATCCGCTCCAGGAGGCGCTGGGCCAGCTCCTCGAAGTTGTCGGCCGCGGACATCTTGTCGATCTCGTCTATGATCTTGCGCAGAACGCCTTCGATCTCGACATACGTCTCTTCGGGGTAGAACGTCTTCTGAGTCTCGAGGCGGGCCTGGTGGCGCACGAACTCTTCCTTGTAGAAGTTCGCGATCTCCTTCTTCATCCGTTCGGAGACGCGCTTCCTCGGGTTGCGGACGCTCATGCCGGGGGACTATACATTCAGTCGCGTTCAGCCCGCAAGTTTCTTGCGAAGCAGCTCGTTGACGCTCTTCGGGTTCGCGCGGCCCTCGGTGGCCTTCATGACCTGGCCGACGAACCACCCGATCGTACCCGCCTTGCCTGACCGGACCTGCGCGGCCGGCCCCGGATTCGCGTCGATGATCGCGTCGACGATTTTCTCGATCTCGCCGGTATCGCTGATCTGACGGAGCCCCTGGGTCCGGACGATGGCTTCGGGCGATTCTCCGGACCGGTACATGGCCTCGATCACCGTCTTGCCGATCTTGCCCGAAATCGTCCCGGCGTCGATCAGACCGATCATCGCGGCCAGCATCGCGGGCTGGAGGGGCATCGCAGACAGGTCCTTCAGATCCGCCTCGTCGTCCTTGAGGAGCCGCAACAGGTCGCCCATGATCCAGTTGGCCGAGTCCTTGGCCCGGCCGCACAGCTTGACGACCTCCTCGAAATAGTCCGCCAGCGCCCGTGTCGACGTCAGAACGCCCGCGTCGTAGGCGGACAGGCCGAACTCGCCGATGAAACGGGCGCGCCGCGGGGCGGGAAGCTCCGGCAGCATCCCATGCAACCGGGCGACCCAGGGTTCATCCAGGACCAGCAGGGGCAAGTCCGGTTCGGGGAAGTACCGATAGTCGTGCGCCTCCTCCTTGCTCCGCATCGAGACGGTGCGCTCTTCCGCGCTGTTCCACAGACGCGTTTCCTGGACGACGCGGCCGCCGCCGTCGATGATCCCGGCCTGCCGGTCCGCTTCGTGCGCGATCGCCGCGCCCAGGAAACGGATCGAGTTCAGGTTCTTCAGCTCGGTGCGCGTCCCCAACTCCGCGCCGGGCTCGCGGATCGAGACGTTGGCGTCGCAACGCAGGCTGCCCTCTTCCATGTTTCCGTCACAGACGTCGACGTATTCGAGTATCTCCTTCAACCGGGTCAGGTATTCCTGCGACTCTTCGGCCGACCTCAGGTCGGGATGGGTGACGATTTCGATCAACGGCGTCCCGCTGCGGTTGAGGTCGATATGCGTGTTGCGGTCGGAGTCGGGGAATCCCTCGTGAAGCGACTTGCCGGCGTCCTCTTCCATGTGGATGCGCTGAATGCGGACCCGCCGCGTTTCGCCGTCGACGGCGATATCGAGATGCCCGTTCTCGGCGAACGGACGGTCGAACTGGGAGATCTGGTAACCCTTGGGAAGATCGGGGTAGAAGTAGTTCTTCCGGGACCATTGAGATACCGGATGAATCGTGCAGTTCAGCGCCAGACCGGCGCGAACCGCCAGCGCGACGGCGTCCCGGTTCAAGACCGGAAGGGTGCCGGGCAGGCCCAGGCAGACCGGGCACGTGTTCCGGTTCGGGGCCTGGCCGAATGCGGTCGAACAGGAACAGAACAGTTTGGACCGGGTCCGGAGTTGCGCGTGGCACTCCAGGCCGATCACGGTCTCGTATCGGGCCGCGGTCAAGGGCATCGCGTTCAATGTAGCACAGCGTTTCCGTGGTGTCCGGCCGTGCACGGCACCGCCGCGGGCTGCTAGAATTCCGGGTTCGATCCGGAGATGGAGCGACGCGAATGATCAAGACGATCGACTGGACGCCGGAGGGCGTCCGGATGATTGACCAGACCAAGCTTCCCTCCGTGGAGGAATACCCCCTCTTCCGGAGCTTCGAGGCGGTCGCCGACGCCATCCGCACGATGGTCGTCCGCGGCGCCCCCGCCATCGGCGTCGCCGCCGCCATGGGTATTGCCCTGGGCATGAAGCAGTCGCGGGCCGCCGACACGGCCGCGGCCGCGGCCGTGTTCCGCAGGATCGCCGATACCATGGCGGGAACGCGCCCGACGGCCGTCAACCTGTTCTGGGCCGTGGACCGGATGAGGCGCGTCTTCGACCGCCTCCTCGCCGACGGCGTGGATTTGGACGCGATCCGGGAGGCGCTCATCGCCGAAGCCCTGGCGATCCGGGACGAGGACATCGAGAGCAACCGGCGCATGGGCCGGCTCGGCCAGGAGCTGTTGCCCTCCAGCGGTACGGTCCTGACCCACTGCAACGCTGGAGCGCTCGCCACGGCGGGCTACGGCACCGCGCTGGGCGTCATTCGCGCCGCCGTGGAAAGCGGAAAGCGTCTCCAGGTCCTGGCCGATGAAACACGGCCGTTTCTCCAGGGCGCGCGCCTGACGGCGTGGGAGCTGTGGAAGGACGACATCGACGTCCGCGTGATCGCCGACAACATGTCCGGAGCGTTCATGCGCCAGGGCCTGATCGACGCCGTCATCGTCGGCGCCGACCGCATCGCGGCCAACGGCGACGTCGCCAACAAGATCGGCACCTACACGGTCGCCGTGCTCGCGTCTCGTCACGACATCCCCTTCTACGTCGCCGCTCCGACGTCGACGCTGGACCTGTCCCTGGAGACCGGGGCGGAGATTCCGATCGAGGAACGGGACCCGTCCGAGGTGACCCGCTTTGCCGGCGTACGCGTCGTGCCCGAGAACGTCACCGCGTTCAACCCCGCGTTCGACGTCACGCCGCACGACTACGTCACGGCCATCGTCACGGAACGCGGCGTCGCGCGGCCGCCCTACGGACCGTCGCTGGCCGCGCTGGCCGAGTGATGCGCGTCCTTGGAATCGAGACGTCGTGCGACGAGACGGCCGCCGCCGTCGTCGAGGACGGTCGCCGCGTCCTTTCCAACGTCATCTACTCCCAGGTCGACACGCACACGCTGTACGGAGGGATTGTCCCGGAACTGGCTTCGCGCGAGCACATCCGGAAGATCGAGCCGGTGGTGGGGCAGGCGCTGGACGAGGCGGGAACCGATCTGGAGCACATCGACGGGATCGCGGCCACCTATGGGCCCGGCCTGGTGGGATCGCTGCTCGTGGGTCTGACCTACGCCAAGGCGCTCGCCTACGCGTCGGGCGCGCCGTGGATCGGCGTCGACCACATCGAAGGGCACATCTATTCGGTCTTCCTCGAGAACGCCGGCGTGGAGTTTCCCGCGCTCGCGCTGGTCGTGTCCGGCGGGCATACCAACCTGTTCTGGGTGGAGTCGACGACCGGCGACTGCGCCCGCCTGGAGTACGGCCTGATCGGCAAGACGCGCGACGACGCCGCGGGCGAAGCCTACGACAAGGTCGGCAAGTTGTTGGGGTTGCCCTATCCCGGCGGCCCGGTCATCGACCGGCTGGCCGCGTTGGGCGATCCGGGCGTCCGTCGTTTTCCCATGGCCAAGATCTCCGACCAGTCCATGGATTTCAGCTTCAGCGGGATCAAGACGGCCGTCCTGAGGGTGTTCAAGGAGGAGGGCCTGAAGCCTCTCGACGAGGAGGCGAGCCGGCGGGATCCGGATCGCCTGAACCTGCTCGCGGGGTTCCAGGAAGGCGTGGTCCGGGCGCTCGTCCGCCGCACGATGGAAGCCGCCGGCCGGTTCCGGCCGCGTTCCATCCTGCTGTCCGGCGGCGTCGCCGCCAACCGGCGGCTGCGTGAGGCAATGGCCCAGGCCGCGGCCGAAACGGACGTTGCCTTCTACTATCCGCGCCCGATTCTCACCACCGACAACGCGGCGATGATCGCGTGCGCGGGAACGTTCAGGCTGATGCGCGGGGAACGGTCCGGCTATGATCTGGACGCCGAACCTGGGCTCAAGCTGGCGGCCCCCGCTCCGCCGTCCAAGAAGGGGCGCTGGAAGCAGTAACGGCCCGGCGGCGGATCACACCGTCAGGATTTCTTCTTCCTTGGCCTTGGCGATCTCGTCGAGCTTCTTGATGAACTCGTCGGTCAACTTCTGAATCTCGTCCAGCGTGCGGCGTTCTTCGTCTTCGGACATTTCCTTGTTCTTGAGATGCCGCTTCATGTCGTCGTTCGCGTCGCGGCGTATGTTCCGGACGGCCGTACGGTGGTCCTCCAGCACCTTGTGGACGTGGCGGGCCAGTTCTCGGCGGCGTTCCTCGTTGAGGGGAGGGATGGGAATCCGGATCAGGCGGCCGTCGTTGGACGGGTTCAGGCCGAGGTCCGACGCCCGGATCGATTTCTCGATGGCGCCGATGATCGATACGTCCCAGGGCTGGATCGTCACGAGGCTGGGTTCGGGCACGGCCATCGACGCGACCTGGTTGATGGGCGTGGGCGCGCCGTAGTAGTCCACGTGGATGCCGTCGAACAGGGACAGGGAGGCGCGGCCGGTCCGGACGCCGGCCAGCTCGCGCCGCAGGTCTTCCACCGCCTTCTGCATGCGGGCCCGAGTCTGTGCAATCTCGTCCTTGGTCGACATGGCTCCTTACCCTTTTCCCGTCCGGCGTCCCTACCGGACCAGGGATCCGATCTCTTCGCCCATGACAACGCGCTTGACGTTTCCGCGTTCACCGAT
>JAJEDW010000300.1 GCA_022821265.1 Acidobacteriota bacterium
CAGCGTGACGAGGAGAACGCCAACGTACGCGATACGGTGTTTCCCATGCATGGCTAGACGACGCCCCCTACCGTTCCGCTCTCGGATCGATGGGAGTCCCGTCCTCCCATCGCACATTGCCGTAATTCCCGCCGGGCACGCCGCTGCGCAGCGGCCGGACGGTGGCCATGATCCGGTCCCCCGCCCGGAGCGTCATCGGAGTCCAGCCGCGGCGGAACAGGAGACTGGTGTTGCTGCCCTCCAGGCTCCAGACCTCGGTCTCGCCGTCCTCGCCCGTCACCTCCAGGACGATGATGCAATGCGGGTTGCTGAACTTCCACTCCACGACCGTGCCGCGGAGCTCGATCGGGTTCTCGGAATCGTAGATCGCGGTGGAATGGTGCGCCGCGGCCGGCCCGCCGAACACAGCCGACGCACACGCCATGGCCACCCAAACCGCCCAGAGTCGTCTCCTCATGACCCACTCCCTCTCGATTCGGGCGAAACGCCGTGGTACGGCCCGGCCTCGCGTCACCCCGCCGCCGCCCGTCCGGTGATGGCTTCCCGCAGTCCCTCCAGAAGCCCCTCGAGGCGCGCCACGCGCTCGCGCAACTGCCCGATCTGCGCCTCGAGCCCGTGTATCCGGCCCTCGAGTGCGCTGATCCGTCCGCCGAGTCGAGTCTCCAGCCGCGCCATGCTGGTGTACAGGAGGCCGCCGAGGGCGATACCCACGCCCAGGATCGTCAGGATTTCGCCGCTCATGCTGTCTCCGTCGCGGGGATCATTCGCCGGCGCTCCCGGTCCGGGCCAGAACGGGACGACTCGGAACCCCGCCCGAAGGGCCGCCCGAATGAATCAACGCTTTTGCGTCACGGCCGGCCTTCCACGAAGAGTATGCATTATCTCGCGGCAGCGAGTCGACGAATCGACTGATGACGGCGATGCCATTCCGGCTCACGCTACGCCGACAACGATACCGACAACTATTCGCTGGTCCGCCCAGATCTCATGTGGTATGCCTCCGAAGGAAACGGTGTCCGCGATGTGGAATCGAGCGATCACGACGTGGAATCGAGTGATCGGAATGTGGCACCGGGACGCCCGGCCCGTGGGTGATTATCCCGCGCGTGATCGGTTGCTCGGTTATCAGCCGATCACCGACACGTTCGTGCATTTCTTGCGCCATCCACCCATGCATGATGAGCCTCTGGCTCGCAAGAGCGCCGCCGGGTTCCTGACCGGCGTCACGGTCGCCGTAGCAGTTTTCGCCCTCGCCGAGCTCCTGGCCCCGAACGGGTCTCTGGCTGGGGAAAGCTGGGGCATGAAGGTCGTGTACATAGCGGTCTCCGGTGTGGTCCACTCAGTGCTCTTCTCGGCGGATAGCGGGAGAATCCGAGGGGTCATCGTGTACGGCGCAGCGGGAACGCTGAGCGTGGTCATATACGACCTGCTGAACCCCGACGGCCCCAGCTACGAAGACGTCGACTTCGTCACGGGAGCCGCATACGGAGGGGTCTTCCTTGGCTTCTATATGTCGATGTTCCCGACGGCAAAGACACCGGAGCCATCGGAATCCAACGAGTCGTCCGGAATCGTTGCGGCGGCGGGCGCGTCGTCATCGGCGAGAGCGACGCGCTCGACCTGAGCCTGCAAGTCGTCACGGCCGGCGAGATCCGGCAGGCCAACCGAGAATCGCGCCGGCCTGGCCACGGAGCGCGTTGTCAGCCTTCACGAAATGTGAAACAAAAGGGCCGTGGCCCCCACCGACGGCAGCAACCCCTCGAAAGACGATCTGCTTCGATACATCCGCGGCCAGGAGGACAGCGCCGCCAGTTTCCGGCGCATCCTGGACGATTTTGAGGCCGACGCCGTCGGCCGGAGGCAGATCCGCGAAATCCTCGATCAGCTCGTCAAGGACGGCGCGCTCGTCCGTCACAAGGGCCGCCGCTACGAGGCGGTGCGTATACCGGCCGCGTGGACCGGGCGGATCGCGCTGCATCCCGACGGATACGGTTTCGTAACGCCGGACGCCGGCGCGATTCCGGGCGTCGCCGGCGACGTCTTCATCCCGCCGCCGGCCGTCGGTTCGGCGCTCGACGGCGACCGTGTCGCCATCGCGCTAATCGCGCGCGACCGCGCCGAGGGGCGCGTCGTCCGGGTCGTGGAGCGCGCGCGCACCACCATCGTCGGCCAGTTGCGCTATGACGGGCGCGCGTACTTCGTCTCGCCCGCCGACGAGAAGCTCCCGGACAAGATCCTCGTGGGCGGGGACGTGTCTGAACACAAGGACAAGGTCGTCGAGGTCCAGCTCACACGCTTCGGTTCCGAGTCCCGGTGGCCGGCCGGACGCATCGTGTCGACCATCGGATTCCTGGACGATCCGGAAGTCGAAACCACGATCATCATCAAGAAGTACGGGTTGTCCACGGATTTCCCCGAGTCCGTGGAGCGGGAGGCGGCCGGCCGCTCGCCGCGGCTCGCACCGTCCGACGTCCAGGGACGCGCCGACTTCCGGGACCGCGAGATCGTCACGATCGATCCGGCAACGGCTCGGGACTTCGACGACGCCGTCGACGTGGAAGCGCTGCCCGACGGCGGCTTCCGGCTCGGCGTCCACGTGGCCGACGTCGCCCATTTCGTCGCGCCGGGGTCCGCCGCCGACAGGGAGGCCCGTGAACGCGGCTGTTCGGTCTACTTCCCCGACCGCGTCGTGCCCATGCTGCCCGAGAAGCTTTCCAACGACATTTGCTCGCTCAACCCTCGAACCGACCGTTTGGCGATGTCGGTGGTTCTGGAGATTTCCAGCGACGGCCGCGTGCGAGACGAGCGGTTCCGGGAGAGCGTCATCCGCTCCCGGGAACGGTTCAGCTACGCCGAGGTTCAGGGAATACTCGACGGCGACGCCGGCCTGCGGCGGCGGCGCCACGCGCTCGTCGGAACGATCGAGTCACTCGCGCGCGCGGCCCGGGTGCTCGGCTGCCGCCGGCTGGAGCGGGGCGCCATCGATTTCGACCTTCCCGAGCCCGAGTTGGACTACGACGAGGACGGCCTCGTCGTCGGGATCGTCAAGGCGCCTCGATTCTTTTCCCACCGCATGATCGAGGAGTTCATGATCGCGGCCAACGAGGCCGTGGCGCGCCTGCTCGAGGCGGAAATGCCGGCCGCGATATTCCGCATCCACGAGCCGCCCGATCCGGACAGAATCGCACAGCTCGCCGACCTGCTGGCCGCGATGGGACTCCGTTTCCCCACGCCGGCCCGGGCGCCGTCCGTGTTCCAGCGCTTCCTGCAATCGGTGGAAGGACGCGCCGACGCGCGCATGATCGCGTTCCTGGTGCTGCGATCGTTCCGCCAGGCGTCCTATTCCTCCCGCAACCGGGGACATTTCGGTCTGGCGTCGGGATGCTACACGCACTTCACATCGCCCATCCGCAGATATCCCGACCTGGTGGTTCACCGGCTGCTCAAGGCCCGCCTGTCGGGCCTGCGCCGTTCGGGCTACATCCCGGCCGAGCTGGAAGCGGTGGCCGCGAGCTCCAGCGCGCGCGAACGCATCGCGCAGGAGGCCGAGCGGGACCTGTTCGACTGGAAACGGATGAACCTTCTCGAAGAACATCTCGGGGACGCCCTGGACGCCGTCATCACGCGCGTCCTGGGGCGCGGTATCGGCGTCGAGCTCGTCGATTACTTCATCGAAGGGCAGATCGCCGTCGAGGACATGGAGGACGACTACTACGAGTTGGATGCGCGCTCCCGGTCGCTGGTCGGACGCGGGACCCGCCGGCGGTACCGACTGGGTCAGCGGCTACGGGTTCGCGTGGCGCGCATCGACAAGCTGATCGGACGGGCCTATTTCCTGCCGGTATCGGAATAGGGGTAGAATGTAGGTTTTGCGCAAGCCGGCGTAGCTCAGGGGTTAGAGCGAAGGTCTCATAATCCTTAGGTCAGTGGTTCGAATCCACTCGCCGGCATCCAGCGGCAGCACCCGCCGGCAGGGAACACGCGACGGGCGGCCGTCCCGCGAGGGCTCGGCCGCCCGCCACGCCGTCGATCTGAGGTGCCGCCATTATTCCAACGGCGGCAGACAGTTCAGGTCCACCCGAACCGATTTTCGAATTCCAGGCACGGCCCCGGGTCCCGGATGCGCCGCGGATTTGTAGGAGACCCCGGGATCGCACGATAATCGGTGTGCTCGACTCATGAAACAGCCCGATCCATTCGAGAGCCGCGTTGCCGGCGCGATTCGCGCGCACGGGATGCTGTCCGGCGGCGAGAGCATTCTCGTGGGGGTTTCCGGGGGCGCCGACTCGGTGGGCCTCTTGCGCGTCCTTGTTTCATCGGCCGAGCCGCGTCCCGGCCGGTTCGTCGTGGCGCACGTGAACCACGGCTGGCGCGGCGCGGACTCGGATGGAGACGCCCGGTTCGTCAGCGCGCTGGCGGACGCGCTCGGCCTGGAGTGCTTCGTCCATCGACCCGTTTCGCCCCGGGAACGCGCCACGGAAACAGAAGCCGCCGCGCGCGAGGATCGTTGGGATTTCTTCCACGCGCTCCGGGAGCGCGAAGGCCTGGATCGCATCGCCGTGGGCCACAATCGCGAAGACCGTGCCGAAACGTTCTTCCTGAACCTGCTGCGAGGCGCCGGCAGCAACGGCCTCGGCTCGATGCGGCCGGCCGCGGGTCCCGTGATCCGGCCGTTGATCGACGTCTCGCGGGCCGATATCGAGACGTATCTCCGGCGGATCGGCCAGACCTGGCGGACCGATCGGACGAACCGGGACACCCGCTTCGCGCGCAACCGGATTCGCCTCGACACGTTCCCGGCGCTCGAGCGGGCTTTCAATCCACGCCTGGTCCGAACCCTCGGGCGAACCATCGACATCCTGGAACACGAAGACGCGTGGATGGAACAGACCGTCACGGACTGGATGGCCCCGCGCGTCTCCCGTGACGGCGGCGACCTCGTGCTCCATGTGAGCGGGCTCGAATCCCAACCGGTCGGTTTCGTCCGCCGCGTGCTCCGACGGGCGCTCCGCCTGGCAGGCTCGCCCATGCGGGACGTCGGGCTCGAACACGTGGAGCGGCTCCGGAACGTGCTGGCCCCGAACAAGAGCGGCCGTATCATCGAGTTGCCCGGCGCCATCGGCGCGGAACGCAGCTTCGACACGCTCCGGTTCTTCACCCCGGGCCCGCCACCCACGGGATACACCTACCGACTGCCGATCCCCGGCAGGGTCGAGGTTCCCGAAATCGGAGCGGCCATCGAAGCCAGCATCGTCCGGCCCGAAGTGGCCGTCACGGATAAACCCAACGGCATCAGGGTCTTTGTGAATGGTGAATCGCTGGGACGCTGTGTTAACATCAGAAATTGGAGGGATGGCGACTGCTATAGCCCCGACGGGCTGCCGGCCGCCAAGCTGAAGACGTTGTTTCGGCAGCGGCGCATTCCGGTGAGAAAGCGTCTTCAGTGGCCGGTGGTGGTCGCCCAATCATCGATCGTGTGGGTCGCCTCGTTCCCCGTGTCCCGCGACTTCATTCCGACGGGGCACTCCCGAAGCGTTGTGGCGTTCGAGGCGTCGCGCGTATCGAGATGAAAGCGTTGCCGGCGGCCCGGACAACGCCCAAGCCCGGAAGGTTCCCGACGTTCGGCGCCGTGGCGCGTCCAAGCCTTCAGGGGGCGGCGGCGTGCGGGCCCGGGGGGTTCTCTTGAATTCGACAGGAAAGACGATTCTGTTCTGGGTTGCGCTCCTGTTGAGCGCGGTACTGCTCTACAACGTCTTCACCCGTTCTACGGCGGGGCAGGAGACCGAGCTCAACTACACGCAGTTCATGGACGAGTTCGAGAACGACAACATCGCGGAAGTCACCATCGCCGAGTTCGAAATTACCGGGACACTGAGGAGCGGGAACAACCAGGCCTTCACCACGTACCTTCCGATGGAATATCCCGAGCTGTTGGGAATGCTGCGGGATCGGGGCGTCGTCATAACCGGGGAGCCCGCCAGCACCAGTCCCTGGCTGACCGCTCTGTTCTCGTGGGCGCCGTTCCTGATCATCATCGGGTTCTGGATCTTCTTCATGCGCCAGATGCAGAGCGGCGGCAACAAGGCGCTTTCCTTCGGTAAGAGCCGCGCCCGACTGCTGACCGCCCACCAGAAGAAGGTGACGTTCAAGGACGTTGCCGGCGTCGACGAGGCCAAGGAAGAGCTCCACGAGATCATCGATTTCTTGAAGGAACCGCAGAAGTTCCAGAAGCTCGGGGGACGCATTCCGAAGGGCGTCCTGCTCGTCGGCCCGCCGGGCACGGGGAAGACGCTGCTGGCGCGCGCCATCGCCGGCGAGGCCAACGTCCCGTTCTTCTCGATCAGCGGTTCGGACTTCGTGGAAATGTTCGTGGGCGTGGGCGCGTCTCGCGTACGCGACCTCTTCGAGCAGGGGAAGAAGAACGCCCCGTGCATCATTTTCGTCGATGAAATCGACGCCGTGGGCCGTCATCGCGGCGCCGGCCTGGGCGGCGGCCACGACGAGCGGGAACAGACGCTGAACCAGCTCCTGGTGGAGATGGACGGTTTCGAATCCAACGAGGGCGTCATCCTGGTGGCCGCCACGAACCGGCCGGACGTCCTGGACCCGGCCCTGCTGAGGCCGGGCCGCTTCGACCGCCGCGTGGTGGTTGCCCGCCCCGACGTCAAGGGCCGCGAGGGGGTCCTGGCCGTCCACGTCCGCAAGATTCCGTTGGACGAGGACGTCGACATCGGCGTGATTGCCCGCAGCACCCCCGGTTTCTCGGGCGCCGATTTGGCCAATCTGGTGAACGAGGCCGCGCTCAACGCCGCCCGCATGAACCACAAGGTCGTCGCCCAGGAAGACTTCGAAACGTCCAAGGACAAGGTCATCATGGGCGTGGCGCGCAAGTCGCTCATCATCAGCGAGCACGAAAAGCGCGTCACGGCGTATCACGAGGCAGGCCATGCGTTGGTCGCGGCGATGGTCCCCGGAGCCGATCCCCTGCACAAGGTGACGATCATCCCCCGGGGCATGGCGCTCGGCGTCACGCAGCAACTGCCCGTCGACGACCGTCACACCTACCCGCGCACCTACCTGGAAGGACAACTGGCCATCATGATGGGCGGCCGGCTGGCCGAGGAGCTCTTCCTCGACACGATGACGACCGGCGCGGGCAACGATATCGAGCAGGCCACGGCCCTGGCGCGCAAGATGGTCTGCCAATATGGGATGTCGACGCTCG
>JAJEDW010000204.1 GCA_022821265.1 Acidobacteriota bacterium
TGGGGCGGCCTTTTCAGGTCCCTCCTCTACTCTCGCTCCCGTCCTCTTGCCCCCTCCCAGTGAGAAATGCGGGCTAGAGAACGCTGCAACGCCGTGGTGCAAGCAGCCCACGCTGAACAAGGCACGGTTGTTGTCCCGAGCCACAAGATCGAGATTCAACTCCCCTCGCATGAATGGGCCAATGCATGCGAACGAGTTGGACGAATCGACGGCAATGCAGTCGGAACTAGCCAGCTTCTCGCAGCCTTGATTCTTGAGAGCGAGAGTTGGCGACAACACGGAGACGACGCGTCCAAGTACGACGCCGGATGGAACGAAGATTCGCTTGTTTCATCCCTAAATTCGCTTACCGCCACTACTGCGGGACTCAGTCTGGCAAGGACGGAAAAGAGACTGGCTTGGGTCGTCGCTGTTGCTGCCGCGGTTTCCGCGGCATCCACCGTCGCTATCGCAATCGCCACGTGGTGTAAGCCTTGAATGGAAGTTAATTCTCGGGCCGAAGCGGTGCGTGTGGTGTTTAATCGGAACTTGATGTTATGCGCGGCTCGAATCAACGCGTGACGTCATGAGTATCGCCAGAAGACACCATTATGTTCCGAAAGGCTATCTCGCAGGATTCACCGATGACGGCACGCGAAACGGTAAGCTCACCGTGTTTGACCTCAAGTCACGGAAAATCTTTAGGACAAGCCCTGCAAACGTAGCGTCGATGCGCGACTTCAATCGAGTCGATCTCGATGGCCTCCCCCCCGACTTTGTAGAGCGAGAACTAGGTGACTTCGAGGGCAAGGCGATTTCATCTATTCGCCAGATTCAGGCGCGAGGGGAACCGATGACGGACGACGAACGGTCAGACATCGTCACCCTGATCACGCTACTGATCGTTCGCAATCCGCGGCGCCGTCGAGAGATCAGTGACTTTCGTAGACGGGCGGTCCGTGGCATCCTTGATCGTCTTGCCTCGGATCGGGACCTGTACGAACATCACTTCGCGAATGCCAAACGCGACGGTGCTCTTCCTGAAGACGTGGAATTGAGATTTGAAGACGCAGCCGAGTTTATCGAATCGGATAGCTACGATGTCGAGGTCAGTACGACTGAGAGCATCTCGTTGGAACTCGGTGGCTTCGACAACATTTTTGAGACCCTTGCTTCCCGCTGGTGGTCACTGGCCGTCGCCGACACGGGGGCTCCAGAGTTTGTCACCAGCGATCACCCGGTTGCGGTTGTGTACAAGGACCCGACCAAGCGTGGGCCCATCGGATTTGGTCTGCCTTATACCGAGGTGTCGTTTCCGTTGGGTCCGAGGCACGCTGTGATCGGAGTTCTCGAAAAACCATTACCACCGCGATTCACGGTGCTCGTTAACGGAGTAGCGGTCCTGAACAGCCGCACCGTGTATTGGGCGGACCGCCAAGTTTACTCCACGTCCCGGCGTGTTTCGATTCTCAAGTCAGACGGCGTCGTCGAATTCGATGTACGTCGTTATCGACAAGATCAGTAGCGTCCCTTCTCCACGGGACAAGACCGTCGGATTCCTTCAGAGGGGCGACGCGTGCTTCGCGTTGAATGGCGGTCGGCAAATAGTGTTGAAGTGACGCGAAACACGACGATGGCTCCGGCGCCAGAGCGTCTCTCAGCAAGTCTGTGGCATGGTTGTCTCCGGATCAACCCGCGATCCCGACTCGCTCAGATGGTTTCAACGCGGTCGAAGTCCGCTACACTCCCGTGATGTCTACATATCTGATCACCGGTTGCGGGCGCGGCATCGGCCTCGCCCTCGCGCGGCAGCTTCTGGAACGGGGCGACGATGTCATTGGCTCCGTGCGAGACGGCGAGCCGCCGATCCGCCACGAACGATTGCGCACCGTACGGTTCGACGTGCGCAATCCCGAAGCGATCGACGCCGCCCGTGACAGCATCGACGGCCCCGTGGACGTTCTCGTCAACAACGCCGGCATCGCGGGCGAACGGACCGACCGTGCCCACGCGGCCGGCGTGGACGACTTCGCTGAGGTGCTCGACGTCAACGTCCTCGGACCGCTCCGCGTCACGCGCGCGTTCCTGCCGCTGCTCGGGCGCTCGGACCAACCCAAGGTGATGGCCGTCTCCAGCCAGCTCGGCGGCATGACGTTCCCGCCCACCGGCCATGTCGCGTATTGCGCGTCCAAGGCCGCGCTGAACAAGCTGATGCAGGCGATGGCCCACGACCTCCGGCAGGACGGCATTCCCCTCGTCATCGCCCATCCCGGGTGGGTCCGAACCGACATGGGCGGCCCGTCGGCCTCGATCGCTCCCGAGGAGAGCGCCGCCGGACTGGTGAACCTGCTGGACGATCTCACGCTCGCGACCACCGGGCGCTTCATGAACTGGGACGGTTCCGAGAGGGCGTGGTAGCTGCGGCCGACGGATCAGGACGCGGGCCGCGCCCCGATCCAGTCGACGCCGACATCGCGGGCTTGGCGCAGACGGTCGGCGAGTTGCGCCGTATGGTGCTGGATGTGCCGGATCGCGATGAACTGGTGCTCGAGCTTCGACACGCCGGGGTACCAGGGGAAACCGCAGTCGGGAGACGTCAGGTCGAAACCGTCTATGGCGTCGTCGACCATGGCGTCGCAGATGGCGCACAGCTCCAGGACCTGATCGCGCGTATACGGCTCGGGCAGGTCGGCGAGCACGCTGTCGGGGTCCCGGGGCGGCCGCAGCGCGTCGGGACGCCGCACCTCCGCCCTGTGGCCCGGCCAGGGCCGAAACGACGCCCAATCCCGATGCAGGTACATGTGGCCGTAGAAGAGCGTGTGGTAGGCGATCTGCCAGAACGCGCTGGGGCGCGCGTCGTCGAGCCACACCGCGTCGGTCGACTGCCGGACCGCGTCGGCGAACATCGCCAGCGTCGCGTGCAGTTGGCTCTTGATGATCGGCCTGAGGCCGTCGGCCGGAATCGCATCGTCGCAAACCGTCATGCCTGCCAATCCTCGAAGTCCAGGCCCGTCACCCGTGCAAACTCGCTGACGTTGTGCGTGATCAACGTCAGAGAACGCGCGGCGGCCTGCCCGGCAATCAACACGTCAAACGGGCCGATCGGCCGTCCCTCGGCCAGCAGATCCGCGCGGATTCTTCCCGCTCGTTCGGCGTCGGCTTTCGAGATTGGGAGCCACTCGAATCGCAGCGCGCGAATACGCTGCAAGTTGGCTTCGGCCCGCCGGCTCTTGTACGCCCCGAAGCACAACTCGTGATGGGTGATCGAGGACAGGCCGAAATCGGAGGGTCGATAGGCGCGCATGCGGCGGACGAACGCGGAATCGTTCCTCAACATGGAAATCACGGCGTTCGTGTCCAGCAGAAACCTCACTTGAAGACATCTAGGTCCGGCCGTTCCTGAAGGAGTGGTCTCTCAGCCACGGCCTCGAGAAAATCCTCATCGACCGGGCGCTCGATGTCGTCGAGCCAAGCCCAATCCTCCGCCAGCGGTTCGAGGACGACCGCATCGCCCTCTTTTCGGATCCCGACCTCATCGGAATCGAAACGGAACTCTTTCGGCAAACGAACGGCCTGGGAGCGGCCATTCATGAAGATCTTGGCTCTTCTCATCATGGCAGGCATCCTTGATAGTGCTCATTGGTATATATCATCGTCGAGCGCCATCAGTCCACCGTGACGTGCGCCCCTCGGTGGTCCGTATCGGGAGTTGCTGCGGCCCGTCGGGTCGAGGGCCGAATCGTCAGGACGGGTTATTCGAACGCGTAGATCACGCCGTCGGTGGACCCAATGACGAGGCGTCCGCCGGCGATGGCCGGGGAAGCGGTCAGGGCGGCGCCGGCGTTGAACTCCCATCCGGCCTCGCCCGTCCTCGTGTCCAGGGCATAGAGCCGGCCGTCGCTGGAACCGACGAAGACGCGGTCTCCGGCGACCACGGGCGAGGAATCCACGCGCGCGCGGGTCTCGAACCGCCAGCGCGCCTCGCCCGTACCGGCGTCGATGCCGTGGACGAACTTGTCCCGGCCGCCCAGCACGACCATGCCGTCGACGTGCGCGGCCGAGGAGAGGAAAGGAAACTCGCGGCCGGGATTGCTGTAGCGCCAGGCGACGTTCCGCTCCGTCAGGTCCAGGGCGAGGACCTCGTACTCGTACGTGCCGAAGTAGGCCCGGTCGCCGACCAGGAGCGTCGAAGCTCCGGTATAGGCGCCGATCACGATGCTGTAGGCCTCGGCGCCGTCCGTCACGTCGATGGCCCGGAACACGCCGTCGCATCCGGCCACGAAGGCCAGGCCGTCGCGTACGGCGGGCGTGGCGTGGAGCTGGCCGTCGGTCGCGACCGTCCAGCGGAGCTCGCCCGTCGCCTCCTCCAGCGCATAGAGCTGCGTGTCGTAGGACCCGATCAGGACGACGCCCTCGGTCACCACGGCCGAGGACTTGATCTCGGCTCCGGTCTCGAACGTCCAGACACCCTCGCCGGAGGCAGCGTCCACCGCGTGGAGCACGCCGTCGAGGTCGCCGACGTACACCGTACCGTCGACCACCGTCGGCGACGATTCGCCGATGAAGCTGCCCGTCGAGTACGACCACTCGAGCTCGCCCGTGTCGAAGTCCAGCGCGATGAGGTCGCCGTTGCCGACACCGACGTAGACGATCCCGCCGGCAATGGCCGCCGACGAATCGATGGCGTCGCCGGTGTCGTAGGTCCAGCGGAGCTCGAGGTTCTCGGCGAGCCGTCCGTCGGCGACGCCACGGAGCGCCGGGCCGCCGCGGAACTGCGGCCATTCCGCGTCCCCGGTCTGCGCGGTCAACGGCAGGGTCGCGGCGATCAGGACGGCGGACGCGTGCTCGATGCGGCGCATGGCGGCGATCACTCCAGGGCGAGCGCGAACAGCTCGTTCCGGTTGTTCAGGATCAGGGCGCCGTTGGCGGGGACGACGGTCGCGTAGACAGCGCTCCCCATGTTCATCTCGGCCAGGACTTCCATTTCCGGGCCGTGCTCCAGGACGACGACGTCCCCGTCCTCGTCGCCGAGGTAGACGCGGCCGTCGACCACGAACGGGGAGCCCCAGACGGCGGCGAACGTGTCGTACACCCAGAGCGGCTCGCCGGTCTCGGCGTCCAGGCAGTGCAGGTAGCCGCTGAAGTCGGCGATGTAGACCAGGCCGTCGGCGACCGCGGCGGTCGAGATGGACCGCCGGATGTCCTCGTAGTGCCAGATCACGCCGCTCTCGGTGATGTCGCCGCGCTGAGTACCGTCGATCGCATAGAAGTGCCCCACCCCCTCGCCGTGTTCCGGATCCTGGCCGTTGGCCAGATAGATCACGTCGTCGACGACGACGGGCGTCGAGATCAACTCGTTGCGCGTCCGCGGCCATTCCGAATCCTTCGGGTTCGTGTCGAACTCCCAGAGCTTCTCGCCCGTCTCGGCCACGTAGCCGCGCACCCAGCCGTCGCCTTGCGCCGAGACCACCTGCGCGACCCCGCCGATCTCGCCGACCGTGGGCGTGGACCACTGCCCGTGCAGGATCCGGTCTTCCACGGAGTTGTCTTCCCAGACGTATTCTCCCGTGTTCTTGTCGAGGGCCACGATCGAAGGCGCCAACGGAGAGGGCACGTTGACGTGGCTCTCGTCGTGGCCGTTGGACGTGCTGACGAAGATCAGGTCGCCCCACATGACCGGCGACGAGTTCGACAGGTTGTGAGGGTAGGCGCCCACCTCTTCCAGCATGTCGAATTCCCAGATCACGTCGGCGTCGAACTCGCCGGTCAGTTCCTCGTCGGTGATCGGCCCGTCGTTCTCGCCGTCCCGAAAACCGTGAATGTCCAACGCGATCACGACGCCGCGGTTGGAGGTGTAGTACAGGATCTCGCCGTCGACGAGCGGCGAGGACGCCACGCCCTGGAACGGCCAGTCGTTGGCGCGCCCCGCCTCGAGCTTGGTATGGGTCTGCTGCCACAGGAACTCGCCGTCGGACTCCCGGAAGGCCATCAGCACGCCGCGGTCGCCCGGCTGGTTCGGATCGCGCTCCAGTTCGTTGTTGGTACCGACGAAGACCATCCCGGCCGCCACGACGGGATTGCCGTAGCTCTGCGAGCCCAGATCGGCGACCCACCGGACGTTGGTCCCGTCGTCGACGTTCCACGCCGTGGGCAGTCCGGTCATGTCCGACACCATGTTTCGCTCGGGCGCGCCGCCCCACATCGGCCAGTCTCCGGCGCCCGGACCGCTGCCCGGACTCTGCGCATGCGCTGCGGCGGCGGCCACAGCGGCGGCCAACAATGGGAACAACCTTGAAGTCATCACGGGTTCGACCCTTCCTCGGCGTTGGATGTCAAGATGAAGTTGTCCAGGTATGCGCCGTTCTCGGCGTCCAGGAACAGGCCCGGAGACCCGCTGCGGTTGCCGATGGGATCGACGCGGTCGATCATCCATGCGTCCGGTTCCGGATCGGCCGCAGCCCACGCCTTGCCCCGCGCGCGGACCTGGCCGTCGGGCAGGTTGTCGACGCGCAGCTTCACGCGATACCAGGTGTCCGGATCCCAGGTAAACGGCAACGTCACGGTCCGCTCGATCTCGGGCTCCCACGGCTCCAGCTTCAGCCGTCGCGTGGTCCCGTAGAGAACCAGCGAGTAGGTCTGGGCAGTGACGCCGACGTCGGCCTGCTGGCGCCGCCGGAGCGGCGCCCGGATGTCGGCCTGGAACGTGTAGTCGGCCATGTCGGCCGAACCGAAGAACAGCCGCGCGCGGCCGAAGATCGTGTTGTCGGGCGGCTTCTCGAGCACCGTGTTGCCTTCGAGCGTCGAGATGGTGAACCGGCCCGCCTGCGCGTTGACCCAGCCGGGCGGCAGGTCGCCGTCCGCGTACGATTCGAAGTCTTCCTCGATCGGGAACGGATGGACCACTCGGGCCCGCGACTCGCCGGTCAACCCCTCGGCCGCGGCCCGGATCACGCCGGCCTCGAACCGGGATTCGTCCGACAAGGTCACGACGCCGTCGGCGGAGACCTCGCCGGACAGCCCGTCCAGCGACCAGTCCGCGTCGACTTCGCGAAGGAACCGGCCGGCCGCGTCGAAAAGGCGCGCCGAGAGCTCGACGGTGTCTCCGGGATCCAGGACCATTTCCGTCGGAACGACCTGCAGGTGGGCCGGCGCGCCATCGCCGCGGACGGCCGGCTCGTCGACGGCGAAGCCGGTGAGGTCGCGCGCCTCGGCGGACCCGATGGCGTAGACCGCGTCGCTGGATGCGAAGAACACGCGTCCCCGTGAAATGGCGGCGCCGGCCACGATCTGCTCGGCCGTGCCTTCGGAGCCGCAGCAGCTCTCCACCGACACCGGCAGCGTCACCTGGCTCAGGACCTCGCCGCCGGTCTCGCCCGGACGGATGATGAAGAACGCGCCGCCGTTCGTGCCGACGTAGATCTTCCCGTCGGCCAGGACGGGATTGGCCCGCTGGGCGTTGCCGAGGGGCAATTCCCATAGATGCGCGCCCGACCCGGTGTCGAAGGCGTGCAACGTGGAACCGGTGTCGATCTGATAGAGCCGGCCCCCGTCGAGCACGGGTGAGGAGTACCCGAACTCCATTCCTTGCGTCCCCCAGATCGTTTCGGAGATCTCGCCGGCCCGGTTCCCGGCGATGGCCGCGATCAGTCCCATCTGGTTGCCTTCCAGGTTCTCATCGCCGTGCGACATGAACACGCGGTCGCCGGAGACGACGACGCCGGTGTTGATCGCCCGCTGCGCGGCCGGGAAGCTCCACACGACGGCGCCGGTCTGCGGCTGAACGGCGTGGACACCGCCGTTGCCCAAGCCCTGGATCAACAGGCGCTGGCCGTCGATGGTCGCGATCATCGGAGGCGCGTAGGCGGTGTCGTAGGGGCGCGTGCCCGGCGCCGTGACGTAGACGATGTCGCCGGTGCGCTTGTCGAGCGCCATCAGGCGGTGCGCCCGGTTCCAGTTGGACCCCCAACTGGAGACCGCCGCGGCGACGATGACCAGGTCGCCGTCGATCAGCGGCGAGCCGGTGCGGCCGCCGTGCGTCGTGAAGGCGGCCCATTCCTCGCCGAACGAGCGGCGCCACAGCTCGCGCCCGTCGGGGTTGAGCGCGATCACCATGGCGCCGCCGCTCATCACGTAGATGTTCCCGGTCTCGGGATCGAGGGCCGGCGAGGCCCATCCCACGCGGTGCGACGGCACGTCGCTCTGGAACAGGTTGAACGTGAACTCCCAGATCACCTCCCCGGTGTCGGCGTTCAGCGCCATCACCCGCTCCTGCAGCTCGGCCCCCCGCCCCGACGGGTTCTGGACGTAGACGCGGTCACCCATGACGACCGGGGTGGAGCGTCCGCCGAACGGCGCGCGCCACAGGAAGTTCTCGCCGTCCAGCTCCCACGTGTCGGGCAGGCCGGTTTCCAGCGAGGTCCCGTCGCGATGCGGCCCCCGCAGCTCGGGCCAATCGCCCAGCGCCACCTGGCGCGGGCCCTGCCCCGCGGCCAGACTCGCCGCGCCCAGCCATAATCCCAAAAACAGAGACGTTCTTTTCGACATAGGGACGTGAACCTCAGCCAGCGGAAAATTCCGTCGAGTGACCGACTTCAGGACTATATAGACGGGTTTCGCCGAGTGTCAACGCCGGCGCATCGCCGGCGGCTTCTATCGTTCGTGCCGGGCTTCCATCGGCATCAACGCCGCCTTGATCGTCGCGCCCCAGATCGCGTTGCCCAGGTCGTTGAAGTGGAGGTCGTCCTCGACGAAGACATCGGTCATGACGGTCCCGTCGTGGTCGAGGAACGGCGTCGCAACGTCCACGTAGTAGACGAGGGGATCGTTGTCGGCGATCTCCTTGTACCCGGCGCTCACCTGCTCGGCGATCGGCCACACGCCCCAGCGCAGGACACTGGGCTTGACCGACAGGACGTAGATGCGCGTGTCGGGCAACTCTTCGTGAACCCGGCGGACGATCTGCCGGAGCTGATCGAGAATCATGTCCGTGGGAATCGGATTGGCGCTCCCGGTGTCGTTGTCGCCCTCGTAGATCAGGATCGCGCGCGGCCTGTATTTCAGGGCGACCCGGTCCAGATAGTGCAACACGTCGTTCATGACGCTTCCGCCGAACCCGCGCGGGATGACCGTCAGCGGCGCCAGCGCCGCCGGGGCCTGGTCGTTCCATCGCGCGATGCTGGAGCTGCCGGTCAGGACGATCGCTCCCTCGGGCGGCGGGTCGAGGCGATCCTGTTCTTCGAACCTCAGGATCGCGTCCTCGAAACGTTCGGGATCGGGCAACTGCCGGGCATGGAGATCGACGGCAAACAGGGCCAGCGCCAGGGCGAGCACGTTCGCGGCCGGTCGGAACGTTTTTCTCGGCATCGGGAACTCCTTGTTCATGGAAGAGTAGAAGACCCGGCCCCCGCCGACAAACGAATTCACGGTCCGCGGGAGTCCGCGGCGGGCCTCAACGCGCGCGGACGTCGTAGGCGGCAACCGTCCCCTGGTCGCGGATGAAGAGCGTTCCGCGGCTGACGACCGGGTGGGCCCAACTGGACAGGCCCTCGTCGGGAATCTCGAACCGTCCCTTCTCGACGTATCCGTCCGGCGAGGCCTCGACCAGCGCCACCTCGTTGTCCTCGCTCAAGATGTAGAGATGACCGTCCGCGTAGATGACCGATCCCTTGCCCACGCTCCTGTGCCGCCACATCCGTTCGCCGGTGTCGAAGTCCAGGCAGGTCAGGATCGAGTTGTGGAACCCGTACAGATAGCCATCGACGTAGACCAGCCCGCCGTGATGGTTCTCCATGGCGCGGGTGCGGTAGACCTCCTCGGCCCGGACGACGCCGCCTTCGTTGACCATCCGCACCAGGCCTCCGCCGCCGCCGTAGCTGGAAGAAAAGAAGACCCGGTCGTCGTGGAACACCGGGGTCGCGATGTTGGCGGTGCGGTTGGCGGCGCCGTCGTAGCGCCACATGAGGCGGCCATCCGAGGCCCGGACGCCCACGCCGGCCCGCGACGTCATCGTCATCAGCGTCGGGACGCCGCCGACGTCGGCGAGGATCAGCGACGCGTACCCGGCCCGGTCATCCAAGTCGCCGGTCGTCCACACGGTGTTGCCGGTGATCTTGTCGAGGGCGACGACGCCGGCCGAGCGGCCTCCCGGGGTCACGTAGACCCGTGTTCGATCGACGAGAGGCGATTCGCTGATCAACCAGTCGATGTTGCGGCCGCCGAAGTCCTCCAGGACGTTGCGTGTCCAGAAGATCGTTCCGTCGGAGGCGGACAGCGACACCAAGTCGCCGTTCTCGGTGAGCGCGTAGACGCGGCCGCCGTCGATCGTCGGCGTGCCCCGGGGCCCGGGACCCCGGTCGTTGTTCCGCGCGGTCCCGACGGCCCGGGACCAGAGCAACCGGCCGTCGGCCGCGTCGAGGGCGCCGACGGCGCTCCGCCGGCCCACCTGGTACTGCAGGAAGACGCGCCCGCCGGCGACGGCCATCGAGCCGAACCCGGCCCCGAGCCCTTCCCTCCGCCAGATCCGCTCCGGACCCCCTTCGGGCCACGCCTCGAGCAGCCCCGTTTCCATGGAGCGGCCGGAACGGTCCGGCCCGCGCCATTGGGGCCAATCGACGCCGTCGCCGGCTTGCCCGCGCGCGAGGCCGCCCCCCGCCAACGTGAGACAAAACGCGAGTACCCAACGTTGTTGGGCGCATACACGTCCGGTTCCTGTAGGCTTATTCATTCGAGCAGCGGCGGCCGAAACTACGGCCAGAGTAGCACGAGCCGCGCGCATTCAACGCGGAGGAGACGGAACGACATGCCCACGCGAACGCTTGTCTCGACGATCCTGGCGCTCCTGCTGGCCGTTGTCCCGGCGGCGGGCCAGTCCAGGGGGTCCATCCGAGGACTCGTCGTGGATCCGGACGGCGCGCCGATCCCGGACGCGGTGCTGAGCCTCACCCACGAGTTCACCGGGCGCGAACGGCTCGCCACGGGCGGCGCCACGGGCCAGTTCACGTTCGCGGCCCTGCCTTCGGGGGCCTACCGGCTCGAGATCGGGCAGGACGGTTACGCCCCGTATTCCGCGCGGCTGGAGCTGCGGGTCGACCAGGAGATCTGGCTGGACGCGGCCTTGACGATCGGCGAGGTGGTCGAGGCCATCGAAGTGACGGCTTCGGTCGTGCCCATCGACCGCCAGTCGGCCGCCCTGGGAACCGTCATCGACACGGCGCAGCTCGAGGGGCTTCCGCTCGACGGGCGCAACTTCCTCGAGCTGTCGCTGCTGGCGCCGGGCACGGCGGCGGCCGCCCAGGGTTCGGCCAGCTCGCAGCGCGGCGACTTCGCGTTCACGGTCAACGGCGGGCGGGAGGACGCGCAGGCATTCATCCTGGACGGCGTCTACAACGTCGATCCCAAGCTCAACACGCCGGGCGTCCGCCCGCCGATCGACGCCATCCGCGAGTTCGAGGTCACGACCGGCAACTACGACGCCGCGTTCGGACGCAACGCGGCCGGACAGGTCAACGTCGTCACGCAGTCGGGCGGCAACGACGTGCACGGCACGGCGTACGGGTTCTTCCGGACCGAGGCGCTCGGCGCGCGCAACTTCTTCGCGCCGCCGGGAGCGGAGGACCCGGAGTTCGACCGCGGGCAGTACGGGTTCTCCGTCGGCGGGCCCATCGCCCGGGACCGGACTTTCTTCTTCGCCGACTACGAGCGCACCCGGCTGCGGGAAGGCGTCACCCGGCTGGCCAACGTGCCGACTGCGGCCGAACGCGCCGGCGACTTCTCGGAGAGCCGATTGACGCCGCCCGTCAACTTCCTGACCGGGCAGCCGTTCCCGGGCAACGTCATCCCCGGCTTCTTCATTCACCCCGTCGGAGGAGCGATCGCCGATCTCTACCCGCTGCCGAACCGCGCGGACCCGCGGGCCAACTACGTCTCGTCGCCGATCCTCGAGGACGACGTCGACCACTTCGACGCGCGCGTCGATCACGCCTTCGCCGGCGGATCGACGATATCGGCGCGGTACAGCTTCGGCGACCGGCGCCTGTTCGAGCCGTTTCCGATGTCGTCCCAGGTTCGCGTGCCCGGTTACGGCGTCGACGTCGGCAGGCGCGGGCAGAACTTGGCCGCGAGCCTCGCTTCCCCGATGGGCGCGTCGATCATCAACGAGCTGCGTTTCGGCTATACGCGCGTGGGTATCGGCGTGTTTCACGAGAACCAGGGGATGAGCCTCAACCAGGCCGTCGGGCTCCCCGAGCTGTCCACCCGGGAACGGGACTTCGGCCTCAGCCAGGTCAGCGTCATCGGCTTCAGTCCGCTGGGTGACGAGTTCACGTCGCCCCAGGAGAGCACGGCCGAGACGTTCCAGGTGCTCGACCACGCGAGTTGGACCCGGGGCGCGCACCTGATTGAAACGGGGTTCGATGTCCGTTTCGTGAGGCAGAACGGTTACCGGGACGTCCAGTCCCGCGGCTTCCTGAATTTCTCGGACCGCTACGTCACCGGCAACGCGCTGGCCGATCTGCTGCTGGGCCTCCCGCTGGTGACCGGCGGCGCGACGCTGGACAACCCGCAGCGCCTGCGTTCCACGTCCTGGAGCGTCTTCATACAGGACAGCTACAAGGTCACCCAGGAACTGACGCTGACCGCGGGCCTGCGCTACGAGCGCATGGGCCCCGCCGTGGACCAGCGGGACCGCGCCAACCTGTACGATCCGGCCGCGGGGCGCCTGGTTCCGGCAGGCTCCGGCGGCATGCCGCGCGGCGGCTACACGGCGGACGCCAACAACTTCGGACCCCGGATCGGCGCCGCCTGGACACTGGGGGCATCGGGCCTCACGGTCGTGCGCGCCGGCTACGGTGTCTATTACAACCAGGGCGCCTTGGCCACGGGCGAGGGGCTCTACTTCAACCAGCCGTATTTCGATTTCAACCTGTTCTTCCCGTTGGGGCCCGGGTTGCCGGCGCCCAGCCTCACCGATCCGTTCCCGAGGGGATTCCCACTCCCGACTCCGCCCTCGGCCACCGGGTACCAGCGCGATCTGCGGACGCCCTGGCAGGAACACTGGAGCGTGGGCGTCCAGCGTCAACTGGGCCCAACGCGGTTTCTCGAGGTCGCCTACGTCGCTTCGCGGGGACATGACCTGATAGCCGCCCGCGATATCAATCAACCGGCGCCGACGGCCCTGCAGTTCCCCAACCCGCGGCCGAATCCGATGTTCGACGACGTGACGCTGATCGAGTCGCGCGGCCGTTCCGACTACGATGCGCTCCAGGTCGAGTTCCAGCAGCGGCTGGACCGGGGGCTTTCGATCCTGGCGGCCTACACGCTCGCCGAATCGATGGACGACGCCTCGGGGTTCTTCGCCAGCGCGGGCGATCCCAACTTCCCGCAGGACAGCCGCAACCCGGAGCTGGAGTACGCCCGGTCCGGCTTCGACGTCCGGCATGGCTTCTCGACCAGCTTCGCCTGGGAACTGCCCTTCGGCGCCGGGCGGACCTGGCTCGACGGCGGCGGGGCGGCCGCAGCCATTCTCGGGAACTGGGACCTCCAGGGCATCGTGACGCTCTCCTCGGGCCGGCCGTTCACCGTCGCTCTGCTTCCGGAGGTGGACAACTCCAACACCGGCCGCTCGACCCTGGGCTTCGGCGCGAACGATCGCCCCAACCGCATCGGCGAACCCAGGCTGGCGAATCCGACCCACGAGGCGTGGTTCGAAACGGGCGCGTTCGCGACACCGCCCTACGGGAGCTTCGGCGACGTGGGGCGCAACATCCTGGAGGGCCCCGGCTACGCCAACGTGAACCTGGGCGTCCACAAGAACGTGCCTCTGGGCGAGTCGGCGACGTTCCAGGTGCGCGTCGAGGCGTTCAACCTGTTCGACCGCGTGAACCTGGACCTTCCGGATGCGTTCCTGGGCTCGCCGACGTTCGGACAGGTCGTCTCGGCCGGCGGCCCTCGCCGGTGTCAGTTCGGGTTCAAGTTGTTGTTCTGATGCGCCCTTTCGACTTCGATCCACCTGTTCGCGCCGTCTTCGGCGAGGGCGCCCTCGACCGGCTGGGCGAGGTCGCCCGCGAGCACGGTTTCCGGCGCACGCTCGTAGTCGCGGACCCGCCCATCGTCGAGGCGGGAATGGTCGCCGCCGCCGGGGGACGGCTCGAGGATGCCGGCATCGAGTGGACGGCGTTCAGCGGCCTGGCGCCCAACCCCGACTCGCGGATGGTGGAAGCCGGCCGGGCGGCGGGGGCCGAGGCGGACGTCGATTCGATCATCGGGTTGGGCGGCGGCAGCGCCATGGACTGCGCCAAGGGCATCAACTTCGTCCTGACCAACGGCGGACACATCCGCGACTACTGGGGCCAGCACAAGGCTCGCCGCGCGATGCTGCCGAGCATCGGCATCCCCACGACGGCCGGAACCGGCAGCGAAGCCCAGCCGACGGCGCTGATTTCCGACGCCGAAACCCACGCCAAGATGGCCTGCACCGACCCGAAAGCGGCGTTCCGGGCCGCGATCCTGGATCCGCTGCTGACGCTGACGCAACCGCCCGAGGTGACGGCCACGGCCGGCTTCGACGCGATATCGCACGCCGTCGAGGCCTTCGTCACCGCCGCCCGGACGCCGGTTTCGGAGATGTTCGCCCGCGAGGCCTGGCGGCTCCTGGAGGGTCACTTCGAGACGGTCCTGACTGAACCCGAGAACACGGCCGCCCGCGGGGCCATGCTCTTCGGATCGCACGCGGCGGGCGTCGCGATCGCGCAGTCGATGCTCGGCGCCACGCATGCCTGCGCCAACCCGCTGACGATGACCTACGGGACCACGCACGCGGTCGCCATCGCGGTGATGCTGCCGCACGTGGTGCGCTGGAACGCCGAGGCGGTCGGCGACCGCTACGCGGAGTTGCTGACGGTGTCCGGCCGGAGCTCGACGGCCATCACGGCCGGGGATCAACTGGCCGCCCGGCTCGAGGAACTGGCCCGCGCCGCCGGCCTGCCGCTGTCGCTCGACGAGGTCGGCGCGCGCAAGACGGACGTGCCGGCACTGGCCGCCAACGCCGCCACGCAGTGGACGGGAACGTACAATCCCCGGCCCATCGACGCCGGCGCCGCCGAGGCGCTCTACCGGCGCGCCTTCTCCTGATCGATGTTTCCGGACCGCGTCATATACACGCCGCCGGGCGGGCCGCCCCAGGGCCCCGGCCCGAGCCGGGAAATCTATGGACAGATGGGAGAGGCCAACGTCTTCCGGATGATCTCGGACTTCTACCGGGAGTTGGAAGCCTCGGAAATCCGGCCCCTGTTCCCGCCCGACATGGAGGCGTCGTCGCGAAAGACGGCGCTGTTCTTCGTGATGCTGTTCGGGGGCCCGCCCACGTACATCCAGCGGTACGGGCCGCCGCGGATGCGCGCCCGGCACCTCCCGTTCGAAATCGACGAGCGGGCGCGGCGGGTCTGGCTGGCGTGCTTCGAAAAGACGCTCGACGACGCGGCCGCGAAGTACGACTTCCCTGCCCAGCACTTGGAAGGATTCAAGGAGTTCCTGCGGAGCTTCTCCGCGTGGATGGTCAACAAGCGCTGAAGGCCGCATCCGGCCGCAGGCGCCCCCATTTCCATTCACGGCGCCTTTTCGTTTACAATCCCCGATTCACCGCGAGCCGATGGGCTCGACTGAAGGAGGGTACGAGCAGATGAGCCGGCAAAGCCTGGAGGACAAGTTGAACGCGGTGGGCAATCCCGTCCATATGCTGCGGCATTCCAAGATCGGGGCCTATATCTATCCGGTCGTACCTCCCGAATTCTCCAACTGGCGGGACGAACAGCGCGCCTGGCGCGAGTCCTGCGTGCTCTTCGACCAGTCCCATCACATGGTCGACATCTACATCGAGGGCACCGACGCCATCCGGATGCTCTCGGACCTGGCCATCAACAGCTTCGCCAAGTTTCCCATCAACCGGGCCAAGCAGTTCGTGCCGTGCAGCCACGACGGCTACGTCATCGGCGACGGCATCCTGTTCCACCTGGAGGAGAACAAGCTGGTCTTCGTGGGGCGCGCACCCACGGCCAACTGGATCGAGTTTCACGCCGACACGGGCGGCTACGACCTGACGATCCTGAAGGACGACCGGTCTCCGGGGCGCCCGATGGGCCGGCCGGTCTCGCGCGTCTCCTACCGGTACCAGATCCAGGGGCCCAACGCCTGGCAACTGATCGAGAAGCTCAACGGCGGGCCGCCGCCCGACGTGAAGTTCTTCCACATGGACGCCATCAACATCGCGGGCCGGCAGGTGCGCGCGCTGCGCCACGGCATGGCGGGAGCGCCCGGGCTCGAGATCTGGGGTCCGTACGAGGAAGGCGAGGAGATCCGCGCCGCCATCGTCGAGGCCGGCGAGGAATTCGGCCTGACGCAGGTGGGCGCCCGCGCCTATGCGACGAACACGCTGGAGTCGGGATGGATTCCGTCACCCCTGCCCGCGGTGTACTCCGGCGACGGGATGAAGCCCTACCGGGAGTGGCTGCCGGCCAACGGTTACGAAGGATCGGGGTCGATCGGCGGCAGCTTGTACTCGGACAACATCGAAGATTATTACGCCACGCCCTACGCGCTCGGATACGGTCCGTTCATCCGGTTCGACCACGACTTCATCGGCCGGGAGGCCCTGGAGGCCATGGCCGATCAGCCGCAGCGCCAGAAGGTGACGTTCGCATGGAACGGCGACGACGTCTCCCGGGCGTTCGCCTCCATGTTCCGGCCCGGCGAGGACCACTTCAAGTACATCGACCTGCCCCTGTCGAACTACACGTCCGCGTCCTTCGATCGCGTCATGAAGGGAGACCGGATCGCGGGCGTCTCGATGTTCGCGGGATACAGCTACAACGAGCGGTCGATGCTGTCGCTCGGCTCCGTCGACCCGGACATCGAGATCGGCGACGAGCTGGTGCTGGTCTGGGGCGAGGAAGACGGCGGTTCCGGAAAGACCACCGTGGAGCGCCACAAGCAGATCGAGGTCCGCGTCGTGGTCAGCCCGGTGCCGTATTCGCGCGTCGCGCGCGAGACCTACGCCGCGGGCTGGCGGACGGGCAAGGCCTGACTCGGAATGGCCCGGATCACCCGGGCCACACGCGCGCCGCGGTCTCCACGACCAGCTCGAGCTTCCTCCACTGGTCGTCCTCGGTCAGCAGGTTCCCCGCCGCCGTGGATGCAAAGCCGCACTGCGGGCTGATGGCCAGGTTCTCGATCGGCGCGACGCGGCTGGCCTCGTCTATGCGGCGCATCAGAGCGTCGGACGATTCCAGGACGTCCCGCTTCGTGCTGACCAGGCCCAGCACGGCCACCTTGCCCGCCGGAAGATGGCGCAGCGGCTCGAAGGTCCCGGCCCGCTCCGAGTCGTATTCCAACAGAAAGGCATCCACGTCCAGCGCGTTGAAGAGCTTCTCGGCGATCGGGTCGTAGCCGCCCTCGGCGTACCACTGGCTCCGGTTGTTGCCGCGGCACAGGTGCATGGCCGCGACTGCGCCGCCCGCCCGGGCCCCGCGGATGCACGCGTTGTCGGCCCGGATCGCCTCGTCCAGCGCCCTGTCGGCGTCCGTCGCCATCTCGCGCTCGATGTAGCCGCGCCACTTGGGGTCGATGAAATAGCTGTACCGCGGGGCGTCGACCTGGATGCAGGCGACGCCCTCCCCCGCCAAAGCGGCGATCTCCCTCTCGAAGATCGGGACGATGTCCCAGAGGAATTCCGAATGCGACCCGTACGCCGCCTCGCTGACGCCCTTCTTGTAGCAGATGGCCGGAAACTGGTTCGGGCTCGGGAGCGTGATCTTGACGTCGCCCGGTGCGTGTCGGACCAGAAAGTCGACCTCGTGCCGCGTCAGCCGGCGCTTCGCCCGGACCTTGCCGCTCACGACGTGCGGCAGGCCTCCGCCGGTCGGTCCGCTCCATTCGCGCGGCACGCGGTCCGTGCCCAGGCCGTCGACCGCGTCGAAGAAATCGCTCATGAACCCGCCGCGCCGGAACTCGCCGTCGGTGAAGATCTCGAGGCCGATGCGCGCCTGGCGCTCGAGAACGGAACGGATGTGCGCGTTTTCGACTTCCCTGAGTTCGTCCGCGGGAAGCCGCTCGCGGGCCTTCTGCAGCGCGGCGGGACGCAGCAGGCTTCCGACGGTGTCGGCCCGGTACTTGAAGGCCATGGCGATCCGCGGGGGCGGATTAGGCGAGCGGCGACACGTTCACTACCTGGGCTTCCATGTAGCTCTTCAAACCCAGGGCCGAATACTCCCGGCCGAGGCCGGATTCCTTCGCGCCGCCGAACGGCGTTCGGGCGTCGGGCAGGCCGTGCCTGTTGACCGAGGCCGTGCCGACCTCCAACCGGGCGGCCACCTCGGCGCCGCGTTCGAGGTCGTTCGTCCAGACCGAACCGCTCAGCCCGTAACGGGTGTCGTTGGCCCGGCGCACGGCGTCGTCGACGTCGGTGTACTTCAGGACCGGTAGAATCGGGCCGAACGGCTCCTCCTCCACCAGGCGGGCGTCGTCGGCGATGTCGGCGACGATGGTCGGCTCCATGAAGTAGCCGCCGAGATCCGGCATCCCGCCGCCGGCCACGATCCGGGCCCCGCGGCGGCGCGTGTCTTCGAGGATCCCCTTCACCCGTTCGTACTGCATCCGGTTCTGGATCGGTCCCATCCCGACGGTCTCGTCGGCCCCGTCGCCGATCTTGACCGATCGGGCGATCCGGGCCAGCGCTTCGCACATCCTCTCGTACATGGACTCGGGGACGTAGAGCCGCTTGATGGCCACGCAGATCTGGCCGCAGTTTGCGAAGGCGGCGCGGTAGATCGGTTCGGCCACGGCGTCCGGATCGACATCGTCCAGGACGATGGCCGGGTCATTGCCTCCCAGCTCCAGCGTCACGCGTTTCAGGTTGGCCGCGGCGCCTGCCAGGACTTTCTTGCCGGTCGGAACCGATCCCGTGAACGAGATCTTGTCGATGCCCGGATGCGCGGTCATCCACCCGCCGAACGCGTCGCCGCCCGCCAGGACGTTCAGGACGCCCGGAGGCAGGACCGCCGCGGCGATCTCGCCCATCCTCAGCGTCGCCAGCGGCGTGTAGGGCGACGGCTTCAGGATCGCCGTGTTCCCGGTGTACAGCGCCTGCGCGATCCGGCCGACGGCAATGCCGATAGGCACATTCCACGGCGTGATGATTCCGACGACGCCGAGGGGGCGGTACGCGAGCTCCACGCGCCGCGACGGCGTGTCGCCGAGGACCTCGCGACCGACTTCGATCGCCGTCAGGCGCTCCACCTGGCGGGCCACGGAGGAGAGTTCCTTGCGGCACTCGGCGATGGTCTTGCCCTGCTCCTTGACCAGGATCCCGGCCAGCTCTTCGGCGCCCGCGCTCACGGCTTCGGCGAAGCGGGCCAGGACGGCGCGGCGATCCGCGAACGACCGGGCCCCCCACTCCGGAAAGGCGCGCCGGGCGGCGGCGACGGCGGCTTCGAGATGCTCCCTCGTGCCCTCGGGGCACCGCGCGAACACGGCGCCCGTGGCCGGGTTGATCACGTCGAACGCGGCGCCGCCGGCGACCGCCCGACCGTCGATCGTGTGGACGAAGCCCCCGAGCGCGACGGCATCGGTCGTCACGACGCCTCTCTCGTGCCGATCAACAGCGCGGCGAACCCCGGCAGGAAAGCCGCGTTCCAGGATCCGAAATGGACCAGGTAGTCCCAACCCGCCGGATCGAAGGGCATCCAGATGCCGGAGATCAGGTAGAACCCGAACCCCGACAACGCGCCGGCGGCCAAGCCCCGGCCGACGACCGCGGCGGCCCGGACGCGCCGATGAACCAGACCGTCCAGCGCGGCCAGCCCGAGCCACATCGCGAACCAGACGGCGAGCATCGCGACGGCGAATCCGATCGACGGCGCCAGGACATAGAAGCACGCGGTCGCCACCAGGCCCGTCGCGGCCCCGGCGACTGCGCCGAAACCGGCGCGGCCCGCCCAAAGCCCGAGGACCAGTCCGATGGCGAGAAAGAGCAACGCGCCGTGCGTCATGCCGTAGACCACGCGGTGGCCGGGCACCCATGCGGCCCAGACCCAGTCCCCCAGCGTGCTGACGGCCGCAATCGCCAACGTCGACCCGACGGTCTCGCGAATTCCGCTGGGCATGGCTCGACTCCTGTTCCCTACTCTTCCGCGATTGCGTACAGGTAGCGGTAGCCGCGCAGGTAGATCTCGCCGTCCACCAGCGCCGGCGAAGCGTCGAATCCGTCGTCCAGCATGTTCTCGGCCAGCACGTCGAACGTGTCGCCGTGGGCGATGACCAGCGTGGTGCCCTCCCGTCCCGCGAAGTAGACCCGTCCGTCGGCGCCCACCGGCGAGGCGAACACGTTGGGCACGGCCGTCAGCCGTTGCAGGCCGTAGTGCGGCTCCCCGGTCGCGGCGTCGAAGACCGAGAGTATCCCGGAGTTGGACTTCAGGAAGTAGAGCACGCCGTCGTAGAGCAGCGGCGACGGCACGTAGGGCGTGTCCCGGTCCAACTCCCACAGGATGGCGGAGGTTCCCGTGATGTCGCCCTCGGCCGCCTCCAGATCGACGGCCTTGAGATCGTTGCCGCGGAAGCCGCTCATCGCGATCAGGACGTTGTCGGGCGTGACCACGGGCGAGGGGATCGGATTCATCGTCAAACCGTCGCTCTCCCAAACGATGTCGCCTGTCCCGAGATCGTAGCTCCGCAAGCGGTCCATGCCGGGCACGACGACCTGCGCGCGCCCGTTGGCCTCCGCGATCAGCGGCGTCGCCCAAGTGTCGATTTCGTCGCGGTCCGACCGCCAGACTTCCGTGCCCGTGTTCTTGTCCAGGGCGACGACGAACGACTGGCCACCGATGTGGTCCCAAACAATGACGAGCGTGTCCTCATGGAGCGCCGGCGTCGAGCCCTCGCCGAACTGGTTCCGCATGGCCTTGTCGCCCAAGTCATTCTCCCACAACCGGTTGCCGTCCATGTCGTAGGCGTACAGACCCCGCGATTCGAAATAGGCGAAGACATGCTCGCCGTCGGTCACGACGGAATTGGAGGCCCAGGTCCCGTTGTCGGTGTGAGCGGCTTCGTGGGGCTCTTCCTCCCGGACCGTGTCCTGCCATGCGACGCTGCCGTCGGAGCGGCGGATCGCCATCACGACGAAGCGGTGGACACCACGCGGACGCAGGCCGCCGCGCGGCGCGTGGGAGGCGTCGCCGTCCACTCCCACCGGAACGGCGGTCATCAGGTAGATCGTATCCCCCCAGATGACCGGCGATCCGCTCCCGCGCCCGGGGATCTCGATCTTCCAGCGAATGTTGTCGTCCTCGCTCCAGGTCACGGGCGGGCGCGCCGTGCGGGACACGCCGGACGCTTCCGGACCGCGCCACTGGCCCCAGTTCCGGTCCGCTTCGCCCTGGCGGGCGGCGGCCGCCGGGGTCGAGACGCCGAGGACGGCCGATACGATGACGATGTGTACGTGTTTCACTCCACCTCTCCCTCGGATCGCGACGAGCCGGCGAGGGCCGCAGTATATCAGCCGCCGGCGCGCGCTCGTCGCTGTACGACCGCGGCTATTCCCCCAGCGCGAACAGCCAGACGGCGCCGCCTTCCGGAATCGGCGGGTACTCGCCCGGGTAGTTCGCGTTCAGACGCGCCTGGACCCCGCGGGAATCGACGCCCCAACCGGACTGGATGGAGATGTACTGCACGCCGTCGAGCTCGAACGTGGACGGCGGCGCCAGGATGCCGGAGTTGGTCGGCCATTCCCAGAGGATCTCTCCGGTCGCGGCGTCGAAGGCGTGCAGCTTGCGGTCGTTGGTGCCCCCGGTGAACACGAGGCCGCCCGCCGTGGAAAGCATCCCGCCCCAGTTGGGAGACCGGGGCCACTCGTGAACCCAGACCTCCTCGCCCGTGTCCACGTTCCACGCCTGTACCTCGCCGAAGTGGTCCGCGCCTTCGCGGATGTAGCTCTCGAGCCGGACGCCCGTGAAGCCGCGTCCGGGCACGTATTCCACCTCGACGCCGGTCGAGATCTGGCAGAAGTTCTCGTTCGCCGGACTGTAGATCATGCGCGTCTGGGGGTTGAACGCGATCGGCGGCCAGTTCTTCCCGCCGTGAAGCGCCGGGCAGTAGGACGCCTGCTTCCCGGTCTCGGGCTTGTGGTCCATGTCGATCTCGGGCCGACCCGTGACCGGGTCCACGCTCAGGAAGACGTCCTGATAGACGTAGGGCGTCGCTTCCACGAAGCCGAT
>JAJEDW010000272.1 GCA_022821265.1 Acidobacteriota bacterium
CGGTCGCATCCGGTCCGTTTCCTGGGCTACGAAATGCGAATTGCACCACAGGCTGCTAGACTGCGTGCGACTCTTCAAGAGTCAATACGGGTCGTACTATGCCAACGAAGAGCAAATGTGGTGGCAGGAAAAGAGTCTCAATATAGATGATCGTACCAGCGCTATCGAAGTCCTCCGCCAAAAAAATAGAAACGGTCGAATAGTAGCGTCGATAAAACTCGAAGACACAGAGAAGGAATTCATTCTCGCCGACACACAACGCCTAACCGAACGCCTCGCCCTGTTGGAAATGTTCCCTGGTTTGCGCCCCCGCTACACAGAAGGCTTATGGAATTGGCGAAGTATTCCGGAACTTGTCCGTCACGAAACGCAAATCGCACAACACACCCTTAACATGCAAGCTGACATTCGCAGCCAACTCGCAGGCGACAAAATCCAGGGCGAAGTCACTATTGGCCGTAACGGCACGCTCGGCATCGTCCCAAACCGTGCTCTCACATACATCTTTAGTACATTTGAACCAGATCATCTCGGTGTCATAGATTTCCACGCCGCCGACCGGAGCTACACCTACGAGCAAGTCAGCAATGTCAATATCCGCTTCTCTCAAAAGGATGATCAGTGGAAAAACTCCGCCATGTACAACCTCGCCCAGAAGTACAGCAATGTGAAATCGGCCTTAGCAACTGAGCATATAAGGAACCTGATTGCGGAAAAGGCCGGCGGTCGACAGGGTGCCGAGGCCGAACTTACACGGACACTTCGAAACATCTTCAATGAACTCATCCCTGGAAAGCGTTTCGAAGGGCCACAACCCACTCCTTCGGGAGAATTGCAGTTTCCCGTGTTCACAGCGGGGACTAGCCACGATCTTAATGAACTGTCGTCTGGAGAGAAGGAAATAGTTTTCGGGTATCTTCGTACTCGAGCGCGGGCTGCGCGCAACAGTGTCATCATTGTCGACGAACCAGAGCTACACCTCAACCCCGCCATGATTCGAGGGTTGCCGGCGCTCTATCAGAAACATATTGGGAGCGCCCTAAACAATCAGATCTGGCTGGTGACGCACTCCGACGTGTTTCTTCGCACGGCGTTCTATGACTCCGATATGGAGCTGTTTCATATGGCTGTAGGCGGGGAGGAGCCAGGCAATAATCAAATCACTCGAATATCACAAAGATCAGGATTTGACCGCGCATGCATCGAACTGATTGGCGATATAGCGAACTACCGTCCGGATCAACCCGTGCTCATCGTTGAAGGCCAACAACAATTCGACATACTGGTCTTGCGCCGGTTGTTTTCTGAACTGCTCAAGGGGGTGAACGTTCTTGAGGCGGGCGGTAAGGGACAAGTCTTGCAGAGACAAGAGTCTTTACGTGACTCCGCACGAAAATCCGGGCAAAGGAGGACGATTCTCAGCATAACGGACTCGGATGGGGGCGGAGTCGGGGATGAGAGTGATGGTCGGTATCGATGGCCCGCGTACCACATAGAGAACTACTTGCTTGAACCCAAGTATATTGGACTCGCAATTGATTCCATCACCGCGAATTCCCCCGGTACGACGTCGCTTCCGTACGTTCAGGAACTCGTGCGCAACAGCAAGAACGAGGCGGCTTCAGAGATTGGGCGGCGGACCTTGGTTCGCCGGTTGAAGAGTCGCCTGCATCGCCATCTAAAGCTCAACCCCGGGGCCAGGGAACAAGACTTGACGGCGTCCGATCTTCGCAGCCAACTTGAAGAGTGTAGAAAGGCGGTGAATGCGGAATTTGGCAGCATGGTGGATGGGCGGGAGCTGGAACAGAGTCTGGAGAAGCAGAAGGAGGAAACGGCTAAGTTACAGAAAGAGGAGAGTACTCCCGATACACTACCGGGCAGAGACGTGCTGAGAAAGATCGCTGAACGTGCGACGCCCAACGGCAGTTACGAGACTTTACGTAACGCGATCCTCAATGAGATGGCCCGAGACCTCTATCAACCGCCTGCGATGAAGGCGGTGCTAGAACGTTGTTTGTCCGCAACACACACTGAATAGCGGGGCGTGAAACTGCTGTCGGGCACCGGATTTTTGGGGGAATGTATAAGTGTAGCGCTTACACGAGACTCGGGGTCGTCGGCGTGGCATCAGCAGGTTGCCTTCGTCAAGGAGTGGTACGGGGGCAGGGCGCTTGGGAGCTGCGGTTCGCGCTACAGCGGTTTATGACATTGCTGGGTATAGGGTTCGGTTTTCGAGGCGCTCGGACTGTTGGCGGAGTGCGAGGATTTTGAACAACGGCAGTCGGTCAAGGTCGGTTCAGACAGGGGGCAACTCTGGGGGCACACGCGTTGCCGGATAGTGGATAACGCCCGTAGGTGCAGTACGTTACGAGGCCGCTTGACGCGGACGGGAGACGCGCGTGGCCAAGAAGACTGTCTACATGGAAACGTCGGTCGTGTCCTACCTCACGGCCCGGCCGACGGCCGACCTGCTGGCCGCCGCTTGCCAGAAAATCACTCTCGACTGGTGGGAGACGCGGAGGATCGGATTCGATCTCTTTACGTCCGAGATCACGATGCAGGAGGCCGGCAGGGGGGACGCGGAGGCGCGGGCGAGGCGCTTGGCGGCTTTGGCCGGTATTCCACTCTTGCCGATCACGGATGCAGTCGGACCGTTGGCTACCGCTCTCGTGGGAGGAGGGGCGCTTCCACAGCGGGCCGTGAACGACGCGCTTCACGTCGCCGTTGCAGCGGTGCACGGAGTAGACTACTTGCGGACCTGGAACTACCGGCACCTTGACAACGCCGAAACGAAGCCGGCCATCCGAGACGCCTGCGCCCGCCGCGGGCACGCGAGTCCGGAGATCTGCACGCCTCAGGAACTGATGGGAGGAACGGAAGATGGCGGATGAAGTGATCGAGGAACTGTGGCGTATCAAGGACGCCATGGCCCAGGAGCACGGATACGACATAGTGCGGCTCGCAGCCTATCTGCAGGGCAGTCAAGGTGAAGAGGGACACCGAATCGTAGACCTCGGCGCGTTGCGGAAAGCCGGGGAACGAGGAGCATCAGCGAGCAGTGGCCCATAAATCGTTCGGGGACGGTTGCCACCTGCATGATCATCCCGTCCAAACGGTACCGGGACAGTACCCGTTTTTCCGCGGAGGTGGTTGCCGCCAACGGGTGCGAACGGGATGCAAACAATAGGGGTCAAAATGTGGGCTATCTACTCATCTTTTATTAACAAACTATTGTAAATAATAGAGTTACATCCGACATAGAACGGAGAGAGTGGGATTCGAACCCACGGTGGAGTTACCCCCACACACGCTTTCCAAGCGTGCTCCTTCGGCCTCTCGGACATCTCTCCGGATCGCCGCAAACGCAAGGCGGGAGCTCGTTCGGCGGGCTCCGGGTCGATTGTATGCCGCGGGTCGGGGAACCGCAACCGCGGTGCGGATTCCGTCGACGCGCGCGGCGGCGCGGGGGTACCCTGTTCACGGTGAGCGATCGCAAACCGAAGTCGAAGATCCGCTTCTCGATGGGCGACGTCGTCCATCACCGGTTGTTCGGCTATCGCGGCGTCATCGTCGGCGTGGATCCGGAGTTCCGGGGGACGGACGAGTGGTATGACACCGTGGCGCGGTCGCGGCCGCCGAAGGACCGCCCGTGGTATCACGTTCTGCCCCACGGCGCCGGCCATCAGACCTACGTCGCCGACCGCAACCTGGAGCCGGACGCGACGGGCGAGCCCGTGGACCACCCCAGGGTCCAGGTCTATTTCACGCACTTCGTCGGCGGCCGTTACGTCGACGCGCGCATGAACTAGCGTTTTTTCCGGGGCTTCCCCCGCGCGGACGGCCCGAGGTCCGGGCGCCGCGGCCGCTCCTTCCGGATGATGCGGACGACCTCGTCCATCGCGCGTTCCAGTTGCGGATCGCGGCCGGCCGCGTGGTCTCCGGGGCCGACGTCGATCTCGATGTCCGGATCCGTGCCGTAGTTCTCGACCGCGTAGCCGACGTCCTCGAACCAGTAGGCGAACTCCGGTTGCGTCGTCACCGTCCCGTCCACCAGCGCCGCGCGCGGCCAGATGCCGACCACGCCGCCCCAGGTGCGCTTCCCGAGGAGCGGACCCAGCCCCAGCAGCTTGAACGCGTGGCAGAAGATGTCGCCGTCCGAGCCGGCGTACTCGTTGGTCAGCGCCACCATCGGCCCCATCGGCGCGGCGTCGGGGTAGGGCACCGGCTCGGCCCAGCGGCTGACGTCGTATCCGATGCGGAGGCGGAGCAGCTTCTCGAGCAGAAGCTGGGACACGTGTCCGCCGCGGTTGAAGCGCACGTCGACGATCAGGCCGTCCCGCTCCGACTCGGGTCCGAAGTACCGGTGGAACTCCGCGTAACCGGCCGGCCCCATGTCCGGGAGGTGTACGTACCCGACCCGCCCCCGCGTCCGCTCGTGCACGCGGCGCCGGTTGCCCTCCACCCAGTCGCGGTAGCGCAGCGCGGTCTCGCCGGCGATCGCGCGCACGGTGACCGTGCCGGTCGTGGAGCGGCGCCCCCGCCGACGCCGCACCCGGATACGAACGTTCCGGTCGGCCATGTTGACCAGCAGCTCGTCGGGAGACGTCCCGCCGCCGACCGGCTCGTCTCCGATCGCGAGAATCTCGTCTCCGGGCGCCAAATCGACGCCGGGCGCCGCCAGCGGGGAGCGCGCCGCCGGGTCCCACGCGTCCCCCTCGGGTATGCGTTCGATCCGCCACGCCCGGCGGCGGGGCGCCAGCGCCAGGTCGGCGCCGAGGAATCCCTGGCGCCAGTTGGGCGGCGACCGGTAGTCCCCGCCGAGCTCGTAGCAGTGCGACGTTCCCAGCTCGCCCTGCATTTCCCACATGAGGTCGGAGAACTCCGCCCGGGTGCCGACCCGCTCCAGGAGCGGCCGGTACCGCTCGCGAATCCCCATCCAGTCCGTCCCGGACATGTCCGGATGCCAGAAATGGTCGCGCTGCAGCCGCCACGCCTCGTCATACATCTGCGTCCATTCCAGCGACGGGATCACCGCGACGGGAATGCGGTCCAGATCGACCCATCCCGTCTCGCGGCCGTACTCGTCCTTGCTCTTCTCGGAGTCGTCCTCGAAGTCCGCTCCGACGGCGCGCACGCGGTCTCCGGCGAGCATCGCCAGGACGTTCGCGTCCAGGGAGAGGCCGAAATCGGTCACCTTGTCGGCGGTCCGGCCCGTCTTGTTCCGCCTGAAGTCCCAGTGTTCGAGGACGCCGTCGACCGACGCGTCGTCGTCGCCGCCGAGGCTGCCGACGACGGGAAACCGGAGGAACAGCGCCCGGCCCCGCGCGCCCAGTATCCGGCGATAGCGGCCCTCGGGCACCGGGAACGCCGTGATCCGGCGTTCTATGCCCGCGGCGTCGATCCGGAACGGCTCGGGCTTGCCGTCGTCGCCGCCTTCGCGTTCGCCGCCCGCGCCGGGCGCCAGCGGCGGGCGCGTCGCCGACTCGAACGGAGACACGGTCTCGGAACGGAGCGGGACCAGGTAGGGCCGTGCGCCTTTCGGGAAGCCGAGATCGAAGTACAGGCTGTCGTAGACCGGGTTGAACGATCGCCACGAGATGAAATAGAGATACCGCCCGTCGGGATCGAACGCGGGGTATCCGTCCAGGAAGTCCTCTTGGCGCACGATGTCGACGCTCCGGCCGGTATCCACCTCCCGCAACCGGATACGCGCCGTTCGATAGGACGATGCGTAACCGTAGGCCACCCAGCGGGAGTCCGGCGACCACGCGGCCCCGTGGATCCGGTGATGGGGGCTGCGGTCCAGCACGCGGGACCGGCCCGAGTCGAGGTCGACGAGAATGATCTCGTGCCGATGGTTCGTCAACACGATGCGCGTCCTGCGGGCCGCGTCGCGCCGGCGCCGTGACCGGCCGGCCTTTCGGGCGGTCTTCCGCCCGCCGGTGTCCGGGGGTGACAGCGCGTCGCCCGGCGCGACGTGGAGGCTGATCGGACGTCCGAAGTCGCCGGCGATCGTTCGAGGCGCGGAAGCCCCGTCGGCCGCGAAGACGACAAGGCGTTCGTCGCCGCCGGCGTCCGTCACCGCCACGATGCGTTTCCCGTCCGGGAGCCAGCTCCCCAGGCGGCAGCGCACCGCGGACGCGGGACCGTACCGCACGGGGGCGCCCTCCCACAAACCCATGCCGAACAGACCGCCCCGGATGATGGCCGCGATGGAATGGCCGTCGGGATGCAGATCGAAGCTCTCCATGAAACCGACCGGGTCGACGAAACGCCGGACGCGCTGGCTCCGGCTGCTCCGGATGCGGGTCTCGATCTTCCGGGACTCGTCCGACCGCGGATCGAACACGTACAGGTCCGCTCCGGCGTGGTAGACGATGCGTGTCCCGTCGGTCGAGGGGAAGCGCACGTAGAAGCGGTCGTGGTGGGTGTGCCGCTTCAGGCGCCGTCCGAGCGGCGTGCAGGAGTAGATGTTCCCGTGACCCTCGTGGTCGGAGAGAAAATAGATCCGGGCGCCGATCCACATGGGGCTGGCGAGGTTGCCGTCCAGCCTCAGCAGCTCGCGAAAGTTCCCGGTTCCATCGGCGTCGATCCACAACGTGCCGGCCGTGCCCCCGCGATAGCGTTTCCATCGCGCGGGGTCGCCCGAGTTCCGGCCGATGACGACGCCCCCCGAACGCGGACGGAACGCGATGGCCCGGGCGGGACCGTAGGGCAGCGGCCGCGGAGGCCGTCCATCCAGCGGCGCCTCGACGGTATGGAGCGACCCGGCGAAGGGCTGGCGCCAGTCCGAGGCGGCCAGGACGGCGTCGCCGCCGCGATTCCACCCGATCACCTGCGTGGTCGCGCCGAACCAGGTGAGACGCCGCGGGGCGCCGCCGTCGGCCGCCATGACGTACACCTCCGCGGGTCCGTCGTCGCGTCCCGTGAAGGCCACGGTGCGCCCGTCCGGCGAGAAGCGCGGGAACGCCGAGATGCCCGGGTTCGCGGTCAGGCGGCGCGCCGACCCGTATCCGGCCTCCTCCGGGTCGGTCGCCGCGGCCCACAGGTCGTCGTCGCTGACGAACACCACGTGCTTCCCGAACACGGTGGGGTGACGGTAGTAGCCGAGGTCGGATGACATGGAAGCGGGGAACTTGTTGGGCTCTGGATTGAAGAAGAATGCGCGCCGGGTGGCTATGATACCGCGTCGCCCGGCTGCTCGCCAGCCGGCGGCCGGCCCCCGCGCTCGGCGGGGCCCTTCCGGCGCTGAATGCGGACCGGCGTGACGGCGCCGCTCTCGACGACCGATCGAAGGTCGTCGACGAGGCGCGCGTTGTCGATGCCCGCCGCCTCCCCGGCCGGCGCGCCCAGCTTCTCGATCCCGCGCTCCAGCACGCGGCGGCCCCCCCGCAGGTTCCCGGCGGAAAGATGATGCAGGCCCACGGCGGCCTGGACCAGACCCTGGAGATAGACCCGCATACCGCCGCCGGCCTCGCGCCAGAGGTCTTCGAAGGTCTCGTGCGCCTCGAAATAGCGCCCCGCGTTGAACAGGCCGATACCCTCGGCGAGCCGTTCGTTCATGGGGCGTTGTCCTTCACATGACTCATTTCAAACGACTTGTATCGATAAACACGTTGGCGCCGACTCATGGGAACTAGACCTAATACAGACATTATAAGAAGAAAGTGACAATGTCAGACTCAAGTTCTATAATGAACGAGTCGAATCGACTCGTTATTCTATGAGACAGGACTCCCGGATGGGAGCGCCGAGGGACGGAAGATGGACGAAGGAGTGGAACGAAGATGAGCAAGATCGTAGGAATCGACCTGGGGACCACGAACTCGGTGGTGGCCGTCATGGAGGGCGGCGAGCCGGTGGTCATCGCGAATCAGGAGGGCGGCCGCACGACGCCCTCGGTCGTGGCGTTCAGCAAGCAGGACGAGCGGCTGGTGGGCCAGGTCGCGAAACGGCAGGCCGTGACGAACCCGGAAAACACCATCTACTCGATCAAGCGGTTCATGGGCCGCCGACACAGCGAAGTCTCCGAGGAGATGACGATGGTCCCGTACCGGGTCATCGAATCGAAGAGCGACGTCCGCATCGAAGCCGGCGGCAAACAGCATTCGCCCCCGGAGATTTCCGCGATGGTCCTCCAGAAACTCAAGGGCGCCGCCGAGGACTACCTGGGACAGCCGGTCACCCAGGCCGTCATCACCGTGCCGGCGTATTTCAACGACTCGCAGCGCCAGGCGACGAAGGACGCCGGCAAGATCGCGGGCCTGGAGGTGCTGCGCATCATCAACGAGCCCACCGCCGCGGCGCTGGCCTACGGTCTGGACAAGAAAACGGACGAGACGATCGCCGTCTACAACTTCGGCGGCGGGACGTTCGACATCTCGATTCTCGAGGTCGGCGAGGGCGTCGTCGAGGTCAAGTCCACGAACGGCGACACCCACCTGGGCGGAGACAACGTCGACCAGGTCATCATCGACTGGCTGATTGCCGAGTACCGGAAAGACGAAGGGAGCGATCCGCTATCGGGCGACAACATGGCGCTCCAGCGCCTGAAGGAAGCGGCCGAAAAGGCCAAGTGCGAGCTCTCCAGCGCCCAGGAAACCGAGATCACGTTGCCGTTCATCACCGCGGACGCCACCGGCCCCAAGCACCTGAACAAGAAGCTGACCCGCGCGAAGCTGGAGTCGCTCATCGAGGACCTGCTGCAGCGGACGGCGGGGCCGTGCCGGCAGGCCTTGAAGGACGCCGGGGTCAGCGCCTCCGACATCGATGAGGTCGTCCTGGTCGGCGGTTCGACGCGAATCCCCCGCGTACAGGCCATCGTCAAGGATCTGTTCGGCCGGGAGCCCCATAAGGGCGTGAACCCGGATGAAGTCGTCGCCGTGGGGGCGGCGATCCAGGCCGGCGTGCTCGGCGGCGAGGTCAAGGACGTCCTCCTGCTCGACGTCACGCCGCTGTCGCTGGGAATCGAAACGCTGGGCGGGGTCTTCACGAAGCTGATCGACCGGAACACGACGATCCCGACGCGGAAGAGCGAGGTGTTCTCGACCGCTGCCGACAGCCAGACATCGGTCGAAATCCACGTCCTCCAGGGCGAACGGCCGATGGCGAACGACAACCGGACACTCGGACGCTTCCATCTCGTCGGCATCCCGGCGGCGCCGCGCGGCGTTCCCCAGATCGACGTCACCTTCGATATCGACGCCAACGGCATCGTGAACGTTTCGGCCAAGGACAAGGGGACGGGGCAGGAGCAGAAGATCACGATCACGTCGTCGAGCGGCCTGAGCCAGGACGACATCGACAAGATGGTCCGGGAAGCCGAGACTCACGCGGACGAGGACAAGCGGAAGGCGTCCGAGATCGAGGCGCGGAACCGGGCCGACTCGCTGATCTACCAGACCGAGAAGACGTTGTCGGAGAACAAGGACAAGTTGTCGTCCGAGGACGCCGCCGACGTGGAGACGGCCGTGGCCGATTGCAAGAAGGCCGTCGAGGAAGGGGGCGCGGACCGCATCAACGCCGCCGTCGAAGCGCTCACCCAGGCGTCTCACAAGCTCGCGCAGGCCATGTACGGCCAGCAGGGCGCGGCCGGGGGCGGGCCCGGAGGCGGGGACGGCGCCGACGGGGCGGGGTCCACCGGAACCGGCGGCGATGACGACGTCATCGACGCCGAGTACGTCGACGCCGACGACAACAAGAAGGACTGACCTGCCGCCGTCCCCGCGGCCGCCGCCGCGGGGGCGGCCGCGGCCGCGAATGCGCGAGTTCTATACCATCCTCGGGATCGAAACCGGCGCGTCGGCCAGCGACGTCCGACGCGCCTACCGGAAGCTCGCGCGCAAATACCATCCCGACATCAACCCAGGGAACACGGCCGCCGCCGAACGCTTCTCGCGCATCGCCGAGGCCTACGAGGTGTTGTGTCATCCCCGGAAGCGCGATTACTACGATACCCACGGCTATTACGACGAGGGGGCGCTCCAGGAGAAGCCGGAACGGCGGCTCGGGTTCTCCTTCGAGGGATTCGCCGCGTCGGAGAGCGAGAAGCCGGGCTTCTCCGAGCTCTTCGAAGACTTCTTCGCGGAAGTCCGTTCACGCCGCCAGCCCCCGGTTTCCATCGATATCGAGGCCCAGGTCTCGCTCACCTTCCACGAATCGATGCGGGGTGTCCGGGCGGCGGTCCCGGTGTTCCGGCGGCGGGCCTGCGACGATTGCCGGGGCCTCGGACGCCGTCCGCGGGCGCGGGCCTACGCGTGTCCGACCTGTACGGGTTCCGGAGAGATCGTCCGGTCGCGCGGGCGCCTGCGGTTCGCCATGACCTGCCCCGAGTGCGAGGGCGGCGGCCGGCTCGCCCCGGCGTGTGCGTCCTGCCGCGGCGAGGGGCGCCGGGCCTCCAGCGAGCGCGCCGAGGTGGACATCCCGGCCGGAGTCGCTTCCGGTTCGAGAGTGCGTTACCCTGGCCGCGGTGACACCGACCCCGGAACGGGGCGTACGGGCGACCTGATCGTGGCGACCCACGTGGATGACGACCCGTTCTTCCAGCGCGTGGGCGACAACGTCCACTGCACGGTGCCCGTCAGCGTGTCGGAGGCGTCCCTCGGCGCCCGAATCGAGGTGCCGGGGCTGGACGGGGCCCTGACGCTGAAAGTGCCGCCCGGGACGCAGAGCGGACAGAAGCTTCGATTGCGGGGCCGGGGCGCCCCGTCCCTGAGGGACAGCGAAGCGCGGGGCGACCTGTACGTCGCGATCCAGGTCGTGATTCCGCGCGCGCTCGACGAACGGTCGAAGGAGATCCTGCGCGAGCTGGGCGACCTGAACGCCGTCGATCGGGAGAGGAAGCGGGCGCGTGGCCGCTAGGAAAAAGGCCAGGGCCGCGTACATGATCAGCGCGGTCGCCGAGACCTACGGGATCCATCCCCAGACGTTGCGGCTGTACGAACGCGAGGGATTGCTGAAACCCTCGCGCTCGGACGGGAACACGCGTCTGTACACGGCCGACGACCTGGAGCAGTTGGAGTTGATCCTGAGCCTGACGCGCGACCTCGGCGTGAACCTCGCCGGCGTCGAGGTTATCCTCAACATGCGGAAGCGCATGCAGGAGATGCAGGACGAGATGGCCGAGTTCGTGCGCTACGTCGAGCAGGAGATGACGGAGCGTTCCTCGGAAATGGCCGAGAAGATCCAGCACGCCCTGGTCCGCGTGCGCCCCGCGCATGTCGTGCCCGTTCGGGGCCGCGTTCGCGGGTGAGGGGGGGACCTCTGGTAGAATCAGCCGATGCTGGCTCCCGAAACGTGTCCGCAGTGCGGAGACACCGGTTGGCGCCCCGCCGATCGAGAAGGCGTGTCGGGCGTCACCCCGTGCGAGTGCGCCAAACGCTTGCGGATGGACCGGCTGCTGGAGGCCGCGCGTATCCCCGAACGCCATCGGATGTGCGACTTCGAGAGCTTCCATGTGAATTTGCCTTTCTCGACGAAGCACATCCGGGACGCGAAGCTCATCGCCGAGAAGTTCGTCGATGAGTATCCGACCAGCCCGCCCATGGGCCTGTTGTTCGTCGGCAAGCCGGGCGTCGGAAAGACGCATCTGGCCGTCAGCATCATCAAGTCCCTGATTCGGGACAAGGCCGTTCCCTGCCTCTTCCGGGCGTTCCCCGAGCTGCTGAAGGAAATCCAGATGTCCTTCAACCGGGTGTCGAACACGTCCGAGATGGCGCTCCTGTCGCCCGTCCTGGACGCCGAGGTGCTCGTCCTGGACGAGTTGGGCGCGCAGAAGCCGACGGCATGGGCCCTGGACACCGTGGGCAACGTGATCGGATCTCGTTACAACGCCAACAAGACGACGATCCTGACGACCAATTATCCGGACCGCGCCGAGACGACGGCGCCGGTCAAGGGAGTGGGCGACAGCTTGATCGACCGTATCGGCGACCGGATCCGGTCGCGGCTCTACGAGATGTGCAAGACCGTGCCGATGAAGGGCGATGACTTTCGATGGAGGATCAGCAACAAGGATGATGCGTTTTCCGTTCAGGACGAGAACACACGGTACCACGCGTAGGATTCTCCTTTCCGGGGCTCTGCTCTTCGCCGGCGGATGCGTTTATGCGCAGACGCCCGACGACGCGCTGGAATCCATCAGCATCGAGGATCTGCGGGAGAAGATCGGTTACCTGGCTTCGGACAAGTTCCGGGGCCGGGGCAACGGCACCGAGGAGTTGGACGCCGCGGCCGACTACATCGCGGAGAGCTTCGCCGCGGCCGGGCTGACGCCGGCCGGCGGCGACGGTTTTTTCCAGGAGTTCCAGGTGAACCGGTTGAGTCTGGGCCCGGACAACCGCCTGGCGTTCGAGACCGAGTCCGGGGCCTTCGAGCTGCGGCCCGGCTCGGACTTCGTCCCCTACACGGTTTCGGCGAACGGCGAAGTCCGAGCGCCGCTGACGTTTGCAGGGTACGGCATTCGGGCGCCCGAGCTGGACTACGACGACTTCGGGGGGCTGGATCTCCGGGGCCGGATCGCCGTCGTGCTCGACAGCGTGCCGCGCGATGACGTGGAAGAGTTCATGTTCACCGCGTTGTCGGGCACCGACTACTCGAGCATCGCGGCCAAGGCGCGCAACGTGGCGGAGGCCGGCGCGGTCGGGATGATCGTCGTCCAGGGCCCTGCGAGCCGCGCCGTCACCCCGGTCGGCTACTACGCCCGCGCGATGCGCGCCGGGCTGCCGCCCCGCGATGCCGTGATGGACCTGGCCATCGGTCCCGGCGACGCGGCGATTCCCGTGGCCATCGTCAACCGGAGCGCTTCCCGCCGCCTGGTGCCGGGCATCCAGGCGTTGCAGGCCGGCATCGACGACGACCTGGCGCCCGCGTCGAGAGAGCTGCCCGGCGTGGCGACGCTCGGGGTGGACATGGGCCTGGACCCGTACACGGCCCGCAACGTCCTGGGACGCGTGGAAGGTTCCGACCCGGAGCTTCGGGACGAGGTGATCGTCGTGGGCGCGCACTACGACCACGACGGCGCGATCGGGGATCTGATATGGAACGGCGCGGACGACAACGCCTCCGGCACCTCGGGGCTGCTCGAGCTGGCCGAAGCGTTCGCCCTGGGTCCCCGGCCGGCGCGGAGCGTGATCCTGGCGGCCTGGGCGGCCGAGGAGAAGGGCATGCTGGGCAGCCGCCACTACGTCCGCGACGCGCCGGTCCCGCTGGAAGACACGATCGCGATGTTCCAGGTCGACATGATCGGGCGCAACGAGGAGCACGGCGCCAGTCCCGGCGAGGGATTCCTCAACGAGGTGGCCGACGACAACGCGAACGCGATGAACATGATCGGCTCCGTGTTCAGTCCCGACCTGCGGGGCGCCGTCGAGCGCGCCAACGCCGACGTGGGGCTGGAGCTCCGGTTCCGCTACGACTATCGGGCGCAGAACCTGATCCGGCGCAGCGACCACTGGTCGTTCCTCTCCAGCGGCGTGCCGGCCATCTTCTTCTTCGGCGGGCTCCATCCCGACTACCACACCCCGAACGACACGGCCGAGAAGATCAACTACCCGAAAGTCGAAAGGGTCGTCGAGCTGCTGTACCTGGCGCTGCTCGAGGTCGGGAACGATGCGGACGATCCGGCCTACGTCGACCCTTCCCGACAGTAAGGAGCACCGGTGAACATAAGAGACGACATGCGGCAGACCGGTTACAGCAAGGAGGACGAGTACTTCCACAAGAAGGACAAGGAACTCCTCGAGCGCATGAGGGCGGCGGCGAACGAACGGAAACAACGGCTCGAGCAGGAGCACAAGGGCGAGACCTTCTGGATGAAGTGTCCGAAGTGCGGTTCCGAACTGCGGGAAGAAGTGCTCCACGAGGTCGTTCGCATCGACGCGTGCGGGGACTGTGGAGGCCAGTTCTTCGACCAGGGCGAATTGGACCTCCTCCTCAAGTCTCGCGTGTCGGCCGCCCTTCGCGGCGGACAGTGAGACGCGGTCCGTCGACCGAAAACAACCGCGCCCGCTTGACACGCCCCGGCCGGATTCCTATCATCAAGGGTTCGTTGTTAGCACTCGGCCTCATCGAGTGCCAGCGCCCTGATCGAATTCTTACTGTCACAGCAAGGAGAACAGCGACGATGAACGTAAGACCATTGCAAGACCGCGTGATTCTGAAGCGCATCGAGGAGGAGGAAACCGTGCGCGGAGGCATCATCATCCCGGACTCGGCGAGAGAGAAGCAGCAGGAAGGCGAGGTCGTGGCCGTCGGCAGCGGCAAGCGGCTCGAGGACGGCACGGTCCTTCCGCTCGAGGTCAAGGCGGGCGACCGCGTCCTGTTCGGCAAGTACTCGGGCACCGAGATCAAGCTGGACGGCGACGAGTACCTGATCGTCAAGGAAGACGAGATTCTGGGCATCACACACTCCGCGGGCGCGGACGAGTAAGGGAGGACAGGAACGATGGCAAAACAGATCGTACATGGTGAGGATTCGCGTCAGGCGATTCTGCGCGGCGTCAACGCGCTGGCCGAAGCGGTGAAGATCACGCTGGGCCCCAAGGGGCGGAACGCCGTGCTGGACAAGAAGTTCGGATCGCCGTTGATCACCAAGGACGGCGTGACCGTGGCCAAGGAGATCGAGCTGGAGGATCCGGTCGAGAACATGGGCGCGCAGATGCTGAAGGAAGTCGCGTCGAAGACCAGCGACATCGCCGGTGACGGCACGACGACGGCCACGGTGCTGGCCCAGGCCATCTTCCGCGAAGGCGTGAAAGCCGTCGCCGCCGGTGCGAACCCGATGGCGGTCAAACGCGGAATCGAGCGCGCCGTCGAGACGGCGGTGAGCCAGATCCACGAGCTTTCGACCGAAGTCAAGAAAGGCGAGATGATCGCGCAGGTCGCGACGGTTTCGGCCAATAACGACACCACGATCGGCGGCATCATCGCCGAGGCGATGGACCGCGTCGGCAAGGACGGCGTCATCACCGTCGAGGAGGCCAAGGCCATCGAGACGTCCCTGGACGTCGTCGAGGGCATGCAGTTCGACCGCGGCTATCTCTCGCCGTACTTCGTCACGGATCCGGACAAGATGGAGGTCGTCCTCGACGAGCCGATCATCCTGATCCACGACAAGAAGATCTCGGCCATGAAGGACCTGCTGCCGGTCCTCGAGAAGGTCGCCCAGATGGGCAAGCCTCTCCTGATCGTGGCGGAG
>JAJEDW010000132.1 GCA_022821265.1 Acidobacteriota bacterium
GCCGCCGCCGCCATGGATCATCACCACGGGATAGTCGTGCCGCGGATCCGCCGGCAGCACGTATTGGACGAACATGGGGTTCACGACGTCGAGCGAGCCGCCGTCCGCGGTTTCGGTGGTGTACCCGATGAACCTCGCGCCCAGGTCGCGCAGCACCAGTTCACCGGCTTCGCCGCCGGCGAGCACCGTGCCCGCGCAGGCCGCGGCGCCCATGGCCGCGCCCGTGAACACGTGCAGAATTCGTCTACGCATCGAAGTCATCCTCCGGGATATGCGCCCCCGATCCGAACTAGTGCCGGATCTGGGAGCTGACCTCATCCAGCTCTGTTTCCGTGCAGCTCCCCTGTTCCGGGATGATGGTCGGGTTGTCGGAGAGCTGCAGGATACGCGGATGCAGGACCCAGGGCTCGACGAGCACTTCCGGGTCCTCGACCGTCACCTCGTAAAGCAGCTCGTTCCCGGTCCGGGTGAACCGTTCCACCACGCGCATCCGGTCGGAGTGAAAGAAACCGCCGCGCGCCAGCCACGTCTCGTCGGTGAACCCGATGGAATCCAGCACCAGCGTGTAGCCTTCCCAACTGACGACCGCGCGCCCGAAGTACGAGTAGGCGAACCGATCGTCCTCGGTGTGCTCGGTCTTGTCGAGCGGGATCATCCGGAACTCCGCGTACCCGCCGCCGCCGTCGAGCCCGCCGCGGTACAGCATCGTGATGTCGTCGTCGCTGTGGAAGATCCGGACCGGCGGCCCCTGCCTCGGGAGACCGAGCGGGAGACAGGTCATGACCGGGTCGTCGCGGTTCGTCCACATGTCCAGCGCCTGGACCCGTTCCCAGTGCTCGGGTCTGTACAACGGCTTGTTCATGTCGAGGCGCGATGACGCCATGAACGTGAAGTCGGCGCTCTGATTGGTCCACTCCATGCAGTTGTCCTGGAACGGACTGCACCGCCGGAACATCCCGCCGGGGACGCGTTCGGGGCCGCCCCCGGCCGACCGCCACGAGCCGGTCAGGTCGGGCCGACCGTTGGCGAGCCGGGGCGTGTCGGCCGCGGCCGGATCCGGCCCGCGGCCGAGTTGGGCTTCCAACGACGCGGCCGCGAAACAGGACAGCATCGCCACGGCGGACGCGATCGGCGCCTGAATGACTTGGCGTCTCTTCCTCATGACACGAACTCCCGTCAGTCGCCGGCCGCCCGTACGCTCTCCGGAACGGGCACGACGACGTAGACCTGGCCGATCTCGGTCACCACGGTTCGAAGGTCGCGGACGACGGCGCCGTTCCGGCGCTCGACGACGGCGCCGGCGTAAAGAGCTTCGATCCGGTGCAGGGGATTGTTGTAGTCTCCGAAGCCGCCGTAGGCGAACTCCGTCGTGTCGCCCCCGTGGTTGACGACGACGCGTTCCGGCAGGAAACCGGCATCGAGCGTGGCCGTCGCCGTCGCCCCGTCCAGTCCCGGGATCGGAAACGTCAGCACCGGCCGCTCCCCCTGCCATTCGAGAGTCGTCATCGGTTCCACTCCGGCCGCCGCCTGCGCCTCGAGCAGCGTGGCCGGGTTCTGGCCGAACGACTCGGAAACCGGCACGCCCGCGGCGGCGGCGATGGCGGCCTTGGGCGCGCCGTGCGGGCTGGCCCAGAGGCGGATCCATCGCTCCTCGTGCGCGGCCGGCCGCGGCGTCGCCGCGCCCTCTCCCGGGACGATCTCCGCGCCTGGAATGTCCTCGTCCCAGGCGTAGGCCCCGCTCATCGTCTCGATGTTCGAGTAGGTCTCGCCGTTCGGGAACGTGCACCGGATCGCGGTCCGGTAACCCGGGATGCGGTAGTTGGCGCTGATGCGATATCCGGAGTCTCCCAGCGCGCCGGGTTCGGCGTCGGTGTAGGGCGCCAGCGAGCAGGCTTGCCCGTCGACCTGGATCGTGCCCTCGGCGCGGTATTCCAGGGTCTGGACGAGCTCCGGTTCCGCCTGTCCACGCAGCATCCCCATGTGCCACGCCCAGTTGAACAGGACGGCGGTCAGGTCCCGGGCATCGGGCTCGGGCGTGTACGCGGCCCCGCGTCCCCCGAACTGCGCGCCGGCCGGCGAGGCGCCCATCGTCGCGACGACGAGAGCGAGCGCGGACGCCGCGACGGATCGTCGAAAATACATCACAATCCCTTGCCTGCCGGTTCTTCGAGCGTCAATCGATGTCGAGATCGATCTGTCGGTCGCTCAGCTCGAGGCGCCGGATGAAGCCCGCCGGATTGCCGTTCCTGGCCGGAAGGGCCGTAATCCGGAGGAACTCGCCCGGCTTGATGGAGTCCCGGTCGATGCCGGCCCGGCCCAGCACCTGGGTCGACGCGGTCGTCAGGACCCATTCGACCGTGGAGCCCTCTTCGTCCGGGACCTCGAGGACGAGGTTCGCGTGCGGGTTCCTGTAGTTCAACTTTTGGAGTCGGCCTTCGAGGACGATTTCCGTGTTCAGGTCGTAGACGCCCGCCACGGCGTGATGCGCCTGCAGGTCGGTTCCGACGACCAGGAATCCGCCGATCGCGGCCAGGAAGCCGCCCCATCCGGCGCGCCGAATTGTCCGTCCGTTCATCGCTGCTCATCCCCCATTCGAGGCTGTTTCCGACGATGCTAACAATGATCGCGGAACAATGCGATCAGTTCCGCGCCACATCTGTCTACTCGCTACTCGCGGCACACGAAGTTCGCCGCGTCTTCCGTGCTGCCGGTTCCGTCGTATCGGGCCACCATCGGATACGGACACAACGGCCGCGTGCGCGTGACGCCGTCGACCGAACGGGTTGCCGTCAGCGTTTCCGGAGCCCGGCCCTCCTCGACCCAGGCCAGGAGCGCGTCCATCACTCCGGTCGGCGCCGGCCCCTCGCCGCCCCCGCAGTGCCCGACGCCGGGCGCCATGAACAGCCGGATGAACTCGGAGGCCGCTTCGGCGCCGCCCATCCGCTGCTGGACGCGCGTGTAGTAGTCGACGGTCCCGTCGGCGCTGATCAGCGGGTCGGCCCAGCCGTGCCACACGATCGCCCGGCCTCCGCGGTCGCGGAACGCGGTCAGGTCCGGGTCGTCGGTTCCGATCACGGCGCCGAACTGCTCCACGGATTGTTCCCAGAATCGCTCGTAGCTGTCGCGGGTCACCGTTGTCCAGTCGAATTGCGCATCCTGTGCCAGGAAGTACCGAAACCATTCCAGGGAAATGCCGAATGCCTGGGCCCGGGGGGGATCTCCCCGGGCGCTCCACAACGCGTTCAGGGGGGCGCCCGGGGGCAGCCCGTACCAGAGGAAACTGCCGTCCTGCCTCCGGGGGCCGTCCCAGAGCCGCCGGATCAGTCCGGCGTCGGCCTCGGTGAACGCGCCGCACTCGCCGGCCGACGTGCCGATGAGGGCGGCGGGGTCGTAGGCGCACAAGCCCGGATCCTCGATCACGCCGTCTTCGACGCCGTCGATCCCGTCGCAGGACGCGATGGCGGCTTCCGTGGCCGCCGTCAGCTTGCAGGCGGGGACGGGATTGCCTTCGAGGTTCATCAGCAGGGCGCCCCACATCTGCTGCACGTGCAACTTGTGCCAGTTGATGGCGGGCGCGCCCGAGAGGATCCCGTCGTAGTCGGCGGGGTAGCGCTGCGCTTCCATCAGCCCCTGCCGGCCGCCGGTCGAGCATCCGTTGAAGTAGGCGTACCGCGGCGCAACGCCGTACATCGCCTCGGTCAGGGCCTTGCCCGTGACGGTCATTTCGTGGATGCCGACATGACCGTTGTCGCGTATCCGTTGCCAGTCGAGCCGCCCGTCCGCGCCGAGGGCGAAGCTGCCGCTTCCGCCTTCGTGCCCGGTGTCGGTCGCGCCGGCCGCGTAACCCAGTGCGGCGGGTTGATCGATGCGGTTGGGACTTCCGCCCGAGAATCCGCCGCCTCCGGTTCCCATGAAGCGGCCGTTCCAGCCCGACGTCGGGATGGCCACCCAGATGCGGACGCTGTCTCCAGCGGGGGGATGGGTCGTGATGGCCGTGACCCGGCACACGCCGGGGTTGTCCGCATCGACCGCGGCGGATTCGATCGTGGTGTTGGGCAACGCGAGCGACGCCAGGCTTTCACACGAGCGCACGGGCCGGGCGTCCGCGATCAGGGGTTCGGGAGGCGCCTCGGCGCGTCCGCCCCCGCGGCCCTGACCGTGCATCACGATCGGTAACATTATCGAAACCAGAAGGCAAAGAGACTGAGTCGAGGTGGGGCGGTGCATCGGATTCCTCCGGTCCAGACTCGATCCGGCCGCGGGCGCCGTATCGTCCGGGAACCGATCATACGTCATACGCGCGCCCGGCCCGCGTCAAGCCGGGCCTTTTTGGCGACGATCGCCCGACAATCGGTCGGCCGGTCGACTGGGCGTCTCGAATGCCGAGTGCCGGAGGATCACCCCATGGACGTCCATCGATTGAGTCGGACACAGCGGGTGACGCGGAGATTCGCGGGGATTTCGAGATCGCCGCCATGCAGGCCGTCGTCGATCGACGTCACTTGGTTTCGTGACCGTCGGACCGTTGTGGCAAAATCTCTTCCATGAGCCACGTCCGTTCGCGACTCGTGTCCGGCGTAGGCGTCCTTCTCGCCTGCACGCTGCCGGGCGCGGCCGTACACACGGCAGCGTCCGCGCAACCGCCGGCAGCGGAGGAATCGGAGGCGCATCGCGCGGTGTTGGCCGCCTACTGCTTCACGTGCCATAGCACGGGCGCGCAGTTGGGGGGTCTTGCGCTGGACGGCCTGGATCTGGAGAACGCCGCCCGAGACGCCGAGATCTGGGAAGAGGCCGTACGCAAGCTTCGCGGGCGCTTGATGCCGCCTCCCGGAAATCCGCAGCCCACGCAACAGGACATCGATGCCTTCGTGGTCTGGATGGAGAACACCCTGGACCAGGGCGCCGCGGGTCCCAGGGCCGGCTACGTGCCCATACAGCGCCTGAATCGGACCGAGTACGCCGCCACGGTCAAGGCCCTGGTCGGCGTGGACGTCGACGCCGGCGACGTGCTGCCGCAGGACATACAGCTCGAGGGTTTCGACAACGTCGCGGCCGTGCTCGGCATGTCGCCCGCGTTCCTGGACCAGTACTTCACGGCCGCCCGGCAGGTCGCGCGGATTGCCGTCGGCAGCCAGGCGCTTTCGAACGTCCGGTACGGCGTCGCGGAGAACCGGGACGCGGGCCGGCCGCTTCCCCCGGGAGCGCGCGGCGGCATGCGTTTCCGGCACAACTTTCCCGCGGACGGCGAATACCGCATCAACATCCTCAGCCTGGGTCTCGGCCTGTACAACAACACGCTCGAGAACGAGAGCACGCTCGTGATCACGATCGACGGCCGGATCGTGTTTCGGGAAACCGTCGGTGGCCCGGAAGATCGGGCGTTGGCGGACCTTGCGGGCCCCGCCGGGCATGCCGAGATCATGTCGCGCTTCTCCGCCATTCCCGTCCGGGTCGACGCCGGTGTGCGCGACGTGGCCGTGACCTTCATCGGGCGGTCGCTCGTGGAATCCGACGAAAACATCGCCGCCGGGTTCGCGGGCATCGGCGCCCTCGGCTTCGGAGCCGGTAACCAGCGCGCGGCGCGCCTCGGCGACGGCGTCGAGATCGTCGGACCGTACAACCCGAGCGGTATTTCCGAGACAGCCAGCCGCGGCTTGATCTTCGTCTGCGATCCGGAGACCGACGGCGAGGCGGCGTGCGCGCGCACGATCACCGAGAACCTGGCGCGCCGGGCGTTCCGCCGTCCGGTGACCGAGGAAGAGACCGACCGTCTCATGGCCTTCTACGAGTTCGGACGGGAAGGCGGGGCCGGCTTCGATTCCGGGATCGAGCAGGTGGTCACGGCGGTGCTGGCCAGTCCCGAGTTCCTCTACCGCTCGCTTCGGGGCGTTCCATCCGCCGGGCCGGAGGCCTCCGTCGAGGTTCCCGTCACCGATCTGGAATTGGCGTCGCGCCTGTCCTTCTTCCTTTGGAACACGGGACCGGACGAGGATCTGCTGGCGCTGGCCGAGGCGGGCGGCTTGTCCGCACCCGGCGCCGTGGACGCGCAGGTGGCGCGCATGATGGCCGACCCCCGGGCGTCGAGCCTGGTCACGAGCTTCGCCATGAAGTGGCTCGACATCCGCGATCTGGAGTCCGTCGTGCCCGACCCCGCGCTGTTCCCGCAAGCGGTGTTCGACGATCCACTGCGGCGGGATTTTTCGCGGGAGGCGGAGGCGTTTCTGGCGAGCATTCTGCTGGAAGACCGGAGCGTCGTGGACCTGCTGACGGCCGACCACACGTTCCTCAACGCGCGGCTGGCCCGCCACTACGGGATTCCCGGCGTTCACGGCGCCCAGTTCCGGAAGGTCATGCTGACGGGGCAGGAGCGGCGCGGCCTCCTGGGCAAGGGCGCGATGTTGCTGAAGACATCCTACGGCGACCGCACCTCGCCCGTGCTCCGCGGCGCGTGGGTGCTGGACAAGTTGATGGGCGCGCCACCGGCGCCGCCGCCGCCCAACGTCACGACCAACCTCGCCGAGGAGCCGGACGAGACGCCCCGGACGATCCGGGCGCGGCTCGAGCAACACCGCGAGCAGCGGGCCTGTCTCCAATGCCACGGCGTGATCGACCCGCCGGGCCTGCCCCTGGAGAACTTCGACGCGATCGGGCGCTGGCGGACCACCGACCCCCAGGCGGACGGCGCCCCCATCGACGCCAGCGCCGTGTTGCCGAGCGGTGTCGCGATCGACGGCCCGGTGGAGCTCCGGGAGCACCTGGCCGGGCGTCCGGAGATTTTCGTGCGGGCCCTGACCGAAAAGCTGTTGATGTATGCCGTCAACCGGGAGCTGGAGCATTTCGACATGCCGCAGGTGCGCGAGGTCGTTCGCGCCGCCGCGGCGGATGACTACACGTTCGCATCGATCGTTCGGGGAATCGTCCACACGGACGCGTTCCGGATGCAGGGCGCGCCTCCGGCCGCCTCGACGATGGAGAGCGGCACGGGATCCGTGGCCGTCGACTGACGCGGCCGCGGAAGTTGGGGAGATCGCATGTTCATTACACGGAAACATCTTTCACGAAGAACGGTGCTGAAGGGCGCCGGCGTGAGCGTCGCCCTGCCGCTGCTGGACGCCATGGTGCCCGCGGCGACGGCGCTGGGCCAGACGGCCGCAGTCCCGAAGATGCGCACGGGCTTCTTCTACATTCCGCACGGCGCGATCATGCACAACACGGCGCACGGCCCGGCCATGGACCGGTGGACCTCGAGCGGCGCGGGCGCCGATTTCCAACTCAGCCCGATCCTGGCTTCGCTGGAGCCGTACAAGGACTACGTCACCTCGTTCGCCAACCTGGAGAACGCGGCCAGCGCGGGCTCGGTTCACACGATCAACCCGGCGACATGGCTCAGCGCGACGCGCCCGGACGGAACCGGCGCCAATCCCAGCATGGCGCCGACACTCGATCAGATCATCGCGGGCCGGATCGGACAGGAGACGCCCTTGCCGTCGCTGGAACTCGCCTCGGAGACGACCGTGCAGAGCGCCGCGGGCGGCGGCGGCTCCTACACGACCCTGTCGTTCCGCGACGAGAAGTCCCCGCTGCCGATGGAATACAACCCGCGCAAGGTGTTCCTGCAGTTGTTCGGCGAAGGCGACACGCCCGAGGAGCGGGACTTCATCAGCCGTCAGCGGCGCAGCATCCTGGACCTGGTCTCCGAGCGCGCCCGGAAACTCCAGGCGGAGCTGGGGAACGCCGACCGCGCCGTTCTCGACAGCTACCTGGAAACCGTCCGCGAGCTCGAACGGCGGGCGGAAAAGGCCGGGCAGACGGACCTGTCCGGTCTGGACGTCCCCAACGCCCCGATGGGCGTGCTCGACGATTTCGCCGAGCAGGTGACGTTGATGTTCGACCTGATCGCGCTGGCCTTCCAGGCCGATCTCACGCGCGTGGCTTCCTATATCATGGTGGCCGAGGGCACGAACCGGACCTACAACCATATCGGCGTTCCGGACGCCTTTCATCCCGTTTCCCATCACGCGAACGACCTGGAACGGATCGAGAAGCTGATCCGGATCCAGACTTGGCACGTCGAGAAGTTCGCGGAGTTCCTGGCCAGGATGGCCGGCACGCCCGACGGAGACGGATCGTTGCTCGACCACTCGATCTACCTCTACGGTTCGAACATGTCGAACAGCGATCTGCACGACAACTATCCCGTGCCGAACATCATCGTGGGCGGAGGCAACGGCCGCGTCCGGCGCGGCGGCCAGCACATCGTGCTGCCGGAACGCACGCCGATCGCGAACCTGCACCTGACGCTGCTCGAGAAGGTGGGCATCGAGCGCGACGCGTTCGCCGACAGCACGGGCGTCATTCCCGGTGTCTAAAGCGAACGGTCGAAGACGCTTCCTGACGGGTGCGGCCGGCGCCTTCGCCCTGTGCGCTTCGAGACGGGTCCTCGCCGGACAAGCGCCGCCCGGCGGCGTTCGCTCCCTCGCCGACGGGTTGGTCGTGGTGGATGCGGGAGGCGCGAACATCGTGGCGTTGTCGGCGGACGACGGCCTCGTCCTCGTCGACAGCGGCCCGGACCGATCCGCCGCGGACGTCACGGCGACGCTCGACCGCATCGCTCCCGGTCGGGCCGTCCGGACACTCTTCAACACGCACTACCACGCCGATCAGACCGGCAACAACGAGATGTTCGCGGCGGCCGGGGCAAGGATCGTCGCCCATGCGCGCACTCGCCGTTGGATGTCGGTCGACTATTGGGTTCCGGACGAGGATCGCTATCAGCAGGCCCGCCCCGTGGGGGCGCGTCCCGCGGAGACTTTCCGGGCCGGCGGTTCGCTCGATACCGGACTCGAGGCGATCGACTACGGCTACCTGCCGTTGGCTCACACCAGCGGCGATATCTACGTCCACTTCAAGGGGTCCAACGTCATGGTGGTGGGCGACGTCGCGTCTCCCGTCCGCGATCCGGAACTCGACTACTTCACCGGCGCCTGGATCGGCGGGCGCGTGGACGCGATGGACATCGTTCTCGGCCGGGGTGACGCCGAGACCCGGATCGTTCCCGCGTACGGGCCCATCATGACGCGAGCCGAGTTCACGGCCGAGCGCGACATGATGGAGGAAGTCCGCGTGCGCCTGTTCACCCAGGTCCGCGAAGGCCGGGGGCCGCGCGACATGTTGGAGGGCGGCCTGCTGGACGGGCTGGCTCGCACGTGGAACGATCCGTACACGTTTCTGTACGACGCGGCCAAGGGGCTGTGGGCGCACCACAACAAGCTCGATCGCAATGTCGTCTAGAAGACACGTGAGACGAGTCGTTCCGGCCCTGCTCTTCGTGCTGGCTTCCGCGCCGGTCCGGGCGCAGAGCCCTCCGGCCCTCGTGGCCGACCTCATCGCGGCCGGGGACCGCCGGGCCGCCCTCGAGGGCGTCCGCGCCGGCGAGGACGTGAACGCCGCCCAGCCCGACGGGACGCGGCCGATCCATTGGGCCGTCTTCCTGGTGGATCACGAGCTGGTCGAGGCGCTGATCGCCCGGGAGGCGGATCCGAACGTCACGAACGCGTTCGGATCCACGCCGATCGCCATCGCGGGCGGACTGGGCGACGCGCGCCTGGTCGAAACGCTGCTCGACGCGGGCGCGGAACCGGAGGGCCCGAATTTCGACGGGCAGACCGCGCTGATGGCGGCGATCCGGACGGGCGAAACCGACGCCGTGCGCATGCTGATCGAGGCGGACGCCGACGTCAACGCGGTCGAGGGATTTCGAAACCAGACGCCGTTGATGTGGGCCGCCGCCGCGTCCCGGAACGCGGGTGAGATGGTGCGGCTGCTTCTCGCCGAGGGCGCCGACGTCCGGCCTCGGGCGTTGTACATCGACTGGCCCAACCAGATCACGGCCGAGCCCCGGGCCCAATACCGGCCGGTCGGGGGGCTGACGGCGTTGCTGTATGCGGCGCGTAACGGCTGCCACGACTGCGTCGAGGCGCTGATCGATGCCGGCGCCGACGTGAACCGGCCGACGCCGGAGGGTGTCACGGCGCTGATGCTCGCCCTCGACAACGACCACAACGCGGTCGCGAAGCTCCTGCTGGATCGCGGCGCCGATCCCGAGTCGTGGGATTGGTGGGGGCGTACGCCCCTCTACATCGCCGTCGATCGGCGCGCCTGCGCCCTCGGGAGCGGTGGCAACTGCGGATCGATCAGAGCGCGGGCCGATGAAATCTCCGACTCGATGGTGGACATCGTCGACGCACTGCTCGCCGCCGGCGTCGCAACGGATCCGCAACTCAATTTTCACCGGCCGAGCCGCGGCGGCAACAGCGGGCGATTCATCGATCCCCTGATGGGTACGGGCGCGACGCCCCTGTTGAGAGCCACCATGGCCGCCGACGCGGAGATCGTACGGACGCTGCTGTCGGCCGGTGCGGACGTGAACGTCAACGCCATGGGACTGACGCCGTTCCTGGTCGCGGCCGGAGTGGGCCCGGGCCACGTCGGCGGCACGGGTCTGGCCGCCGAATACAGCGCCGGCGGTCCGGTCAACGTGGAACTCATGGATCTGCTGCTGGAACATGGCGCCGACGTCAACGATCAGGTCACGGGCACGCGGACCTACTCGATGCGGATAACGCGCGCTCCGTCCGCCAACGAGGGCCGGACGGCGCTCCACATGGCGGTCGAGAACGGGGACCCGGATCTGGTACGCTTCCTGCTGGCGGAAGGCGCCGATCCGGGGATCGCGGACGCCGAGGGGTTCACCGCCGTCGACCTGGCGCGTGAGATCGCGGATACGCAACCGGACGCGGCCGCGGCCGCCCTTGTCCGCGACTTCGTGGCGGCCCCGGCCGCCGCGCGATAAGCGGACTCACGGAGGTTCTCGATGGGCATACGATCGACGGCATGGTTGGGGGTCCTGATGGCTCTGGCGGCGCCGGTTCTCGGACAGCAGGGACATCCCCTGACCGGATCCTGGCACGGGGAGTGGGGACTTCCCGGCGCGGCGGACCCGATGGATCTCACCGTGATCATGAATTGGGACGGATCCGCGGTGACGGGCCTGGTCAATCCGGTGACCGATCGCGCCCAACTCGAGAACGCGGAGCTGGATTCCAGTGATTGGAGCGTGCGGTTCGAGGTGGACGTCGAAGACCCTTCGGGAGAAACCGTGCGTTGCGTTGCGGACGGGCGCTTGGACCGGCTGGGCTCGGACCGCCGGACACTCGCCGGCACGTGGAGTTGCCAGGGAGTACAGGCCGAGTTTCACCTGACCCGGGACAGGGATTACTAGGAGCCTGTGGTGAAACCCCACGTCGCACCGAGACCGGTGAGGCGCCCGTCTGGCAAGGCGTGAGGAGGGAGCATATTCCCGATATGTGACCGACGAGCAACGCAGTCCGGACGGGATGTATCGCCGGTCGAATGCAGCGGGAGTTTCATCACAGGCTCATAGGGAAGAGGGACGATGCGATACGGCGGATTTGGCCTTCTGGGCGCGCTTCTCGTGCTGGTTGTGGCGGCGCCCGTGGGGGCGCACCATTCGTTCGGGGCGCAATACGACAGGGAACAGCCGGTCAACTTGACCGGCGCGGTCACGAAGATCGAGTGGAACAACCCCCATGTCTACTTCTACATCGATGTCCTCAACGAAGAGTCGGGGAGGATCGAGAACTGGGCGTGGGAAATGGGCGCCCCGGCCGTGATTCAACGACGCGGCTGGCGCCGGAACAGCATGACGATCGGCGACCTGGTGACCGTGGACGGATGGCGGGCCCGAAACGGCGACACCCATGGCAACGCCCGGACCGTGATCCTGGTCGACACCGGGCGGGAGTTGGGCGCGGGTTCCAGCGTGGACGTGACGCCATGAGGGCCCGAAACACGTTCGACGCACGCGGCCGCGCCGCGGGCGTTCTCGTGCCCGCGATACTTCTGGCGTCGCTGGTCGTTCTCCCGGCCCCGCGGGCGGCGGGACAGGGTGGAAACGACGGCGGTTACCGAACGTTCCTTGAGGTTCGCGCCCGGGCCTCCGGCGAGGCGCCGGAATGGCTTCCCGAAGGCGGCGAGGCGGCCGCGCCGCGTCCGACCCCGTTCTTTGCGGACGGACGCGTGAACCTGGACGCCACTCCGGGCGAGAAGGGCTTCTGGAACGTCATGCGGGGCGCGGCGTTCGGAACGCGGCCGCCGGGGCTGCCGACGAACATGGAGCTGGAGGAGATCCCGTTCCAGGCCTGGGCGCGGGACCTCTACGAATACCGGCAGGAGCAGGGCGGGCTGTACGACCCGCACGCCTCGTGTTTTCCGGCCGGCGGCTTGCGGTTCTTCACCGTTCCGAACGGCCTGAACATCGTTCAGCAGCCCGAGCTCGACCGCATTTTCCTGATCTCCGGCGAGAACCGCGACTGGCGGCGGATCGCCATGGAGCCCGACCGGATGCATCCTCCGGCCGACGAGATCATCCCGAGTTACTTCGGCGATTCGATCGGCTGGTGGGAAGGGGAGACGCTCGTCGTCGACACGGTGGGTTTCAACGAGCGGTTCTGGATGATCCGGGGCGGCCTGCCGCACACCCGTCATCTACACATCATCGAGCGATTCACCCGCGTGGACTACGACACGATGCGTTACGAGTTCACCATCGACGACACCGGCGCCTACACCGAGCCGTGGAGCGGCGGTTGGCTCATCCCGTGGCAGAGGGTGAACTACGACGAATCGCCGGGCGGGGAAATCCACGAGTACTTCTGCCACGACAACGAGCGCGACTCGGAGCACTTCGAGCAGCTCATAGAAGGCCAGTGAACGGAATCCGGGACCGAGGCGTTCGTCATCGGCTCCGGCGATCTTCCTTCTGATGGCCGCGGAGCCGCTCAGAGATACCGATCCACGAAGCGTCGCGGTGTGACGACACGGACGTTTCGAAACTCCGAAACGCGAAGCAGCGCGCGGTCGCCGGTGACAACGAAGCGGGCTGCCGACGCGATGGCGCACGCGATGAACATGTCGTCGTCCGGGTCGGTGCAGACAGGATGCGATAGCGGGGGCGCGTCCACGACCACGCCCGCGCTGGCGATGAGCGCGATCGTCGGATCAAGATCGACGCCCGGGAACCGGCGGGTCAGGCGGTCACCCGTTTTTCTGTACTCGTCGAGGATCTCGGGCGACGTGACCAGTGTGACGTCACCGTCGCGCCATGCGTTCAGTATGCGTCCGGGAACACCGCCGAAGAATACCGCCGACACGAACACGTTCGTGTCCAGAACGACTCTCAACGACGTTGTCGCACCGATTTGACGGCTGCCTGAACGTCGGAGCGTTTCATTCCGGCCTTGCGAGCCTGCTTCCGTGCGCGCGAGACAAGATCGTCGAATTCACGCATCGAGGGGGCAGTGATTCTCTTCAGAATCACGACGTCGTTGTCCCCGACGACAACGAACCGTTCTCCCGGTTCAAGCCCCAACCGCACGCGGACGTTCTCGGGAATGACGACTTGGCCCCGGGACGACATCTTGGTTGTTTCAAGTTCGGGCATCTTCCTTGCCATCTTACCGGTAAGATCATAAGCGGTGGAACGACGCGGGACAAGAACCGGCTCGAAGGCGACCTTGGCCGGCTCGATGTTCCCGCCGCCAACGCATGGCGGCGAGACTCCGGGTCCGGGTTCCTGCGATTCGCGGCGTCAAGGCAGGATCGCCGTGCTCGCGAGCCTTTCGACTTGGGAAGACCAAGCGTTTCGCCTATGCTTTGGCGAACGGAACGCTTCGACTTCGCAGCGGTTTGACCTGCGATAACCATCCAGAGGGAGGATAGATCCGATGATTTCGACGATCACACGATCCGTACTCGCCGTGTCGCTGTTGTTGGCGATCGGCGGCGTCGCCGGCGCGCAGGACGGCCCCGCGGCGAACATGAGCTTCTTCATCACCAGCGCGGGCCCCGGCGACGGCGGCAACCTCGGCGGCCTGATGGGCGCCGACGCGCATTGCCGGTCGCTGGCGGCGGCGGTGGGCGCCGGCGACAAGACCTGGCGCGCCTACCTGAGCGCGACCGGCGAGAACGGCGGTCCCGACATCCACGCGCGCGACCGGATCGGCAGCGGTCCCTGGTACAACTACAACGGGCTTCAGGTTGCCGCCGACGTGGACGACCTGCACAGCGAGAACAACCTTCTGAGCAAGGAGAACACCCTGACCGAGCAGGGCGGGATGATCAACGGCGTCGGCGACCAGCCGAACATGCACGACATCATTACGGGATCGACGGCGGATGGGCGCCTGGCGCCGGCCGTTCCGACGCCGCCGGCGCGGAGTCAGCCCGAGGGTTCGCCCGATCGCATGCCCGTCAACCTGACCTGCGACAACTGGACCTCGAGCACGACCGACTACAACTGGTTCACGAAGGTCGGTCACCACGACCGCGTCGGCGGCGGGCCGGCCGCGACGTCGTGGAACTCGTCCCACGAGTCGCACGGCTGCTCGCAGGAACAACTGACCCGCAGCGGCGGCGTCGGCCTGTTCTACTGCTTCGCGGCGGATTGAAACCCGATCGCCGCGGCATGTGTCGTGTACGATCGGCCAACCGCGGCGGCCGGGAGCCCGGGCTTGTTCGGAACGCGACATTGAGTCGGGTGCTGCACCCGTGTCACACTCGGTTCGAGGGTTCCATCATGCCCACTGAGAAGAAGCGAATCCATATCACGTTGGACGACGAAACGTATGCGGCGCTGGGCCGATTGTCCGAGACCCGGGGGCAGTCCGTGGCCGGCGTCGGGTTGAGTCTGATCGAACAAGCCCTGGAATTTCAGGAAGACCTCCATTTTTCGCGGATCGCGGACGAGCGTCGGGAGGCGAGGGACAAGCGGATTGCGCACGACAAAGCCTGGCCTTGACGCACCGCATCGAGTACCTGAAGAGCGTGGTGACAGCGGACATCCCTCGGCTGTCCAAGGCGGCGCAGCGACGAATCAGGCGTGCGATCGAAACGAAGCTCGCCTCTCACCCGATAGAGTTCGGGAAACCCCTCCGGTACAGCCTCAAGGGCGCCCGAAGCCTTCGGGTCGGTGACCATCGAGTCGTCTTCACGATCGAACCCGACAACGTGGTCCTGATCGTCAAGATCGGCCATCGCGGCGACGTCTACGAACGGTAGCGTGCTGGGCCGAGCGGTTTCCGTCGTTTCTTGGCGAGTCGGAGCGTTCCATAGACCTTGACTCCGGTTGGAGCATGGGACCAGAATCGGCCGAGCCGACCGGAGTTCCGGGCATGAACACTTGGCGAACGGCAGTTTTGGCAATCCTGGCCGCGACGGCCGCGGGCGGGACGGCCGCGGCCCATCACGGGCGGATCGGTCTGTTCTCGGACGAACGCATCCAGATCGAAGGCGCGGTGTCCCGCTTCGACTGGAGAAACCCGCACGTCTACGTCTTCGTCGAAACCGTCGACGCCGAGGGCCGGACCGTGGAGTGGATGTTCGAGAACACCAGCGTCAGCACGATGACGCGGCAAGGGTGGACTCCCGACACGCTGCGCGTCGGGGACCGGATCACTGTCGATGCCCGGCCGCATTCCGATCCGACGAAGTTGCACGGCAGCGGCGCTTCGTACCGCCGGCCCGACGGGCGGCTCATCGGGCGGCCGAACAGCGAGATCCGCCGGGAACTGCTCGAATCCGACGCGGCGAGCGACGACCTGTTCGGCACGTGGGTCGGGCTGCTGGACACGTTCAACCTGACGAATCCGCCCGACTGGGCGGAGAACAGAACGGCGGTCCTGGAAGCCGGTGGGCGGGAGTTCCCGAACGCCGCCCGGCAGGAGTACGCCATGGAGGCCGTGCCGTTCCTCAACGAGCGCGGCCGGGCGGCGCTGGCCCGCTTCGACCGGAACGACGCGGGCAACCCGTGGTGCGCGCCCTGGCCGGTGTTCCCACGGACCCCGGGGGTGATCGTGGTCGAGGACCGCGGCGACTCGATCTACATGCGGGACTCCTACGGGACCGGCCGCGAGCGCATCATCCACATGGACGGGCGCGATCATCCCCCGGACGGCGAACGGACCGCGCAGGGCCATTCGATCGGCCGTTGGGAAGGCGGCGCGCTCGTCGTCGACACGCGGCTCTTCGCCGACAATCCCTGGGGAATCGGCGAGGGGATTCCCAGCGGCGCGCGCAAGCACGTCGTCGAGCGCTATTCCCTGGCGGAGGGGGGTACGCGGATCACGGCGGAATGGGAGTTGTTCGACCCGGAATACATGAGGGCGCCGTTCCGGGACTCCCGGCAGTGGAAGTATGCCCCGGACCTCGACCCGCCCGAGCCCGGGATCTGCTCCGAAGAGGTGGGCGGCCGCTGGTTGCAGTGACTCGACGCTGGCCCGGCCGCGTCACGAGCGCCGGGTCGCCCGCAACGGGGAGATGAAATGAAACAGGTACTGGTCAGCGCGCTGGTCGCGGCGGTCGTTGCCGTGGTCACGGTCCTGGTCGCCGGCGCCCTGGGCGGCGGCGACCCCTCGGACGCGGTTTCCAACCCGCGTGTGCTGAGCTTCACCATGGAGGGCATCGAGGACTCGATCGTCGACGGCCAGCGGTACAACGGGGTGTACTCGCAACTCCTGTCCCACTCGGACAACTCGATCTGCTACCTGACCAAGATCCAGTTCAGGGCCATGCAGGGGCCGGAGGACTCCAACATCTGCAGCATCGAGCTCGACGAGTTTACCGGACACTGGCAGGTGAGCGCGACCATCGAAGAGGGCGGCGGATCCGAGGCCCGCTGCAATGCCCGATGCCTGGTCTGGGAATAGATCGAAAGACCGACGGAGCATCCCGATGAAAGCGTACGTAACGAGTCTCCTGATCCTGGCCGCGTCCCTGGCGCCGCGCGCCGCACTGCCGGCGCATCACAACACCCAGGCCGAGTACGGGCCGTTCGGCTCCCCGACGACGTACGTCGAAGCCCGAATCGTGCGCGTCATCTGGGGAAACCCGCACATCGCGATCGAGATCGAAACCACGGGCGGGGAGATTCCCGCCGGCGAGAACTGGCGGCTCGAGGGCCATCCGATCCGGATCATGCAGGACCACGGGTTCGTCCGGGAGGACTTCGCCGCGGGCGACAACGTCCGGGTCCTGGGCTGGACCCACCTGCGCAGCGTGCCCATGATGTGGTTCCGCGCGATCCAGATCAACGACGGCCCGATGCGTTCGAACATGCGGTTCACCGACATGATCGATATCGCCAACGGCGTGTTCGAGGAGATGAACATGGTGCCCGCTCAGAACCTGAACGGCTCGCCGCCGGGGCGGGCCGGCGCCGACGCGGTCCGGACGTTGACCGAGATGGGCCTGATCGACGACGACGGGTTGATGATCTGGCCGCCCCCGGAATAGGACGGGCCGACACCGAGGCGACCCGATGCACGATCGGCTCGAGCGCAACAAGAGGGCCGTCACGGAGTTCTACGATCTGATGTTCAATCGGTGCCGGCCCGCCGAGGCGATCCGGAAGTACGCCGGGGACCGCTACACGCAGCACAATCCCGAGGTCGCCGACGGCAAGGAGGCGTTCGTCGAGTACTTCGAGCGGATGGCCCGGGAGTATCCCGGAAAGCGCGTGTACTTCAAACGCGTGATCGCAGAGGGCGATCACGTCGTCCTGCACTGTCACCAGCAGTGGCCCGGCGGCCATGATTACGCCGGGATCGACATATTCCGCCTCGACGGTGACGGCAAGGTCGTCGAACACTGGGACGTGCTTCAGGTGGTGCCCGCACGATCGGCGAACGACAACACCATGTTCTGACGCTCGGATCCGCCGGCGATCGGCGCCGTCCGTTTCGCAGGCCACCGATCGCAGGTTCGTTCGGTGCGGGACCCGGCGCTCGACGTCGCCTGCGGAACGTTGACGGACAGGCCGTGTCCCGGCCGGAGGGTCGACCATGCCCAAGACGCTCTTCCCCGAACTTCGAAAGTGCGCGCCGCTGCTGCCCCTCGGTCTGGCGCTGGCCGTCGCCGCCTGTGACGCGCCGCGGGACGCCGCATCGGGATTCCAGATCGAGGAAACCACGATCGCCGAGGTCCAGGAGGCGCTCCTGGCCGGCGAGATCACGACCGTCGAGCTGGTCGAGTCGTACCTGCGGCGTATCCGGGCCTACAACGGCGCGTGCGTCGAGGAGCCGGCCGGCCGGCTCGGCCCGATCGCGCCCATCGCGAACGCGGGGCAGATCAACGCGTTGTCGACGCTGAACCTGCGGCCGGCCGCGCGTGAAGCCCGGGGCTTCGGTCCACTGAAGGCGCGCAGCCTGACCGACGCGGCCGACGATCGTTCAGACATGCCGGACGCGCTGGAAACGGCCGCCGCTCAGGATCGCCGGTTCCAGCAGACCGGCGAGCTCGCGGGTCCGCTGCACGGCGCGGTCATGGCCATCAAGGACCAGTACGACACGTTCGACATGCGCACCACGTCGGGCGCCGACGTGGAGTACGCAGACGACCGGCCGCCCGACGATGCGACTTTCGTCCGGCGCCTGCGCGAGGCGGGAGCGATCATCCTGGCCAAGGCCAACCTGGCCGAGTACGCCTCCGACGGCGCGCGCAGCGCGTTCGGCGGCACGTTCTGCAACCCCTACGACACCGAGCGCGAACCCGGCATGTCCAGCGCCGGCTCGGCTTCGGCGGTGGCCGCGAACCTCATCACCTGCGCCATCGGCGAGGAAACCGTCGTCTCCATCCGGTGGCCGGCGGCGGTCAACAGCCTGGTCGGGTTGGCGCCCACGCAGGAGCTTGTGAGCCGCGACGGCATGATCGGCGCCGGGCTGAACATGCGCACGGGACCGATCTGCCGGACGGTCGCGGACGCGGCCCGGATCCTGGACGCGATCGCGGGGTACGACCCCAGGGATGAACTGACGGCCTCCAGCGTCGGGCGGATGCCGGAGCGGCCGTACGCGGACGCGGCGACGGCGGAGCGGCTCGACGGCGTGCGGATCGGCGTCGTCCGCGAGTACATGGACACGGAAGCTTTCTCCAGGGCCGACGCGGAGAGCATCCAACTCGTCGAGCGCGCGCTCAAGGACCTGGACGGGATCGGCGCCACGATCGTCGACCCGGGTCCGGGGGGCGCGCTGTTCCAGGGATGCATCGACCGGTACGCGCCCGAGTACTACAACAGCGCCTTCATCCGGGCCAATCCGGATCTCTTTCCAGTGGACGCGGACGGCGAGCCGGCCGCGGACCATATCGCGACGCTGCTGGAGATGAACCGGGAACCGGACGGCCTGCCCGGCGGGTGGACGCTTCGCGGCCTCGAATGGTTCGGCGCCGTCGGCGAAAGCCGCTACATGATGAACCGGTACCTCGCCGAGCGCGGGGACGCGAACATCCGGAGCCAGGCCGACCTGATCGAGCGGGGCACGTTCTACGAAGATGCGAATTTCCCGGACCGCCGGGCGATCCTGGAGCGGTCGGGCGCCGCGATGTCGCTGGATACGTCCGTGCGGCTCCAGAACCGTTTCGCCTTGCGCGTGATCGTGATGCAGTGCCTCGGGGAACAGGATCTCGACGCGGTCGTGTACCCGACCGCGAGCGTGCCCCCGCGGAAGCTGACCGCGCCGCGCGAGCCCACCGTGAACGGCCGCTCTCCGGTCGGTTGGTCGCGGCTGGGCCGGGAGGGGTTCCCGGCGCTGACGGCGCCGGCCGGCTTCACCACCGAAGTCTGGGACCGGGAGCGCGCCGAGGACGGGGGCACGCGCCTCATCGGACCGGTCCCGGCCCGTCTCCCGGTGGGCGTCGATTTTCTGGCGCGTCCGTTCGACGAGCCCATGCTCTTCCGGATCGCGTCGGCGTACGAGGCGGCGACCCGACGCCGCGAGCCGCCGCCCGGCTTCGGGCCGCTTGAGGAGGCGCCGTAGACGCATGCGGCCGAACCGTTTTCGTATGCGGACATCCCGGCCATCGGCCGCTGCGGTCAAACGGATGGGAGTCGCGGCCATCGCCGCGCACGTCCTGTCCGGCTGCGGCATCGATCAAGCCATGGATCCGCCGGTGGAACCCTTCGATCCGGCCGAAGCGACGATCGCGCGAATCCACCAGGGTTTCGCTGCCGGAGAGCTCTCCTGCGTCGAGTTGATTGCCGGATACCTGGCCCGTATCGAAGCCTACGACCGGCGGGGTCCGGAACTGAACGCGATCATCACGGTCAATCCGGGCGCGCTCGACGTCGCCGCCGATCGGGACGCCCGCCGCGCCGCGGATCCGGATTCGATCGGGCCGCTCCATTGCATTCCCGTCATCGTGAAGGACAACTTCGACACGGCCGACATTCCGACCACGGGAGGCTCCCTCACCTTGGCGGAATCGTATCCCCCCGACGACGCGTTCACCGTCCGCCGCCTTCGGGAGGCCGGGGCCATCGTGCTGGCCAAGTCCAACCTGTCGGAGTTGGCTCGGGGCGGTCTGACCGCCAGCTCGCTGGGCGGACAGACACGGAATCCCTACGACCTGACCCGAACGCCCGGGGGATCCAGCGGCGGCACCGGCGCGGCCCTGGCAGCCGGTTTCGGCGTCCTGGGAACGGGGAGCGACACGGGCCAGTCGATCCGTTCGCCCGCGTCGGCCCAGAGCCTGGTGGGCGTGCGGCCGACTCGCGGGCTCGTCAGCCGGGACGGCGTGATCCCGAACAGCTCGACGCAGGACGAGGCCGGCCCAATCGCGCGCACCGTCGAGGATGCGGCGCGGATGTTGGACGCGATCGCGGGATACGACCCGGCCGATCCGGTCACCGCGTTCGGAGTCCCCCACGTTCCCGACAGTTATACCCGGTCGCTCGATGCGAACGGGTTGGACGGCGCCCGCATCGGCGTGGTGATGGACCTGTTCGGACGGGAGGCGGTGCACGAGGAGGTCAACGCCGTAACGGAGGCCGCCATCGAACGCATGGAGGCGGCCGGAGCCACGGCGATACGGGTCCGTATCCCGGACTTCGACGCGATTGCGAGCGGGGTGGCGGTCGCCGACTTCGAGTTCCGGAGCGTCTTCGACCGTTACCTGGCGAGTCTGGGGCCGAACGCGCCGGTCCGGAGCCTGGACGAGTTCATCGGCCGCGGAGAGTTTCACCCGTCGATTCGGCAACAACTCGAGTCGTTGGCGGCCATCGAGGACGGCTTGAACGACCCGGAGTACCGGCGCCGGTTGTTTCGGCGCGACACGCTTCGCCAGCGCCTGATGACGGTTCTGGCCGACAACGATCTCGACGCGTTCGTCTACCCGCACCAACGGCGCCTGGTGGCCAGGATCGGCGAGCCCCAGCTCGAGCGCAACGGCGTGCTGTCGAACGCGACGGGATTCCCGGCCGTGACGATCCCGGGAGGCTTCTCCCCACCCACGGAATCGGCGCCGCTGGGTGTGCCGATCGGGATCGAGCTGCTCGGCCCGGACTGGAGCGAGCCGACGCTTCTGAGACTGGCCTACGCCATCGAACAGACGGCGCGTGTGAGGCGCGCCCCGCTGGCGACGCCGGCATTGAACTGACGAGCGGGGCCGCGTCAGGCCCCACCGACGGCTGGAGGCGCGAATTGACGCATCGACCGAGATACTCGAACCCGAGCGGCGTGCACGCCCCGTTGGGACCGTACAGCCACGCGGTCGTCGTACCGCAGGGGGCGGCAACGCTCCACGTTTCCGGTCAGGTCGGCGTCCGGCCGGATGGCGCGTGCGCCCCGGACATCGGAGAGCAGGCGGATCAGGCTTTCGCCAACCTCGTCGCCGTCTTGAACGCCCACGATCTCGATGTGTCTTCCGTCATCAAGCTGACGGTCTTCATGGTCGCCGGCCACGACGGCGACGCGGTCCGGCGCGCGCGTTTGAAGCACTTCGGCGACGTCCGTCCGGCTTCGACGACCGTCTACGTATCGCAACTCGTCCGACCCGAGTGGTTTGTCGAGGTCGAAGCGATCGCCGCCAAGCCGTAGCCGGCCCGCGATCGCGCCAACTCGCTCGAGTGGATCGAAGCGCTTGCCGGTTCAGGGACGGCTGCAGCGATACGATTCCGCGGAGTCTTCCGGACCCCCTTCATACCGCGGGTATTCCGGATACGAGCACATCGGCAGGCTGCGCCCGCCCGCCGTCACCACCGGTGACATTGCCGGCGCGACGCCGCGCTCCACCCAATCGGTCAGGGCCCGGAGGCGATCGTAGCCGTTCGGGATGCGGAACGGTTCGATGGCGTTGCCGTCTCCGTCCACGGTGTAGCTTTCGCCGCCCAGTCCATGGCCGGTCTGCGGCAGGACGAAGAAGCGGGCGAATCGGTCGACGGTTTCGCGGCCCATCGCATCGATCACCGACTGGTAGAAGTCCAGTTGCGCTCCGGGGGAGGCCAGCGTGTCGTTGGTCCCGATCGTCACGATCATCTTGCCGCCGCGGTCGTGGAACGCGCCAAAGTCCGGGTTCGTACCGTCCAGGGGTTCGGAAAGCTCGACGCGGCGGGCGTCGAACACGCCGCCCTCGACGTAATCGAGCGGGTTGGCGTCGACGTCGCGCATCAGGAAGCCGGTGACCCCCAGGACGCCCAGATGCGAATGGACCGGCGCGTCCCCGGTGGCCCCTTCCTGTCCCCGAAACCGCACGCCGGCGATCAGGCCGCTGCCGGAGGGATCGGTGTTGGGGACCCACATCCCGAACGCCTCGACGCCGTTGGCGAGCGGCGTGGCGAAACGGTACGGGCTGTAGACGAGCTCCAGCGTGCGGATCTGTCCGTCGGTGAGGCACGCCGACGCGCGGGTGTCCTCGGGATCCGGGTCCACGTTGTCCGGGCAGCGTTTCGCGGCCCAGGGCGACGGTCCGCCGTCGGAGACGTCGAACACGGCGCGGCACGCCATGTAGTTGTTGATGACGCCGTCGGTCAGACCGTCCAACCCGTCGCACTGTCGTATGAACTCTCCGCGGATCGCGTTGACCTTGGCCGGCGTGACCCAGTTCTCGAGGGGCTTCTCCTGGATCCGGATCCACTCCGGGGCGAGCATCAGCGAGGAGAAGCTGACGATGGGCACGTTCGCGATCACGCCGTCGTAGTCGTCCGGGTACCGGCCCGCGACGGTCACCGCCTCGCGGCCTCCCTGGGAATTGCCGATGTAGTAGTTGAACTCGGGCGAGACGCCGTACAGCCGCTCGATCAGGACCATGGCCGCGTCATGCGTCTTCTTCATCTGCATGTAGCCGAGGTTCCGGATCACTTCGTCGTTCAGCGCCCAGTCGTTGGAGCCCGCCGCGGGCCCGCCGCCGCGGCCCCGGCCGAGGCCTCCGCCCTGGTGTCCGGCATCGCTCCCGTAGGCTGCATAGCCGTCGGCCAGCGGCCCGCCGGTCAGGTTGGGAATCACGCCGTTGAAGCCCCCGCCGCCCATCTGCGCGGCCCGGCGGTTCCAGGAAGCCGGCATGACGATGCGGAAATTGATCGGCCGCGCCGTGTCGGACCGGTCGATCGGCGCCATCGCGCCGTCGATGCTGCAGTGGGCCGGCGTCGGGCCCGCGGCCGGGCGCCAGACGGGCGGCGACAGCGACACGCCGGAAACGGGCTCGCCGACGAGGGCCGT
>JAJEDW010000033.1 GCA_022821265.1 Acidobacteriota bacterium
CTTCCCCGACTCGGCGAGAGCCACGCTGAGGTACCTCCTGGTCCACGCCGCCGGCGGGGCGCTGCTGCTGACGGGCATCCTCCTGCACATCGGAGAATCGGGCTCGATCGCGTTCGACCTCTTCGAGGCGACGCCCGCGGCGGTATGCATTCTTCTCGGCGTCGCCGTCAACGCGGCGATCCCGCCGCTGCACGCCTGGCTGCCGGACGCCTACCCGGAGGGCTCCGTCACGGGCATGGTGTTCCTGAGCGCGTTCACGACCAAGACCGCGGTCTACGTCCTGCTGCGCGGCTTCGCCGGGTGGGACGTCCTGGTCTACGGCGGCGTGGCCATGGCGCTCTACGGCGTCGTCTACGCGGTCCTGGAGAACGATACCCGTCGGCTCCTGGCCTACCACATCGTCAGCCAGGTGGGCTTCATGGTGGCCGCCGCGGGGATCGGGACCGAGATCGCCGTCAACGGCGCGTCCGCGCACGCGTTCGCCCACGTCCTCTACAAGGGCCTGCTCGTGATGGGCGCCGGCGCCGTGCTGCACGCGACGGGGCGCTCGAAGCTGACCGAGCTGGGCGGCGTCGTCGACCGGCTGCGCTGGGTGATGGTGCTCTACATGGTCGGGGGCTTCGCCATCTCGGGTTTCCCGCTGTTCAGCGGCTACGTCGCCAAGTCCATCGTGATCGAGGCCGCCGAGCAGTCCGGCCTGGTCTGGGCCGCGCTGCTGCTGTACGCGGCCTCGATCGGGACGTTCCTCCACACGGGACTGAAGCTGCCCTACTTCACCTGGTTCGGTCCACGGCGGGAGATGCCCGTTCGCCCGGTGCCGGCCAACATGTACGCCGGCATGGGCGTGGCCGCGGCGCTGTCGATCGGGATCGGCGTATACCATTACCCGTTCTACGAGCTGTTGCCCTACGCGATCGACTTCCAGCCCTACACCAGCTACAAGCTCGTCCACACGGCCGAGTACCTGGCGTTCACCGCGCTGGCGTTCTGGCTGTTCCTGGATCCGCTGAGGCCGACCTCGACCGCGTCCCTCGACACGGACTGGTTCTACCGGGCGGCCGGGACCCCGGCCCGCCGGTGGGTCCTGGAACCGATCGCCGCGGTGTTCGACGTCGGCGCGGCGGCCGCGGCCGCCGTCACCGCCCGCGCCGCCGTCCTGCCGTCGGACCTGGTCGGCGCCTGGGAGAAGCGCGTCCCGATCGGCGTCGCCGTGATGGGCGCCGTCATGGCTTTGGCGGCGCTGGCGCTGTGGGGCTGGGCCGCCGGGTGACGCGTCGGGCGCGCGTCAGTCGGCGACATTGGCGGCGTTTCGGAGCCGTCCAGGCTATGCCACAATGTCAGGGTGGCCGTCGCACCCGATAAAGGACTGTGCCGCCTTGAAGCGGCGATGAAGAACCCCGTGCATCCGGGCGCCATCGTGCGCGAAGAATGCCTGAAGCCTCTGAACCTGTCGGTCACCGAGTGCGCGAGAAGGCTGGGCGTCGGGCGCCATGCGCTTTCCAACCTGGTGAACGAGAAGGCTGCCGTTTCCATCGAGATGGCCTACAGAATTGTCCAAGGCTTTCGGCTCGACACCCGAGACCTGGTTGGGCATGCAGTTGGCGTTCAATCTGGCCCAGTCGCGCCACTTGGAACGACGGATCCGGGTCAAACGTATCGCGGCCGCGTAGGACTTGGCGTTGTCGCTACCCTCTGGCGGGAGATCCAGCTCCTAACGGCCGGCTATTTTCCGCGATGGTCGACGAGCTTCGCCGCGGGCGCCGATTCGCGCGCCTTCAGCCACGGCCGGCGGTAGTTCAGGTCGAACAGCGCGATGATCGGTTCGACGTCGCATTCGCCGCGAATGTAGCGGGTGACCCACCCGGATCGGGGATGGATGTAGTGGAGGTCCGCGCGCCCCTCGGCCACGAGCCGTTCGCGGATGCGGACGGGGAAGGGCAGATCGGCCATCCGTTCGCCGTGCAGGTGGCCGATCTCTCTCGCGCCGACGTGGAAGAAGACCATGCCGCCGCCGTGCGCGCGCGCCGTGACGCCGGGCCACGACTCCACGGCGCTCGCGATCCGCGCGCGGATGGATTCCGTCGGCATGCGGATGCTACTCCTCGTCTTGGAGATAGGCGAGGTGTACCCGCGCGACGGCGGGCATGTAGCCGGCGCCGAACCGCTCTTCGGCGGCGATCCGGATGTGCTCGAGCGCGCGATCGCCGTCTCCGAGGGCGTCGTGGTAGAGCCCCACGTACAGGTGGCCGTAGAATTGCGAGGACAAGTCCTCGGTCATGGACGCCAGGACGTCGTCGGGCGTGGCCTCCCCCTGGAACATCCGGTAGACCTCGGGCATCGGCGTGCGCGGGTCCCGGCCCACGGGCAGCAGGGCGTTCCGGGCCTCGGCGGGGGACTCCATCCGGGCGACGCACATGAAGTGCCACACCGCGTTCTCGACGTCGGCGGGGTTCACCGTCCGGTGCAGCTCGAACTGTTCCCGGCAGTCCTGGTACCGGCCGGCGTAGTACAGGGCGATGCCGCGCTGCCAGAGGTAGGGCGCCTCGTCGGGCGCCCCGGCGGCGACCCGGTCGAAGCCGTCGGCGGCCTCCTCGAACCGGCCGGTCAGGAGGTCGCGGTTGGCCTGCTCGAAGATCGCGCGCGTGTCGTTCTGCGCCGCGTTCGCGGCCAGTGCGAGCAGTAGCCCCAGCGAAGCCGTCGTCATCGCGTGCTCCTATCGGAGGTCCACGGCCGCCAGGACCGGGTCGGCGCGGTCGCTGTTGCGGACGTAGAGGATGCCGTCCGACAGCGCCGCGTAGGCGCGTATGGTGGGCGGCAGGATCTGGGCGCGCGCGATCGGGCGGAACGCCTCCGGCGTCGCTTCCGCAAGGACCAGCTCGCCGCCCTCGCGCAGGATCAGCAGGCGGTCGCCGGCCAGCATGATGCTGCCGGCCCGGAACTGGTCGACGCTCCACGCCACCGCGCCGGTGTCGAACTCCACGGCCCGAAGGCTCGGGCCGAACTCCTGGCGGCCGTGGTACCCGTACAGATACCCGTCCCGGTAGATGCTGGTCGCATAGTGCGTGGAGAGGACGTCGTTGGAGGACCAGAGCGGCGACAGGCGTTCGCCGTCCCACTCCAGGACGCCCGCGCCGGGACCGTACTCGGCCGAGATGAAGATGCGGTTTCCGACGACGATGGGCGAGGCCGCGTTCACCGACGACGCGCTTCTGGAGCGCCACCGCAACCGGAACGCCGCCGCGCCGGTCGCCGGCTCGATGCCGACGAGACCTGTGCGCGTGAAGAAGACGGCGATGCGCTCTCCGTCGAGCGTGACGCCGACGGGCGAGGAATAGCTGGCCTCGTCCTCGACGGCCGTCCACAGGACCGCGCCCGTCGCGGCGTCGAACGCGACGATGCCCGCCGCGCCGCCCGCGTCCGTCCGGCCGCCGATGTTGGCGATCACGCGCCCGTCCTCGACCAGGGGCGAACCGCCCGCTCCGAAGAAGTTCTTGGGAACGTTGAACCGGGTCATCGTCTCGACGCTCCACGCGCCTTCGCCCGTGTCCAGGTCGACGGCGTGCAACTGTCCCTGGGCGCCGAACGTGTAAACGACGCCGCCGGCGACGACCGGGATGGCGCGGGGGCCCTCGTCGAAGCCGAAGTCGTCGCGGTAGGTGGTGGGATAGGCGTAACGCCAGACGGGACGGCCGGACGCGGCGTCGAAGGCCTGGACGACTTCCTCGTCGGCGACGCGGTGGTGCAGAACGACGCGGCCGCCGGCGACGACCGGTCCGCTCAGTCCCTCGCCGACATCGCGCGACCACAGCAGGGGCGGGCCGCCGTCCCCCCAGTCTTCGGAAAGCGCGGGCCCGGTGTACACGCCGTTGCGGTCCGGGCCGAAGAACTGGGGCCAGTCCTGGGCGGCGCCGATCGAGGCGTGGAGCAGCCACACGGCCAGGGCGCCGATCGCCGGTCGACGGCAAGCCGTGGAATGGCGCACGGCGGCTACTCTTGCGGCTGTCCGCGCTCCGAGTACGTCAGGCCGTCCGGCGCCGTGACCGAGACGAACAGGCCGCCGGGGCTGCCGTCGACCAGGGGGCGCAACACGGCCGTGACCGCGTCACCCGGCTCGATGGTCGACCGTGTCCACCCGGCCCGGATCAGGAAGCTCGGGGCCGTCATCTCCAGCGTCCACGTGACGGTCCCGCCCTGCTCGTCGGTGACGTCGATCTGCATGAAGGAATGGGGATTCTGCCAGCGGAACTCCCGGACGGTGCCCTCGATCGTCCGGGATTGCGAACGGTCGATGCCGGCGGCCGAATGATGCGCGAGCGCGTATCCGGCGGCCAGGAGCCCCAGCGCGCACGAACCCGCAGCGAGTCGAACAGTCATGCCTTGCCTCCCGCGTCTTCGCTCATCGAACGTTGAAATCCGACTGGACCGTCGGCATGTAGTCGTTGAGGTCGGGAAGACATTCGACCTCCTCGATGTCCCGGTCGTCGACCCGCCGCCATTGCTTGGTCATCGTCCAGGAACCTTCCCAGCTCTTCGGATCCGTCAGCGTGTACTCGATCTCGAGCCGGGCGCCGTCCTCGATCATGCGGATGCGCTCGACGATCTGCAGCGCGTCGCTGGCCGGAATGCCCGTGTCGATCCAGTGGTGATGCCCGGGGAAGTGGCGCGTATCGATGACGAGCGTGTCGCCTTCCCACCGCCCGATCGACTCCCCGTTGAAGCTGGGGACCACCAGGTCGGGATCGGTGTGCTCCCGCCCGTCGAGGTAGACGATCCGCAGGCTGTTCATGAACTCGCTCACCATGTAGATCGCCGTCGGGAGCTGGATCATCGCGATCGGCCACACGCGAGTCATGATCAGCGGCAGCCCCGCCGGCCAGCACAGGCCGATGTCGTTGCGGTAGACAAGGCCCTCGGCGGCCGCGGCCTGCGCGGCGTCGTAGTGCACCTGCGCTTCCGGTGTGAGCCGGAAGCCTTCGGGCGGGCTGAAGCGGAACCCGACGCCCGGCGGGCTGGCGTGCAGCCACGTGCCGGTCAGGTCGAACGGCGCGGCGGGCCGCTCCCGCGCCAGGTTCTCGGGCGCGAGCGCGCCGAGTTGCTGCTGAGCCGCAGCCGGCGCGGCCGCACCCAACAGGCCGGCGGCCAGGATCGTCATTCCGAAGTGCTGGATCATGGGGTTCCTCTCTACTGCGGGCTGGAGCCGAGCCGCATCCGGACCACGCCGTCCTCGTCGACGTACTCGCGGTTGTTGTCGCAGACGAACTCGACCATCTTGTACCCCGGCAGCCGGCGGTAGGCCAACGTATAGGTGACGGGCCGCTCCAGGACGACGGGGTCGTCGATGGTGATCTCATCGTACAGGATGTCGGGCGCGACCAGCCGCAGCCGCTCGGTCACGCGCATCTCGGGGCTGTGCGGCATGCCGTTGTAGCCGCGCACGGTTTCCTTGATGCCGACCGTGTCGATGAGGAGCGTCTCCCCGTCCCAGCGTCCGACCGAGTGGCCGTAGTAGCCGGGCGGCACCGCTTCGATCGGCAACTGCGGCTCGTCCATGTAGACGCGCCGGACTTCGCTGAACGCTTCGGCGATGATCGTCACCTGCCGGGGCGTCTGGATGATCTCGATCGGGTAGATGGCGACCGCCATCATGGTCGGCACGCCGTAGGGAAGGCAGAACGAAGCCGGGGGCAACGGCTCGCCCCGGGCAATGGCCTCGGCGGCTCGGGCCTGCTCGGCCTCGTATCGAGCCGCGTATTCGGGGCGGAACACCAGCTCCCCGGCCGACGGCGGAGCGAACTCGCCGCCGCGCAGGATGCCCCACACGCCGGACAGGTCCGGCGGGTCGGACGACTGGGCCGCTCCGGCCCCGCTTGCGAGAAGCGCCGCCAGGAGGCCGGCGGCGCCGATGCGCGGCCAGATGGTCATCGGCCCGGCCCGTTGGGCAACTCGCGCCCGTCGGGCAGCGTCACGCGGCCCAGCAACCCGCCGGGCTGTCCGTCCCGTAAGGGATTGAGCGTCGCCGAAATCTCCATTCCCGCCTGGATGTCGTTGTACCTCCAGCCGCTCTGCATCAGGATGCTCGGGCTCCCCAACTCGATCGTCCAGTGGCGCGTCTCCCCGTCGTCGTCCGTCACGTCCAACTCGATGTAGGCGTGCGGGTTCGTCCACTGGAACTCGGTGACCGTGCCCTCGAGCCGGACCAGCGTCTGCGTGTCGAACATCGCGAAGGAGTGGTGGGCCGTCGCGTCGGCGGCGCCGGCGAGCGTCAGGGCGGCAGCCAGTCCGAGTCGGATTATCGTGTCGATAGGCATCGGGCGATCGTCCCGCGAACCAACGGTTAATCTATCAGGAGCCCGTCTGTAGTTCCAGCGGTTCTCGGGGGAGATGCTTGCAGCCATGCCGACCGAGAGTCGACAATGGTGCGGAGAGCGCCATGCCGACGACGATCGATCCTGTAGCCCTGTACCTGGATACCTTCGACCGGTTGCGCGCGCGCAAGCGCTGGTCGACCGACTCCGACACCATCCGCTTCGTGGCGCTGGCCCTGGGAGCGGCCGGCGCCGACGTCGACTACGACCGCCTGGAGCAGGCGGCGGCGGGACTCCGGAAGCGCGCGCGCTGGACGAGCCCGTTGAGGTCGGAGATCCGCTACGTGGTCGCGGCGATGATCATCCGGCGCGGACTGGACCCGGCCATTGTGCACTCGCGCGTGTTCGAGGCGCGCGACGCGTTCCGGGCGCACCGGCTGCCCAGCCGCGGCGCCGGTCCGACGCTGGCCGCGCTGCTGCTGGCGCTCAGGAGCGAGGGCCGTCCCGTGCCGCCGCGGCAGATCGAAAGACTCGCCGGCATCTACGGGCGCTGGCGGGCCGACCACTTCTGGTTGACGAACGCCGACGACATGCCGGCGGCGGCCTTGCATGCCGGCCGGGACGCCGCCGTCGAGGTCCTGACCGCCGACGTGGAACGCGCTTACGACGGCCTGCGAGCGGCCGGCTTTTCGCGGGGGAACCCGTTGCAGCTCGTCTCCCATCTTCTGGCCGTGGACCCGCGGGGCGTGGACACCGCCGTCCGGCGTTTCTCAAGGGTCGCCGAGCGCATGCGGGAGGCGGGCGAGCGGGTCCGGCCCGGCCGCTACGACGAGATCGCGGTGCTGGCGCTCACCGAGGAGACGCCCGCGCACCTGGTCCGGCGTGTCCTCGGGTACCGCGACCGCGTGCGCGAGGCCAAGCCCCGGCCGTCGAAGGAACTGGCGTTCTCGCTCGCCGCCGGCATCGCGCTGGCCGAGGACTGCGCGCGCGCCGGCCGCGCCGGCGCCGGGGATCTGGTGGCTCTCCAGGCCATCCGCGACATCCTGGACGCGCAGCAGGCGGTGGCCATAGCCGTGATCGGTGCGAGCGGGGCCGCGGTCTCCACGGGCAGTTGACGGGTCCCCTCGGACGCGGTCAGGCGGTGCGGCCCGGGTTGGCAGCGGCCGCGCCGGCGCTGATACGCCTCATTCCACCTGGGTCGTGCCCGATGGCCCCACGCCGATCACCTGGATGACGACCGCGCCGGTCCGGGCCCAGACGAAGTGCGGCTCACCGCCGGGTTCGGTCCAGACGCTTCCGGGCGGCAGCGGGCGTAACGCGCTCTCCTCGAACACGTCTCCGAAACCCACGTCGAGCGTGCCGGAGATGACCGTGACGGTCCGGTCGTCGGGATGGAAGTGCGGCTGGTTCCGGAAGCCCTGGGGAAAGCGCACGCGGTAGACGTACATGCCGGGCGTCTGGTTGCTGCCCGCGATGAGCGTACGCGATACGCCGTTCGCCTCGTCCACCCATTCCAGGTCGTCCGGCGCCAGGCGCACCGTCGGCAGGGCGGCGTCCTGCGCGGCCGAAGAACAGGAAAACGCGGCGATGCAGGCGGCCGTCACCGCGGCTTGCATGTGAATCGTCACGGGGATCCTCCTGATTCCGCGCCTCCGCCTTCCGGCGGCGCGGGTTCGGAGCCGTCTCGCGCGTTGGCTTCGACTTCCCGGACGAACGTCTCGCCAAGCGCTTCCAGCTTCGCCACGACGGCCATCGAGAAGAGGTCGGGATCGCTGGTCGCCTCCAGCAACGTACGGACCCGCGAGCGCAGCTCGCGATCCTCCTCGGGCGTGAGGTTGACGTCGTCGGGGATGACGTCGGCGACGACGAACGTTTCCAGGCTCCGCATGCGCGGCGCGCGCGCCGGGCGGACGGCGGGTTTCCGCCGATCGGGCTTCAGAAAGCCGCTGAAGAAATCGCGACGGTTGACCATTGATTGGACGGCTCCGGCGGAGCCGGAGACGTATCATATAATACCGCCGGACGGGGGGCCGGAGATGCCGACGCCGACAGAGTTCGTCGAAACGCTGCAGCAACGGATCGATCACCGCATGGCGGAGTTGGAACGGATCCGCGAACCGGACGCGAACGTCCCTGCACAGGCGATGGACGCGGTCGTGTCCCGTCTCAAGCTGGCGCTCAGGAACGAATTGGAAGCCAGCGAGCTGGCGGCGTTGTGGATGCCCTCCACGGCCGAGATCGACGTCAAGCTGGGATTGGCCCGGCAGGCGGGCGACGAGGCCCGGCATTACCGCCTGATCGAGGAACACCTGGAGACGCTGGGTGTCGATCTGACGGGGTTCGATCCCGTCGAGGGCGGGTACAGCCCGATGTTCCAGTTGCTTCGCGGATACGAATCGACGGTGGAGCGGGTGGCCGCGGCCCAGATGACGCGCGAGTCCCTGGCCCTGACCAAGAACGAGCAGTTCATCGCGTTCTGCGAGGATGCGGGCGCCGGCGCAACCGCGGAGTTCTACAGGACCGATATCCAGCCCGACGAGCAATGGCACGTCCGTCTCGGACGGCGGACCCTGGAGAAATATGCCACGACGCCGGAATCGCAGGCCCGGGCGCTGGCGGCGTCCACGGCCGTGCTCGATCTGGCCGAACGGGTTCAGAACCGGCAGGTGCACGAACTCGGCATCAGCCACGCGCCGGGGTGTTGAGGGCGTCGGGCGCGGTCGAGGGGAGGCGCCGGGGAAGGTGGTCATGACACGAATCGCCAGGGGAAACGTTTCCGTCCTTCTCGGCTTGCTGGCCGGGGCCTCCGTCCTGTCGGCCGGCTGCAGCCAGAACGTCGAGACCGTCCGCGACGGCGAGCGGCTCGAGGACTCCGCGCCTCCGCCGCCCGCCGGCGGGAACCCGCTCGTGTTCACGGCCGGGGAGCCTCTGGATTTCGACGCGTTCGAGGAGCCGGAGGTGCCGCCCTTCGTCAAGGCCTTCTTCATGCACACCTGGGTGGAGGCGCTCTACAGCGTGCCGGCGAACAACAACCCCAACCCCGACTGGACCTCGCCGCTCCTGGATCCGGTAGACAACCGGGTCTGGTGCACCGACTGCCACGTCTCCGGGCAGGTCGACTTCGAGAATATTCCGAAGATGCGCGTGCCGATGACCGACGTCTACGAGAACGACCACGAGTTCATGGCGGACCTGATGCGGAAGTGGGTGGCCCGGCTCAACAGCGACGAGTATTTCGCGAGGGCGAAGCTGGCGCGGCCGGTCGACTGTCTGACCTGTCACGCGACGCACCCGGATCCGGACTGATCGGGCGCATCGCGGCGCGGCGGCCGCTACCGGGTCAGCTCGACGCGCTTCTCGCGAATCCGGTCTTCGAGTCCGTCCACGGATTCTTCGTTCCTCATCGCGTAGAGCGGTTCCAGTTCGGCGCGCGCCAGGTCCGCCGCCTGGCCGCCCAGGGCGGCGGCGCTCGTCAGGTAGTCGATCGCCAGATCCAGGTTCTCCAGCACGGTCTGCTCGATCGCGGCCGAAGCCGGGTCCAGCTCGCCGTCTTCGGGCGCGTCTGCGGGCGGGTCCCCGGACGCCTCCGCGGCGTCGGCTCGCTCCAGCGCCCGTTCCAGGAGCTCCGACTCGGAAGCGGCCCGGCGATGGTAGGTCAGCCCGAGACGCAGGTAGGCGTCGGAGCTGCGCGGGTCGTAATCGAGGATGCGCGCGTACTCGGCCGCCGCCCGGTCGTCGTCGCCCCGCAGCTCGTGCACCTGACCCAGGTACAGGTGGATGCGCGAGAACACCTGCACGCGCTCGGCCGACGGCCCGGCGTCGTCGCCAACCGGCGGATATGCGGCCTGGGCCCGGATGCGGGCCCGGTTCGCCAGCTCGAACGCGCGCGCCAGGTTGTTCTCGCGGGCGCTTCCGAATTCCGGGAGATTTTCCAGGATCACGGACGGCAGCGTGAGCAGGGCGCCCAGGTTGTTGCGGTCCAGCTCCAGGATCTTGTCGCCGAAGTCCAGTATGTCGATCGGGTTCCGTTCCTGCTGCGCCGCCGCCATCGCGCGCCGGTAGATGAACGTCCGCGGCTCGCTCGCCGCGTCGGGGTGGGCCCGGTCGAACCGCTTGGCGACATCGACCACGCCGCGCCAGTCCCTCTGCGAGTACAGCGTCGCGACCAGGAGCTGGTGGGCGACCGGGCCGTATTCCGATTCCGCGAATTCCCGGATGAAGGCCTCGCCCAGATCCACCTTCACGGTCGGATCTTCTTCGTTGTAAAGCGCCATGTAGGCGTCGTATTCGTCCTTGGTCTGGAATTGCTGCGCCCGCGTCGGCCACGCCGTCACGAGGACGCTCGCCAGCGCCATGGTCAGAATCGAGTTTCTGGTCATTGCGGATCGGCTCCCGCTGGAACGGATTGCAACCATTATGGACGTTTCCCGAATCGATCGGTCAAGAAAACGGCGGCGGGATTTTCAGTCGTAGTACTCCATGCCGAGATGGGTGATCAGTTCCTCGCCGCGCATGTGCCGAAGCGTGTTCTTCAGCTTCATCAACTGGATGAACAGGTCGTGTTCCGGGTAGAGGCCCGGCGCGCACATCGGGCTCTTGAAGTAGAAGCTCAGCCACTCCTGGATGCCGCGCATGCCCGAGCGTTGGGCCAGGTCGAGGAACAGGACCAGGTCCAGGACGAGCGGGGCGGCCAGGATGCTGTCCCGGCACAGGAAGTCGATCTTGATCTGCATGGGTTGCCCCATCCAGCCGAAGATGTCGATGTTGTCCCAGCCCTCCTTGTTGTCGCCGCGGGGCGGGTAGTAGTTGATGCGCACCTTGTGCGTGAAGTCCCCGTACAGGTCGGGGTAGAGCTGGGGCTGCAGGATCTGGTCCAGGACCGAGAGCTTGCTTTCCTCCTTCGTCTTGAAGGAATCCGGATCGTCCAGGACCTCGCCGTCGCGGTTGCCGAGGATGTTGGTCGAGAACCACCCCGACAGGCCGATCATGCGCGACTTCAGCCCCGGCGCCAGGATCGTCTTCATC
>JAJEDW010000274.1 GCA_022821265.1 Acidobacteriota bacterium
CATCCCTCCCCCATGCGGCTGGCCGAGTTCGTCCGCTGCGCCGCCATGGAGCTGGAAACCGGTGGGTACCTCGGAATCCGGGCGCTCACCAGCGATCCCCGGTGGCGGCATCAATCGATCTACCTGTTCGGCCTGGACATCTACGGCAACACGATCTTCACCGGCGACCCCCACAGCCTGTGGTACGGCGGGGCGGTTTCGGAGGTGAACACGAACCCGGACGGGCCTTTCCTGGGCCGCGACGTCATCGGCGTGGGCGACGCCTTCGGGGAAACCTCTCTGTACTACTCGGCGCGCAATCCTTTCAGCGGAGCGATGCAGGACAAGGCGGCCTTCGTGAAGAGGGTGGTGATCTCCGGCCTGCCGATTCTGATCGGCTCCGGTTACTACTCGCCTGCGGCCGCGCCGGACATGTCCTCGCTAACGGTGGACATCCACGCGACCGGCTCGGGCGCGAAGCTCGGTTCCGTCCTTGTCGAGGACACCGCCGATGGCACCCGCTTCACCCCGAATCTGAGCGGCCTGACGGCTGGCGAGCACGGCTTCCACGTTCACGTGAATCCGGACTGCGGGATGTCGGGGCAGAACGCAGGCGGGCACTACGATCCTGCGAACACGGGGAGTCACGAAGGCCCCGACGGCAACGGCCATCTTGGGGACCTGCCGAGGCTGGCGGTCGACGGCGGCGGCATGGCGACCGTTCCGGTCGTGGCGCGGCGAGTTCGCGTGAGCGACGTTGTGGGTCGTTCGCTGATGATCCATGCCGGCGGCGACAACTACTCGGACATGCCCGCAGCGCTCGGGGGCGGCGGCGCTCGGGTGGCTTGTGGAATAGCCAGCCGTTGAAACACGGATCAAACACAGCCTCTCCCCGTTTCTGATTCTGTTCATCCTGCTGTGCACCGCGCCGCAGGCTTTCGGAGAGCAACCAGACACCGTGCCTTGTGCGGAGCGCTCCATCGTGGCCGGCGCAGTGCGCACACCGGGGGATGGTCAGGCGTTGGTGCAATGCGCATACGAGCACGTACAGGAAATGGGCTTCGCAGAGGCGCTCAAGGCGCGTACAGTAGGCGCCCTTCCCCGGGTACGGAGGGGACGACCACTTGGGCCGCGGACACGTCGCTCAACGGACGGGCCTCGGAAGCCGTCGGGTTCTCCGGATATCCCGTTCCGTCGAAAGGCAGCTCGGCCACGTAGCTCGGCCGGGGCCCGGCCCCGGTCACCGGAACGGCCAGGCTCCGCCACCCGGCGCCCGGGGCGGCGTCAAGCACGTGGACGGGCGTCTCGGTCACGCGGATCCGCGAGACGATCTCGTATGACGCGCCCGCGCGCCGCGCCACCAGCGTCGTGCAGCCGCCGCTGCCGCACCACCGGATGCCGGTGACGTAGACGACCTGCTCGTCGACGCCGTCACCATCGAGATCCACGGGATACGCGACGTAGCGCGTGGTCCGATCCTCGACCAGCTCGGGCTTGTCGAGGAATTCCCGGATTGCGGTTTCGAGTGAAGGATCCGCCTCCGCCTGCGCCGGCTCGGCCCCCGCCGGCGCGGCCGCGAGCAGCAAGGCGGCGGCCAGATACGGAATCGAGCGCCGTGTCATGCCGTTCATGTCGCCATTCTACCGGATCGATCGGATGACGCCGCGTGATGCGAATTCCGTGGGAGCCGGGTCCCGGTTCGTCCTATGATTCACCGACGGAGGATCAACCCGTGAACGGAATCGCACGCATCGCGGCGGGAGCGGCGGCCCTGACGATCCTGGCCCCGCCCTCCCTGGCCCATCACTCGTTCGCATCGGAGTTCGACGCCACGCGGCCGGTGGCGCTCGTCGGCGTCGTCAAGCGCATGCAGTTCAGCAACCCGCACTCGTGGATCTACATCGACGTCACGACCGAGGCGGGCGAAGTCCAGGAATGGGCCATCGAGGGCGCCGCGCCGAACGCGCTGTTGCGGCGCGGCTGGAACCGGAACTCGCTGCCCGCCGGCACCGAGATCAGCGTGCGGGGCTTCCAGGCGCGGGACCGCACGCGCCGGGCCGCCGGCCGGGACATCCGCCTGCCGGACGGCTCGGAGCTGTTCGTCGGCTCGACCGGCGTCGGAGCGGGGCCGGAACTGCCCGACTAGCCGGGACGCCTCACGGAGGACGCAAGGGGGAATCGTGAACAGAATCGCAATCGCCGCCGGGACGGCGCTATTCGTTGCGGGCGTGTCGGGCCCGGGCGCGTTCGCGCAACTGGAAGTGGACTCCATCCCGGCCGAGGAGACGGCCGCGGCGGTCGTGGATCCCGACTGGGAAACGCCGCGAACCTCCTGGGGCCATCCCAGCCTGGAAGGCATCTGGTCGACCGACGACATGCAGAGCGTGCCGCGCGACCGGCCCGAGGAATTCGGCGCGCGCGAACGCCTGACCGAGGGCGAGTTCTACGAACGCGCCCTGGAAGACGCCGAGGAGCGCCACCGCATCCTGAACGAGGCCGCCTACTCCTCGCGCAGCGTCGGCAGCCGAACGTTCGGCTACACGTCGCAGGTCGTCGATCCTCCCGACGGGCGGATCCCGCCCATGAACGAGACGGGTCTCGCCCGGGCGCGGCCGTCGGACCGGGGCACCTACGGCCCGGGGCCGTTCGACACGTTCGAGGACCTGCACCTGTACGACCGCTGCATCACGCGCGGCATCCTGGGCTCGACGTTCGCCGTGATCTACGGCAACGGCCTGCGCATCGCGCAGAGCCCGGACGCGGTCGTCATCGCGTACGAAATGCTCGCCGAGGCGCGCGTCATCCGGCTGGACGGGCGTCCCCACGCCGCCGACAACATCCGGCAGTACCTGGGCAACTCGCGGGGCTACTGGGACGGCGATACGCTCGTCGTCGAGACGCGCAACCTGACCGACAAGACCAGCATCGGCGGCAACGGCATCGGCGTGCGGCACAGCGAGGCGATGACGATCACCGAGCGGTTCACGCGCGTCGATCCGGAGATGATCGAGTACGTGGCCACCGTCGACGATCCCGAGACCTACACGGCGCCGTGGACCGTCCGGATGATGCTGACCACGCAGCCCGGCTACCGGATCTTCGAGTACTCGTGCCACGAGGGCAACACGGCCGTCCGCAGCGCCCTGGGCGGCGAGCGGATGTACGAGCGGCTGGTCGAGGAAGCCATCGCCAACGGCGAGCCCCCTCCGGAGCGGCTTCCGAGCCAACCCTTCCTTGACCAGTTGCCCGACGACGAGTCGGTCTTCATCGACGTCAACCGGGGCGAGGGCCTGTGAGGCGGCCGGCGCTCACGATCGCGGCGCCGGTCATCGCCTGGCTGGCGTTCGGCGGCGCGGCCCGGGCGCAGGAGGCCGCCGCGGAGCGGATCGAGCGGATCGGCGGCCGTCCCAACATCAACGGCGTCTGGCAGGCCGTCAACACCGCCAACTGGAACGTCGAGGGCCAGGACGCGGAGGCGATCGAGGAGTTCTGGCGACTCGGCGCCCTGTTCGCCGCACCCGCCGGGCAAGGCGTGGTCGAGGGCGGCGCGCTGCCCTACCTCCCCGCGGCGCTCGAGGAGCGCGAGCGGAACCGGGCCGGCTGGCCCGAGTCCGATCCGGAAACGAAGTGCTACCGGACGGGCATTCCCCGCCAGAACTACCTTCCGTACCCGTTCGAGATCGTCCAGGGCGACGGCGACATCCTGTTCCTGTACGAGTTCGCGACGTCGAACCGCGCGGTGAACATGGGCGCGCCGATCTCGCCGGACTCGGTGCTGGTGGACCAGTACCTGGGCTGGTCGAACGGCCGCTGGGACGGCGATACGCTGGTCGTCGAGGTGTTCGGACAACAACCGAGCTGGCTCGACCGCGCGGGCAACTTCCACCGCGGGACCGTCACGGAACGGTTAACGCCGATGGGCGAGGACCATCTCTGGTACGAGGCCACGATCGACGATCCCTCGACGTTCTCCCGCCCCTGGACGATGTCGATGCCTCTCTACCGGCGCGTCGAGCCCAACGCGGAGATCTTCGAGTACAAGTGCGTGGAGTTCGCCGAACCGCTGCTCTACGGCGACGTCCTGAGAGAACCGATCGAGTAGCCAAGATTTCGCCGGGACCCTGTCCGGCGCCGCACCGACCCGTCTCCCACAAAAAAATTCGCCGCCGGAATTGCAAGTTCCCGCGCCGCGTGAACGCATTCAAAGACGAGGGCGGCTTCGACGGGCCGCACCGACGACGCGGACAGGGAGGCGCGACACGCCATGACTAGACGGTTCATCCACGATTTCACACGGACGGCGCGGCAAATCGGATCGGCGGGGTTCGTCGGAGCGGCACTGATCGGGGGGGCGGTCCTGCTGCCCGGCCAGGCCTGGGCCCAGGGCGGATCCGGGTTCCTGTTCGATCCGCCGCGGGCGTCCATCGGCGCGAAGTTCAGCTACAGCGTTCCGTCGGCGGGGAGCGATATTTTCGGTTTCGCCCGGGAACAGTTCACCTTGGACGGCGGCGACTTCCGGAGCCCCCAGGTCGGCGGCGAGTTCGCCGTGCGGGTGACGGAGCGTCTGGATCTGGCCGCCGACCTCGGGTGGACCCGCAGCCGGCAGCGGTCCGAATACCGGGATTGGGTGGACCTGGACGGGCTGCCCATCGAGCAGGACACCACGTTCGAGCGGACGTCGTTGACGCTCGGCGCGAAGTACTATCTCAAGGACCGGGGACGCAGGATCGGCCAGTTCGCGTGGGTTCCCAACGGGGTTGCGCCGTACGTGGGCGCGGGCGTCGGCGTCATGTGGCACGACCTCGTGCAGTCCGGCGACTTCGTCGACATCCACACGTACGACGTCTACTCGGACCGGCTCCAGACCACGGGCGTGGCCCCCATCGCCGACGTGCGCGCCGGGGCGGACATTCCCGTCGGGCGCGCCGTTTTCCTCACGGGCGAAGCGCGGTATAACTTCGGAAGCGGTCCGAGCCGCGGCGATTACGTCGGTTTCGGCGACACCGACCTGTCGGGTCTGACGCTGACGTTCGGCATTTCGTTCCGATTCTCCTTCGACGGAAGGTAAGGACGCGACACCATGACCAGAATACTTGGAAACAGCCTCCCGGTCCTGGGTCTTGCGGCCGTGATCGCCGCGGCCTCGGCCGGGCCTCTCAAGGCGCAGTCGAATCATCCCTGGTGGGTGCCGTTTCTCGGTTGCTGGGCGCCCGTGGACTCGGAAGACGCCGACACGGTCCTGTGTTTCCGGCCCGATGGCGAGGGCATCGAGTTGTCCACCGTCGTCGACGGCCGGTCGACAACGACGGACAGCGTCGTGGCCGACGGCGTGGAGCGGACCGAGACCATCGACGGCTGCACGGGATCGCGATCGGCCGCATTCTCGGCGGATGGCCGGCGCGTCTTCACCCGCTCACGGGTCGCGTGCGCGAACCAGACGCGCTCGAGCTCGGGGGTGATGGCGTTCATCGCGCCCGACGCTTGGGTCGACGCGCGCTCGATCGAGATCGAGGGCGAAGCCGCCGCCTGGCTCCAGGAGTATCGGCCCGTGGCCCCGGAGTGGTTCGACGAACACGGCATCGACGATCCGACGGCGGCGGACCGTTCATCGGTATCGGCCATGCGCCAGTGGGCGTCCGAGCCGATCGGGATCGACGACGTCCAGGAAGCGGTGTCGCGCATCGCGACCGCAGCCGTCGAGATATGGGTCGCGGTCCAGCCCACCGCGTTCCGGCTGGACGGCGATGCGATCGTCCGCCTGGCCGAGTCCGGCATGCCGGCGTCGGTGATCGACATCATGGTGGCCGTGTCCTATCCGGACCGGTTCGCCCTGACCGTCCGGGGCGCCGTCACCGAACGGGAACCCGAGCCCCCGGCCGCCGTCCGTTACTCGGTCCGGCATCGGCCCGTGTTCCGGAGCCCCTACTTCGACCCGTATTTCGTTTGGGGTTCTTACGGGTACGACTGGTACGGATATCCGGTGTACTACCCGTATCCGGTGTACGGTCCGGTCTGGTATCCCCCGCGCCGCATCTATTCCCGGCCCGTGGTCGTCGTCGAACCGCGCCCACCGGCCTCCCGGGGCCGCATGGTCAACGACCGCGGCTACGTCCCGAGAACCACCAATTCCCGGACCGCGCGTCCGGCCGGCCAGGACGCGACCATCTCGGACCGCGGTTATTCGGCGCCATCGTCCACCTCGGTCCGGAGTCCGGCGCCGGACGTGCAAGCAGCGCCCGCGGCACGATCCTCGCGCAGGTCCGCGCAACCCGCCGGCGGCGGGGCCACCATCTCCAACCGGGGATACTCGGCCCCGCCCGCCGCGCGAGCCCCCGCACCCGCCACCCGTTCGGCGCCGGCTTCACGTCCAACCCCGCAAGTGCGCTCCGCGCCGGCCCCACGCCCGGCGCCCGAAGCACGCTCCGCCCGGCCCGCCGCCCGAGCTTCCGCTCCCGCGGCCCGTTCCGCGCCGGCCCCGCGTTCGGCGCCGCAAGCACGCTCCGCGCCGCAGACGAGCGCTCCCCAGCCGGCGCCGTCTTCGTCGGCCACTCCGACCGGCCGGACGGCGCGCCCGCGGAACTGAAGTCCCGCGCGTTCCCGATCGCGCGCCGGCCCTTCGGTTCCGCGCGGGCCGTTTGGTGGCGCGCCCGACGCGGCGGGAGTGATATCATCGGCGGACGAAACCGAAGACCGCGCCGTCTTCGGACGGCATGACGCGCGGGGGAGTCTTCCGATGATCAAACGCGTTCTCGTTACCGTTGGACTCATGGTTGGCGTGGGCCTGGCGGCGGTCATGGTCCCGACCGCGGCGCAGGAACCGGACCCGGACTGGGAGCAACCGATGACGCCCTGGGGCGAGCCGGACCTGCGGGGCATGTGGCCCATCAACCACCTGATCGGCGTGCCGCTGGTGCGTCCGGCGGAGTTCGGCGAACGCCGGTTCCTGACCGACGAGGAATTCGCCGCCGAAGAGGAGAGCGTCGCGGGGCGCGACTCCCGATTCGACTCCGGCCCGATCCCCGTGGCCGATCCGGCCGGGCGCGCCATGCGGATGACGTCGCTGATCATCGATCCGCCCGACGGGAGCTTCCCCGAGCTGACCGAGCGGGGCCTGGAGCTGCAGGCCGCGATGCGCGGCAGCTACAACCCGGGCCAGACCGTGTTCGACCGGATCGAGGACTTCAGCGCGTGGGACCGGTGCATCACGCGCGGCATGCCCACATCGATGCTCCCGCGCAACTACAACAACGGCATCCAGATCATGCAGTCGCCGGGCTACGTCGTCATCATCGTCGAGATGGCCCACGAGGCCCGCATCGTCCCCACCACGCCGCGTCCGCCGCTGGATCCCGCGATCCAACAGTGGCTGGGCGAATCGCGCGGGCGCTGGGAGGGCAACACGCTGGTCGTCGAGACGACCCACTACAACGGCCGGGTCGGCAAGACCAGCGCCGGAGTGCCCGGCTCGCCGCGCCCGCTGCAGCCGTCGACGCCGAACATGCGCACGATCGAACGCTTCACGCGCGTGGACGACCAGACGATCGAGTTCGAGATGACGGTCGAGGACCCCGAGGTCCTGGCGACGGGCTCGTTCACCGTGGCGTATCCGATGTTCCTGGAAAACTAATACAAGGCGTACGAATACTCCTTCAACGAGTGCAACACGACCGTCCGGAAATACAGCGAGACCTCCCGCTACGAGCGCGCCGAGGCGGCGGGGGAGCTGGATTAGGCTCTCGACTCCCGCGGATCGGAACACCGCCGCAGGCGGTTCCTCCGGACGGCTGCGGCGGT
>JAJEDW010000129.1 GCA_022821265.1 Acidobacteriota bacterium
ATCCGCAACTTCGCCACACTGGGCGGCAACATCCACCAGCGGCCGCGCTGCTGGTTCTTCCGGGGGCGGGACTTCGACTGCCTCAAGAAGGGCGGCGACTTCTGCTTCTCCGTCGGCGGGGACAACCGCTACCACGCGATCATCGGCAGCGACCAGTGCTACATCGTCCACCCGTCCGACACGGCCACGGCGTTGCTGGCCCTGGACGCACAGGCCCGGATCGCCGGCCCGGACGGCGTGCGTACGGTGCCCTTCGACGACTACTTCGTCAGTCCCGGCGAGGACGTCCTGCGCGAGAACATACTCCAGGACAACGAGCTGATGGTCGAGGTGTTCGTGCCGGCGCCGGCGCCGGGCACGCGCCAGTCGTGGATCAAGCTCAAGAACCGGCAGGTCTATGACTTCGCGCTGGTTTCGGTCGCGGCGGCGTTCACCGAGGAGAACGAGGTCTGGACGGGCGGCCGCATCGTCATGGGCGGGGTGGCGCCGGTCCCGTATCGCGCCACCGAGATCGAGAACCAGCTCCAGGGCAACAACGTGCGCGACGCGGCGCGCCAGGCGGCGGCCCAGATCCGGACCGTCGCGCGCCCGATGAGCCGCAACGCCTACAAGATCGACATAGCGCAGACCCTGGTGGAACGGACCCTGCTCCAGGCGCTGGCCTGAGCCGGGGCCCTCAACCGGACGGCGGCCGACCCATCCGCCGGACGCTCTGGATGGCGTTGAGCAGCGACCCGTGAATGACGTCGTTCGACGCGATGTAACCGCCGTCGGAATGGAGCCAGCTCCGCCCCTCCGCGTCGGTCAGGATGGCGCCGGCGCGTTCCAGGATCAGGCTCGCCGCCGCGACGTCCCAGACGTTCAGGTCGAGATGCCAGTAGGCGTGGAGCCGGCCGGCGGCGACGCTGGCCAGTCCCAGCGCGGGTGAGCCCATCAGCGTGCACGCCTGGACCTGGTCGGCAATCAGTCCCAGGATCAGGCGCGCCTGGCGGCGGGGCTCGCCATCGCGCGGCCAGTCGCATCCGATCGCCGCGCTCTCCCAGGCTTCCGATCCCTCCAGGATCTGCCGCACCACGATCTCCCCGCCGTTCAGCAACGCCGGCGCCGAGTCTCCGGCCTCGAACATCTCGTCGCGGCACGGGTCGTAGATCACGCCGAGAACGATCCTGTGATCCCGGCGCAGCGCGACCGAGACCGCGAAGTGCGGGACGCCGTGCGCGAAGTTCAGGCTGCCCGAGACCGGGTCGACGATCCAGAGTTCCGGCGCGTCGACCGGCATCGCGGCGTCTTCGGGCCCTTCCTCGGCCAGGATGCCGGCGTTCGGGAACGCGTCCAGGATCGTGGAGACCACCGCTTCCTGCACCTCGAGCGACGCTTCGGTCACGACGTCGCGCGGCCCCCGCCACTTCAGATACCCAGGCCGTCCGAGACGGCGCCGGGCGACCTCACCCCCGGCCCGCGCGGCGCGCACGGCCACCGCGCGATGCGGCTCACTCGTCGGTGTTGTCATTGCGCCCGGTGGCGGCCTCCCGTATTCTTGTCGGACGTTTGTCCAACCGAGCATAAACCAGTCGGACGCCCCCATGATCATCGAGAACCAGGAGCAGGTGACCGAGGCCGTGTTGAGCGAGCTGCGGCGCGCCGACGATCCGCGTTTCGTGGAGATCATGTCGGCGGCGGTGCGCCACCTGCATGCCTTCGTGCGCGAGGTCCGTCTGACCGAGCCGGAGTTCCAGAAGGCGTGCGCCGTGATCGCGCGTCTGGGCCAGAAGACCAGCGAGACTCACAACGAGGTCGTCCTGGCGTGCGGGTCGCTCGGCGTGTCGAACCTGGTGTGCCTGCTCAACAACGTCGGGGCGGGGCAGACGGAAACGACCGCCAACATGCTCGGCCCGTTCTGGCGCATGGACGCGCCCCCGTCCGAGAACGGCGCGTCGATCGTCCGGTCGCCGACGCCGGGTACGCCGTTGTTCGTGGATGCGCGGGTGAAGGACACGCGGGGCCGCGCCGTCCCCGGCGCCGAGGTCGACGTCTGGCACTCCTCCACCGAAGGGTTCTACGAGAACCAGGACCCGGGTCAGGCCGACATGAACCTGCGCGGCAAGTTCACCGCCGATGCGGAGGGCCGCGTCCATTTCCGGACCATCAAGCCGGCGGGCTACCCCATCCCGGTGGATGGTCCGGTCGGCGACCTGGTGCGCGCGCAATATCGCCACAACATGCGGCCGGCCCACCTGCACTTCATGATCACGAAACCGGGCTACAAGACGCACATCTCGCAGGTCTACGTGAACGACGACCCGAACCTGGAGACCGACGTCCAGTTCGGCGTGACGCGGGCCCTGATCGGCGACTACGTCCGGCACGTGGACGAGCCGGCGCCCGCCCCCGACGTCGAGGGCGATTGGTACTCGCTGGACTTCACGTTCACGATTCAACCCGGGGAAGCCCGCCTGCCGCGGCCCCCGATCACCGGCAAGGCGGAAGGCGCCCGGCCGGACCTGGAGATCCTGGAACGCGGCTGACTCGGATTGTCCTGGAGGTTCGATGCGCACGCACATGACGCGTTTTCTGGTAACGATGGCCGTGGCCTTGGCCGCGAGCGCCGCTTCGGTCCGCGCGCTGCAGACCGGGTTCTTCTCCGACGACGCGCTTCGGAACGCCGGCGCCAACTCGGAGGAGTGGCTGATGATCAACCACGGCTACTACGAGCAGCGCTACAGCGGGCTCGACCAGATCGACGATTCGAACGTCGAGGGACTGGTCCCGGCGTGGTCGTTCGAGGTGGGATCGGGCGGCGGCCCGCAGGAAGCGACGCCGCTCTACGCCGACGGGGTCATCTACAGCATCACGAACTGGAGCATCACGTTCGCCGTCGACGCGCGGACGGGCGAGGAGATCTGGCGCTACGATCCCGACGTGGATCGTTCCATCGACGAGCCCGGCACGGACCGCCTGTGCTGCGGCGTCATCAGCCGGGGAGTGGCCCTCTACGAGGACACGGTCATCGTTCCGGTCATCGACGGCCATCTCGCCGCGCTGGACAAGGAGACCGGCGAAGAGCTCTGGAAGGTCCTGATCGTGCCCCCCGAGTCGGTTTCCCACACGCTGACGATGGCGCCCCGCGTGATGGACGGCAAGATCGTCATCGGCACGGCCGGCGCGGAGTTCCCGCCGTTTCGGGGCTACGTGGCTGCGTTCGACGTGGAAGACGGCAGCGAGATCTGGCGGTTCTGGACGGTGCCGGGGAACCCGGCCGACGGTTTCGAGAACGAAGCCATGGAACGCGCGGCCGAGACCTGGACCGGCGAATGGTGGGTCCTGGGCGGCGGCGGCTCGGTCTGGGACGGCATGGCCTACGATCCCGACCTGAACCTCGTCTACTTCGGCACCGGCAACGGGACCCCGTGGGCCATCGAGTGGCGCCAGGGTTTCGACACCGAGCCGCTGGACAACCTGTACGTCGCGTCCATCGTCGCCGTCGACGCCGACACGGGCGAGTACGCGTGGCATTTCCAGACCACGCCGTCCGACATATGGGACTACGACGCCGTGCAGCACCTATTGTTGGCCGACATCGACATCGACGGGCAGGTGCGGCCGGTGATCATGCAGGTCAACAAGAACGGCTTCTTCTACGTGATCGACCGCGCCACCGGGGAGTTCATCTCGGCCGAGGCGGTCGCGGAAGTCAGCTGGGCGACGGGGATCGATCCGGTCACCGGGCGTCCCGAGGTGCATCCCGACGCGTGGTATTCCACCGAGCAGGGCGTGACGGTCCGTCCGGTGCAGGCGCACAACACGGCGCAGATGGCGTTCAGCCCGGACACGGGCCTTGTCTACGTGCCCGTCGCGCACTCGAACGCGTTCAGCTTCGCGACCGCCGAGGAGTACGAGCCGACCCCGGGCCAGCAGAGCTTCGGCCTCAACCTGGGACGCGGGGGCAACGCGCCGCCCCGTGCCGTGCCCCCCATCTCGATGAGCCCGGAACGGGACATGCCCGAGGGCGGCCGCGGCGGCATCCTCTCGGCGTGGGACCCGTCCACGCAGACCGAACGCTGGTTCGGCCTCGGCGGCGGCCAGAGCGGCGGCGGCGCCCTGGCGACGGCCGGCAACCTGGTGTTCCAGGTGATCAACGACGGCCGGCTGATGGCCTATTCGGCGGACGACGGCGAGTTGCTGCTGGAGGTTCCGACCGGCCAGAGCGGCGGCATGAGCCCCCCGATGACCTACATGCTCGACGGCAAGCAGTACGTCGCGCTGGCCGGCGGCATGGGCGCCCGCGGCGGCCGCGGGTTCGGCGGCCGCGGTCGCGGCAACCAGGAGCCGACCTCGCCCCCGGCGTTCCCGCGCCCGGAATCCGGCAACCCGACGCTGATGGTGTTCACGCTGCCGTGACGGCGGCGGATCGGAAGTGGCACTTCAGGTTGATGGCCAGCGCCCGGTAGCCGATTCCTGAAGAACTCGGATCGTTGTCGAACGGCGTCACGCCGTTGGACAGGACGCCCGCGTGGCTTCGAACCACGTTGTAGACCGCAGAGTGGTCGATGTCGTCGAACTTCGTCCAGCGAAACGCGACGCCCGGCGATGGGGGAACGCGTGGGTCTCAGTCAACCGGGTTCGCAGCGCCGGGCGCGGCGCCCAGCCCGGCGCGCAGGCGCTCGACGCCTTTCTCGAGCGTCTCCATCGAACGGCAGAAGGCGAACCGGAGATAGCGGTCGCCGTCGTCCGCGGCGGCGTAGAAGTTGTCGCCCGGCACCGTGGCGACGCCCACCTTCTCGACCAGGTGCATGGCGGCTTCGGTCGGCGTCATGTCCGCAAGCGCCGGCACGGACCGGTAGTTCGCGAAGAGGTAGTAGGCGCCCTCGGGCGGGGTCACCGTGAAGCCGACCTCGCGAACTCCCGCGACAAGCAGGTCGCGCTTCTGTCGATATCCGTCCGCGATGCCGTCGAAAAACGACCGCTCCTGATCGAGCAGCGCCACCGCGCCCTTCTGCAGTGGCGTCGGCGCCTGCACCACGAGGTTGTCGTGCACGGCGCGGAGCCGGTCGGTGTAGGCGGGCGGGGTCAGGACCCAGCCGATGCGCCAGCCCGTCGCGCGCCCCGTCTTCGAGATGGAGTTCACCACCACGGTGCGTTCGGCCATGCCCTCGAAGCCCGGCAGGAACAAGTGCCTGTGGCCGTCGAAGACGATGTGCTCGTAGATCTCGTCGGTGATCGCCAGCAGGTCGTGTTCCCGGCAGAGCTGGGCGATGAACGACAGCTCGTCCACGCCGAGCACCTTGCCCGTCGGGTTTTGCGGCGTGTTCACGACGATGGCCCGGACGGAGGGGTCGGCGGCGGCGGCGCGCACCGCGTCGCGATCGAGCCGCCACGTTCCGGCCTCGGGGTCTTCCCGCAGCGTCACGAATCTGGGCGCGAGCCCGAAGATCGCCGCCTGCGACGGGTAGAGTTCGTGGCAGGGTTCGATCAAGACGACACCGTCGCCCGGCTCGAGCAGCGCGCAGAACGACGCCGCCATGCCCTCGCTCGCCCCCAGCACCACCGTGATCTCGTCCTCGGGGTCCGGCCGGCGCCCGTACAGGCGCTCGGTGTAATCGGCGATGGCGCGCCGCAACTCGGGCAGTCCGAACGGGAACGAATACTGGTTGAACTGGTCGCGCGGGTTCCGCGCACCGGCCAGCAGTTCCTTCAACGTCAGGTCAACCGCGTCGGCGTGGGTCGCGCCGCGCGCCGTCAGCAGGTCGCCGAGGGTCATCGCGTCGACTTCGCGCCGCCGCGCCTCGGTGCCCCCGAGCATGGCCGCGATCCCGCTCCATACCAGGTCGTACACCGGCGCCTCGTCGGTGAACCCCTGCGAGAGGTTCACCGCGCCGTGCTCGATGGCGAGCCGGGTCATCCGCCGGATCAGGGTCTCGTTGACGTCCACGCCGTGTCTCCGTCCCGGGAATCCAGGCCGTCCGTCGTGACCGCCGGCGCCGGGCGGATTCCTGCCGCCTCGGCGGGTCGGGCCAACAACGGACTCCCGTTCTGCCCGATGGTACGCCGCCCACCCCGGGGCCGCAAACGCCGCGGCGCGGACGGGAATAATCTGGACCGCCGTCGGGAACGCCACTATCCTATATGGCTTGCGTTGAGTGCGGAATCCGGAGGCCGCCCGATCGTGCTTGTGAAGCATTTCAAGAGATCCACGTTCGGCGTTGCCGTCGTTCTGATCGCGGCGTCGACTCCGTCGGCCGCCCAATCGGCGGGTGACGGCGCCCTGCTCGACGCGCATCGCGCCCTGGTGGGCACGTACTGCGTCACGTGCCACAGCGACACCGCGCGTCTCGGCGGTCTGGCCCTGGAAGGCCTGGATCTCGCCGCCGCGGCCGACGAGGCGGAAACCTGGGAGAAGGCCGTCCGCAAGCTCCGCGGACGGCTGATGCCGCCGCCGGGCAGCCCGCAGCCGGAACAGGCCGCCATCGACGCGTTCGTCGGCTGGCTCGAGAACACGCTGGACACGGCGCCGTCGGCGGCGCAGGCGGGCCACGTCCCGATCCAGCGGATGAATCGCACCGAGTATGCTGCGGCCGTCATGGACCTGGTGGGCGTGGAGGTCTCACCGGACGTTCTGCCGCAGGACGTCGCCGTCCACGGTTTCGACAATATCGCCGCCGCGCTCAACGAGTCGCCGGCGTTCGTCGAACAGTACGTCGCCGCCGCGCGATCGATCGCGCGGCGCGCCGTCGGCGGGCCCATCCTCGAGAGCGTGAAGTACGTGCTCGCCGAGAATCGGGGCCGCGAAGGCATGCCGCTCGGGCTGCGCGACGGGATGATGTTCCGGCACGAGTTCCCGGCCGACGGTGAATATCGCGTCAACGTCCTGTTCCCCGACCAGACGGTGGGCCTGTATACCGGACGGCTGGAGAACGCGAACACGCTCGTCATCATGGTGGATGGCCGCGTCCTGTTCCGCGAGCCGATCGGCGGCCTGGACGACCTGATGTTGAACAACCTCCTGGCCGGCGACGGGCGCGCCGAGATCATGGAGCGGTTCACCCGGATACCCATCCAGGTGCAGGCCGGCGTGCGCGACGTGGTCATCGGTTTCATCGAGCGTTCGCAGTTCGAGTCGGCGGCCAACACGGGCGGGGGCCGATTCGGCGGGAACCAGCCGGGTCTCGGCGACGTGGAGATCGTCGGGCCGTACGACGCGACCGGCGTTTCCAGTCCCAGTCGCACGTTGATCTATACGTGCGAACCCGAAACGCTGGGGGAAGACGCCTGCGCGCGGCAGATCGCGGCGAACCTCGCAATGCGCGCCTTCCGCCGCCCGGCGACCGAAGCGGACGTCGCCCGGTTGATCCCGTTCTTCGATGCGGGCCGGTCCGAGGGCGGCGGCTTCGACGACGGCGTGGAGCGGTTGGTCACGGCGGTGCTGGTGAGTCCGGACTTCCTGTACCGCTCGATCCGCGTTCCCGAAGACTCCGTAGCCGATCTCAACGACCTGGAGTTGGCCTCGCGCCTGTCCTTCTTCATCTGGAACACGGGTCCCGATGAGGAGCTGCTCGATCGGGCGGCGGCGGGCCGTCTTGGCGATCCCGGCGTTCTGGACGCGCAGCTCGCGCGCATGCTGGCCGATCCCAAGGCATCCAGCCTGGTCACCAGCTTCGCGATGAAGTGGCTGGGGCTGAACGACCTGGAATCCGTCCGGCCGGATCCCATGGTGTTCCCGGACTTCGACGACCGGCTGTACCGGGACTTCGCCAGGGAGATCGAGTTGTTCCTCGACAGCATCCTGCTCGAGGATCGCAGTGTCCTGGATCTTTTGACGGCGGACCACACCTTCCTGAACGATCGGTTGGCCGCCCAGTACGGCATTCCGGGGGTCGTGGGCTCACAGTTCCGGAAGTTCACGCTGCGGGACGAATCCCGATTCGGGCTGCTCGGAAAGGGCGCGGTTCTTCTGAGCACGTCCTACGGGAACCGCACCTCACCGGTGCTTCGGGGCGCCTGGGTGATGGAACGATTGCTGGGCACGCCGCCCACGCCGCCGCCGGCCGACGTGGAGGCGTTCCCGGACAACCCGGAAGGCGAACGGCCCAGGACCGTGCGCGCGCGGCTGGAACAACACCGCGCCGCGCCGGCTTGCAACCAGTGCCATGGCGTGATCGATCCGATCGGTCTGGCGCTGGAGAACTTCGACGCGATCGGGCGGTGGCGGGCGATGGACCGCACGGCGGAAGTCCCCATCGACGCCCGGACGGTGCTGCCGACCGGCGTGGCCATCGACGGCCCCGTCGAGTTGCGGGAGCAGTTCACCGCCGCGCCGGCGATGTTCGTCCAGACCGTGGCCGAGAAGCTGTTCATGTACGCGCTCGGCCGGGAACTCGAGTATTTCGACATGCCCGCGGTGCGCGCGGTGGTTCGCGAGGCCGCGAACGACGACTACCGGTGGTCTTCGATCGTGAAGGCGATCGTTCGCACCGATGCCTTTCTGAAGCAGGGGCCGGCCCACAGGCCGGCGGCGGACGTCGTGGAGGCGGCGGCCGCGAATTAACGAATACGGGAGACGCGTGATGTTCATAACGAAGAAACACCTGTCCCGGCGTACGGTTCTGAAGGGCGCGGGCGTGACCCTGGCCCTGCCGTTCCTGGACGCCATGGTCCCGGCGGCCACGGCCACGGCCCAGACGGCGGCCGCGCCGAAGCTTCGCGCCGGCTTCTTCTACATCCCGCACGGCGCGATCATGCACAACACGGCGCATGGACCGGAGTGGGACCGGTGGACGCCCAGCGGTTCCGGCGCCGATTTCCAGTTGAGCGCGATCATGCAGCCGCTGGCGCCGTTCAAGGACTGCGTCTCCTCGGTCGGAAACCTCGAGAACGCGGCCAGCGCGGGGTCGGTCCATACGTTGAACCCCGCCACGTGGCTGAGCTGCACGCGCCCGGGCGGGGGCGGCTTCGGCGGCGGCGCCAACATGGCGGCGACGCTCGACCAGATCATCGCCCGGCGCATCGGCCAGGAGACGGCGCTGCCGTCCCTGGAGGTCTCTTCCGAAACGACCGTGCAGCAGGCGGCCGGCAGCGGCGGCCCCTACACCACGCTGTCGTTCCGCGACGCCACCTCGCCGCTGCCGATGGAATACAACCCGAAGAAGGTGTTCAACCAGTTGTTCGGTGAGACCACGGCCGTGGAGCGCGTCGAGATCGCCCGCGAGAACGGCAGCCTCCTGGACCTGATCGTCGACCGGACCGAGACGCTCAGGAGCGAGCTCGGCGCCGGAGACCGCGTGCGGCTGGACGGCTACCTGGAAAGCGTTCGCGAGATCGAGCGGCGCACGCAACTGGTCGCCGCACAGGACGTTTCCGACATTCACCTTCCGGAACGTCCGGTCGGCGTCCTGGACGATTTCGACCGGCAGGTCGATCTCCTGTTCGACCTGATCGCGATCGCCTACCAGTCGGACCTGACGCGCGTGGCGTCCTACATCATGGTGGCCGAGGGCACGAACCAGACCTACAACCACATCGGGGTGCCCGACGCGTTCCACCCGGTTTCGCATCACGCCAACGACCTGGAGAGGATCGAGAAGCTGGTGAAGATCCAGACGTGGCACGTGGACCGGTTTGCCGCTTTCCTTCAGAAGATGGCCGACACGCCCGACGGCGACGGCACGCTGCTGGATCATTCGATCTTCCTGTACGGGTCGAACATGGGCAACAGCGACCGCCACAACAACTACCCGATCCCGACCGTCATCGTCGGCGGCGGCAACGGCCGGATGAAACGGGGCGGCCAGCACGTCGTCAT
>JAJEDW010000167.1 GCA_022821265.1 Acidobacteriota bacterium
TTCCGATCTCTTCGCACATGGACGGCGTGTACCAGAAAGTCGACCTGTTTCGGGAAGAGCTGTCAGCCCGCATCGACTGCCTGGACCAGAAGGTGGATCGGTTTCGGGACGAGCTTTCCGCCCGCATCGACAGCCTGGACCAGAAGGTGAATCGGTTTCGGGACGAGCTTTCGGCCCGCGTCGACGCCCTGGACCAGAAGGTGGACCGGTTTCGGGACGAGTTGGCCGGCCGCATCGACCGGCTGGATCAGCGATTGACGACCCGGATCGACGCCATGGATCACAAGCTTTCCCGGCACTTCACTTGGCTGGTCGCGATGCAGTTCGCGCTGCTGCTGACCCTCGTGGGCGCCTTGATTCGCGGATGAGCCCGGCCCCCGGCCGCGGCCCGCGGCTTGCGTTCCGCAATGATGCGGTCCGATGCGGCTGCTCGGAGAACGCCGCAGCCGGGCCTCGACCCCCGCAGGGGGCTTTTTTCCCCTTCAAACTCCGGGCCGTTCCGGCTATCCTGCCGCCGTTCGATTCAGGACCGGAGACGCCAGCAACGAGTGGACCATGATGAGACGCACGATCGCCCTTCCGTCGGCGGCGCTGATGCTGGCTTCGGCGTCGGCTGCCTTCGGCCACCACTCCTTCGCGATGTTCGACCAGTCGCGGAAGGTCACCATCGAGGGGACGGTCGCCGAGGTCCAGTGGACCAACCCGCACGTGTGGGTGGAAGTGGACGTGACCGGTGACGACGGTGACCCCGTGCGCTGGGGCATCGAGTTCACCAGCGTGGTTCACCTGACCCGCCTCGGCATGACCATGAACACGTTCCGGGTCGGCGAAGAGATCGAGTTCACCGTGAGTCCCTATGCCGACGGCGCCCCCGGCGGACGCTTCTACACGGCGCGGATGCCCGGCGGCGAGCTTCTCTGCGACGTCGGCGCGCAGCAGGTCTGCCGGGACAACGACTGACAGGACGCGCCGGCTCGACACGATCATGAAGACCGTTTCATCCGTATCCGCGATTGCCGCCGCCGGCTTGTTGGCCGCCGCCGCGGCGGCCCAGGACGCCCGTCCCGTCCATCCCGCGCACTCCGAGAACGTCAGCTACGCCGAGCTGGACGCCCTACCCGACTGGCGCGGCCTGTGGTTTCCGGCCTTCGGCCAGGTGGGGGGCGACGACCCCGTGCTCGTCGGCGAGGCCCGGGAAGTCTACGAGGCGCACCAGGCGCGCCTGGCCGCGGATCCCAGGTACGAGATACCGGAGACGGCCAACAACTGCGAGCCCGACGGCATGCCCGCATTCATGACCTTCCCCTACAGCCTGGAGTTCCTGTTCACCCCGGGCAAGGTCACCGTCGTTCAGGAAGCGCTGATGCAGGTTCGCCGCATCTTCACCGACGGCCGTCCGCTGCCGGACCGGGACGCGCTGGACCCCAACTACTTCGGCTATTCCATCGGACGGTGGGAGGACGACACCCTGGTGGTGACCACGATCGGCACGCAGGCCGGGCAGCGGCTGGGGATCGCGGGCATCACGAACAGCGACGCGCTGACCATCACGGAGCGCATCTACCTGGATCCGGACGATCCCGACCGGCTGCACCTGGAGTTCACGTTCGAGGATCCGAACGTGCTGGCCCGGCCGTGGCGCCGGACCCATGCCTTCCGCCGCGACCGCACGTGGGAACAGATCGAGTACATCTGCTCGCAGAACGATTTCCACGCGATCGACGCGGAGGGCCAGTCGCTGACTCCGGATTTTCAGTAGCTTCGACCTGGCTCCCGCAGCCCATGCCGACTGCGGGAGTGGTTCTCCGCTCGACGATTGACACGGCTCGGGTCCCGTCATCTAATACCGCTGTGCAACGCGGGTCTCGCACGGACGGTCCGCTGCCCTGGCGGACGTGGTTCACCCCATGTTTCCAGCGATAGAACCCACACAAGGCGCTCTGCGCATCGGTTTGCGGCGGTTGGTCGAACGGCCGTGGCTCTCCATCACGGCGATCGCCACCCTGGCCGTCGGGCTGTCCGCGACGATGGCCGTGTTCGCGATCGTCAACGCGTTCATATTCGTGCCGCCCGTAGCAGGTGATGCGTCGTCCTTCTTCCGAGTTCGCGCGACCACGGTCTTCGGTGGCCGGGTGTCTCCGCGCGAGTACGCGGCGCTGTCGGAGCGATTGCAGACTGTCCAGGCTTTGGCCGCACAGTCGATTTTCCCGGCGGACGCTTCGTTGAACGACGCTGAAGACGCATCCGGCGACCTGATCAGTTGCAACTACTTCGGAGTCTTCAACGCGCGGGCGCTCGCCGGCCGTCTCTTCGAACCCGGCGACTGCGCTCTCACGCGTCCGGCCGCGGTCCTGAGCGAAACCCTGTGGAGAACGCGCTTCGGGGCGGAACCCGACATCGTCGGTCAGTCCGTGCGTTTCGGCGGGCAGGCATTGACCGTCATCGGCGTCGCCGGGCGCATGTCCTCCCTGTTCCAGCCCGACCTCTGGCTTCCGTATACTCTGGCGGACCGCCTGGCCAACGACCCGGACATTCGCCTGACGCTGCCGGTTCGAGGTCCGCCTCCGGGCCAACCCCGCACGCGCCCGGTCGACGTGGGAACCGAAGATCGCGTGTTTCTGGAACTGTTCGGGAGGTTGGCCGACTCCTACTCGCGGACCGAGGGAACGGCGGAGTTGCGGCTGCTGACCCGGCAGTTGGGGATTGTCGAGCCGGATGAATCCGTAGCGCTCACCGACGGTTCGTTAGGGAGCTTTGCGACGCTCCCGGCCTGGTTCTTGGCCATCCCGTTGTTCTTCCCGGCCATCATAGTCGGCCTGGCGTGCATGAACGTATCCAGCATGTTGCTGGGACGCGCCATCGCCCGCCGGGCGGAAATGTCCGTCCGTCGGGCGCTGGGCGCGACGCCGCTCCGCTTGCTCCGACAACTCCTCGTCGAGCACAGCGTGCTGGTTGTCTTTGCGGTCCTGGCCGCCGTCTGTCTGACGACGGCGGTTCTGTCCGCGATACGGGGTCTCACGGCGCTGGATCCCATTGTCGCGGAACGGTTGTTGGAACCGGATTGGCGCGTGTTCGTGTTTCTCGCGGTGAGCAGCGGCGCCGTCGTGTTCATGTCCGGGCTTTCGCCCGCTTTCGAGGCCATGCGGCCGGGGAGCCGTCCCGTCGTCGCGGGCCAACACATGACGGTCGATCGGACAAGCGGCCGCATTCGAAACGGGTTGTTGGCCGTGCAAATCGCCGTTTGCATCCTGCCGGTGACGGGCGTGGTGCTCTTGATGCAGGTCAACGACCGTCTGCAGTGGCCGGACTTGCCGCTGGAACGCGTGGCCGAGGTGAGCCTCACGCGGCGGATGGATGTCACCACCGCCGAACAGACGCTCGCCAGCGTCCCCGGGACCGAGGCGATCGCGTTCGCCCGGGAACGACCGCTTACCGCCGACGGCGAGCTGCTGCAGGTCGTCGATCCGGAGCCGATGGACGGCGTGCTGAACTCGGTCGTGTCGCCGGCGTATTTCGCGACGCTCGGCATCGACATTGTCGCCGGCGACGTACCGGAAGAAGTTCCGGCCGGCGGCGCGCCGGTGGCGCCGGTGGTCGTTTCCGAGAGGTTGGCGTCGGAGTTGTTTCCGGATGGGGGCGCCCTGGGCGGTCTGGTGTCGACGCCGGACGAGGCGTTTCAGATCGTCGCGATCAGTGAGAACCAGCCGATACGTTCTTCATGGGGCGCCAACGACGGATCGATCGTATATCGGCTGTCCGCACAACCCGTGGGAGCCGACTTGACCGCGCCGCTCTTCGGGTGGCGCTTCCTCGTACGCTTCGACCGGCCGGCGGCGGCCTACGTTCAGTCGGCAATGAGGGCGATGCGCGAAGTCTGGCCCCAGGAATCTTTTCAGGTGTCCGCGTTGGGATCGGAATTGGAAGCGGAATCTGTGGCACTTGGGATAGTGGCCATGCTCGTCGGCGGGGCGTCGGTCGTCGCGGTTTTGCTGGCGGTCGTTGGGATCGTGGGCGTCATGAGCTGCGAAGTGCGTCAGCGGGAGCGGGAGATGGCGATCCGTGTGGCCCTGGGCGCATCGTGGTGGAACATCGTTCGTGTCGTCGCGCTGTATCGATTGAAATGGCTGCCGATATGGGTCGCGTTCGGCTGGTGGCTTTCGACGATGGTTTACACGAACGTGCCGACGGAACTGCAGCTTCCGGCCGGCGATGGTTTTCCGTATCTGGTGGCGTGCGGCATCGTGGTCGTCGGCGTCATCGTGGCGACGATGGTCTCGGTCGGACGTTTGAGTCTGCGCGGCGCGGTTTCGGATCTCCGGTCGGAGTATTGATGCCGCGATCGGCTCCTTGTGATTGACCGCCGCTGGCGCGTGTGACTATCGTTGGCCTCACGGAGGGCCGTCGGCGGCTCCTGTAAACTCCCGTTCGACGAGGAGGGGCGCGCATGCAACGTTTTCTGGGCCGCTATGAAGGCTGCATCTATCCCGCCATGCGGATCGTGCTGGGATTCCTCTACTGGTGCCATGGTCCGCAGTGGCTCTTCGGCTGGTTCAACCAGCTCGGCCCCGTGCCCCTGACCTCGTTGCAGGGGGTGGCGGGACTGCTGGAAATCACGCTGGGAACGCTGATCATGATCGGCCTGTTCACGCCGTGGGCGGCGTTCATCGCCAGCGGGGAGATGGCCACCGCGTACTTCTATTTCCATCTGCAACGCGGCCAGGGCTGGCTGCCGATCATGAACGGAAGCGAGATCACCGTCGCGTTGTGTTTCGGCTTCCTGTTGATCGCGGCCCGGGGTTCCGGCGCGTTCAGCATCGACAGTTGGCTGGCGTCGCGGCGCCGGAGCGCCTGAGACTCCGAGCACGGGCGTCCGGCCCGGGAGGTGCAGCATGGCGGTTGTGACGAAGTCACCCAGGACGTTGGGCGTTCTCATCGGAGCGCTGCTCGGCGGCGCGGCCGCCGGCGCGGCGGCGCAGGCGCCGGACATCGACTACGAGCCGGTGACCGACGAACGGCTCAGGAATCCGGCCGACGGCGACTGGCTGATGATCCGCCGCACCTACGACGGCTGGGGATACAGCCCGCTGGATCAGATCACGACCGCGAACGTCGGCCGCCTCCGTCCCGTCTGGACGTTCGGGACGGGCGAGACGAGCGGCCACGAGGCGCCGCCCCTCGTCAACAGCGGCGTCATGTACGTGTCCACGCCCCGAAACCAGGTGATCGCGATCGACGTGCGCACGGGAAACGAACTCTGGCGCTACCGCAACCTGCGCCCCGAGGGCTCGGCCGTGCCGCATGAGACCAACCGCGGGGTCGCGCTTTACGATGACCGGGTTTACGTGGTGGGCGGTCAGGCCGTCGTGGTCGCCCTGGACGCGGTCACCGGGGACGAGCTGTGGGAAACCACGTTCGCCGACAACTCGGCCGGCTACTACTCGACGCTCGCCCCGCTCGTCGCCGACGGCGTCGTGATGGTCGGCGCCTCGGGCGGGGAACGCGGCATCCGCGGCTTCGTCGCGGGGTTCGATCCCGAGAACGGCGAGGAGATCTGGCGGACGTTCATGGTACCCGGGCCCGGCGAGCCGGGGTTCGAGACCTGGCCGCAGGACACGGACGCCTGGCGCACCGGCGGTGCGTCGATCTGGGTCACGGGCAACTACGATCCCGAAACGAACCTGGCGTACTGGGGGACCGGCAACGGGGGCCCGTGGATGGGCGACCAGCGTCCGGGCGACAACCTGTACTCGACATCGGTCGTGGCGCTGGACGCTGCGACGGGCCAGATCCGGGGCCATCACCAGTACCATCCGAACGGCGCCTTGGATTGGGACGAGGTGTCGCCGCCCGTGCTCGTCGACTACGAACGCGGAGGCGAGACGGTCCGCGGCCTGATCAACGTCGCGCGCAACGGCTACATCTGGTTCCTGGAACGCACCGACGGCC
>JAJEDW010000336.1 GCA_022821265.1 Acidobacteriota bacterium
GGAGCGCTGCGAAGGATCTGTACGATTCTCCGCTCTGGCGAGCCAGGCGGGCGTACGCGGAACAGTTTTGCGTTCCCTGGCACATCCTTAGCGCCAAGTACGGGCTGCTGGCGCCCGAAACCGTGATCCGAACGTATGACGTGACGCTGACAGACCGTTCAGCAGCCGAACGCCGGACCTGGTCGCAGCGCGTCCTCGATTTCCTTGCGGACGAGCTTCCGGATCCGGAGGGGGCCAACATCGATATTCACGCGGGCAAGGCGTACGTCGATTACGGATTGGAAGCAGGACTTTGTCGGATGGGCGCCAAGGTTCACCGGCCGCTCCAGCACATCCCCGGCATCGGCGCGCAGATCGCCTGGTACAAACAACGGTTCCAGCGTGCCTGACACACTGCGGCTCGCCAAATTCATCGCCGGCGACATTTTTGACGTCCGGTTCGGACAATTCGCCGGCACCCGCCGGGATAGCCTGTATTTTTCATGAAATCCAGTTCTGGAATAGCGTCATAGTAGATTCTGATGTGTTCCGGACACCGTGCGGCCTCCGGTGTTTCCGAGCGGAGCGGGACCATCGAGACTGCCGGAACCGTTGATTCCGAAGGCAAGGTTGATGAAGAACGCAGATCGGATTCGATCGCACGTGGTCGAGCGCTACATCGATCCGGCGCGAAGCCGCGGTGAGGAGACGATCACCGTAGTGGCGGGAGCCGTGCTCCGGGAAATGGAATTGCGCGGCGATTACGCGCCCAGCGTGTGTTCCGCGCTGCGAGCCAGGAAGTTCTGCACGGAGAACGACCTTGTCTTGATCCGGGAGGTCGGGCCGAAGTCGAAACAGAGCACCGCGACGGCGTTCACGTATCGACTTCCAACGAGTTCAACGGCCGGCCGCGCTGGGCGAAGCGCAATCTGGGACCTGCTGGGGGTAGGCGAGGCGACGTTCGCCGCGCTCGGAGGAGGCGAGCGGTGGCTGACACGAGAACGAGCGGCGTTCGTCCGGTCCGCGGCCGACCGCAAGCCGATCGGTCGGCAAGGCAGCGCAAAGTGAGTTGACGAATCTACTGGGACGCCGTGTTTTTCATCTACTGGATCGAGAACCATCCGACGCACGTCGAGCGGATCAAGAGGCTATTGACGCGGATGGAGCTGCGCGGTTCGCGTATCGCGAGACGGATGGTGTCGGATGGGCGCGACGGCGATGGTCGACCGCTCTGCTTGCACCCGGATCGCCCGGTGGTTGACAATCCCGGGGAGAGGACTTGGCATGGATGGCGTGTTCATCTATTGCGACAACTCCAACATCTTTCACGAAGCGCAACGCTTCGCTCTCGAACGCGACGAAGGTCCCCACGCCCGCTACCGCGTGCGAATCAACTTCGAGAACATTCTGCGGTTGGCGCAGGCCGATCGGCCGCTCAAGAAGGCCTTGGCCGTGGGGTCCGTCCCGCCGGAGCTGCGGCAATTGTGGAACCGGCTGGACAATCTGGGCGTGGACGTCAGGCTGTTCGACCGCGGGGAACCCGGCCGCGGCGAGCAGAACATGCCCGATCGCGTTCTACAGTTGCGGATGCTCGAGGACGCGCTCGACTACAACGGCGACCCCGGAATCGCGACGCTGCTGACGGGAGATGGCGCCGGGTATCAGGAAGGCGCCGGCTTTCACAGCACGTTGGAGCGCATGCACAACCGCGGCTGGCGAGTCGAGATCCTCTCGTGGGCGCATTCCTGCAACCAGCGGATGCGCCGCTGGGCCGAGGAGCATGGAATCTTCGTGCCGCTGGACGACTTTTACGAATCGATCACCTTCATGGAACCGTCCCGTCCGGGCCACGAATTGGCGCGCGAGCGGCCCTCGACCGCGCTGGACCTGTCGCGGCGGCCAACGGCGTAGAAACCCGCGGTCGGACTGCGTATTATCGAGTCCGGCTTCACTCCGGACAGTTCGCGGTGCGCCGCCCTCGAAGTGACTACTTCCCCGCCGCCGCGAACAGTTCCTTCTGCTGTTTGCGTTCCAGTCGATCCAACCGGGCGTTGAGCCGGGCGACCGTCCGTTCCGCCCCGGGACGGCCTTCCAGCCGCCGCATGGCGTCCCGCACGACGGCGCAGGCGGCGTCCAGGTTCCGCTCGTGGTGCTCCTCCAGCATGGCTGCGCCCTCGTAGCCGGCGGCGCTGAATTCGTCCATGTTCATCAACCGGCCGCACAGCTCCATCGAACGCCCGATGTCGCCCCGCTTCCGGTAGAGCACGGACAGCCGCTCCATGGCTCGAGCCTGTTCCGGCATCGGGACGCCGCCCGCCAGCGCCATTTCGTAACAGCGCGCGCCGCGCGCATCCTCGCGGGCCTGGTCGAAGATGCGCCCCAGCGAATACAGGTCCAGCGCGTCGTCCAGCGGCTGCGGCTCGTCCACCACCCGGTCGGCGGCATGGATCGTCAGCGCCGCCAGCGACAGGATGTCCGCGGCGTGGTGCGTGAAGACGCTGCGCAGCGAGACCGCGTCCGACGAACGGAGATAGTCGAAGTACGCGCGCGGGATCATGGCGCCCGGGATGTCCGGTCCGCGAACGTAGTTCAGCAGTTCGCGTTCCAGCGCCGTCAACTTGCAGCTCCCGTGCCCGGCCCGCCACAGCCGGCGCGCCATGAACAGCAGGTCGAAGTGCGCCATGTGGGCGAAGGGAGAGTCCAGGCGCGCCAGCACGCAGCGGTTCTCGACGATGGGGGCGTCGAAGGTCTGCCCGTTGTAGGTGACGAGCACGTCGAACGCCTGCAGGCTTTCCCCGAGCGCGGCGAGCATCGACGCCTCCTCGTCGAAGTCGCGCATGAAACGCTGCTCCAAGTGGAACGCGTCGTCCCGGAAGTACCCGATGCCGACCAGGAACGGACACATCCCGGCGCCGCCCGACACGCCGGTCGTCTCGGTGTACAGAAAGGCGATCCGTTCCCGCTCCACCGGGCCGCG
>JAJEDW010000115.1 GCA_022821265.1 Acidobacteriota bacterium
GGAGCGCGTCGTGCCCATACTCGCCTGACAAACGCGGCACGCGCTCCAAGCCCGCGCCGCGGGGTGACGCGCCCGCGCGGGGATCGACTCATGCGGCGGACTGCTTGCGCCTATCCTGAGCCAGGTCGTAAGCCGCCTGAAGACGCATCCAGTGTTCCGCGTTGCTCCAGCCGATGCCCTCCAACGCGAGCGCCATTCGCGGGGAGATTCCGATTCGTCGGTTGAGGAGCCGCGAGAGAGTGTTCCGCGCCACGTCAAGGCGCCGGGCACACTCGGTGACGCTCCACCCGACCTCGTCATCCTCCAGGATGTCTCGGATCATCTCGCCGGGATGCGGCGGGTCGTACATGGGCATGTGTGCTCCCCCTCAGTGATAATCGATCAGGTCCACGTCCGTCGCCTCGCCGTCGACGAAGCGGAACACGATGCGCTAGTTGCCCGAGACGCGAACGCTCCATTGGCCGGCGCGGTCGCCGTGCAAGGGATGCAGCCGGTAGCCGGGTTGGTCCAGATCGTGCGGAGACGACGCGACGGCGAGATCCGCCAAGACGCGTCGTATTCGCCGAACGTGGGCCGGGTTCAACCGGCGGCTGTCGCCTTGCGCGAACAGGCGCCTCAAACCCGTGTGCGCTATTCGCACGGCTCATTATGGAATGCAACACCGAATGTTGCAAGCCGCGCCGTAGACACGCGTCTCGATCAGTTTCGGGTTGTACACTAGAGCGTGGTGCGACATCTGCAGACAATGGGACGCCGACCTCGGCGGGGACGGCTGTCGTGGGTCCTGCTCGCGGCCGCCGCGTGCGCGCTTCCGGCCCCTGGTCAGTCGGACGAGGCGGCGAGACGGGCGCACGTTCTGCCCCACCTGGCCGACGGCGGCAGGTGGCAGTCCCTGCTCCTGGTCACGAACGCCGCGCAGTCGGCGAGCTTCTGCACGCTCGACCTGTACGGCCTGTCCGCGGACAGGTTCGAATCCGCCGACGCGGTGTCGGCGTCGGGTTCCCGCGCGACGTTCTCGCTCGACGGCCACGGCGACTCCCTGGTGTGGCGCACCCGGAACGAAATGGCCGTCGGGTCCGGATACGCCACGCTCGATTGCAACGCTCCGGTCACCGCGCAAGTCGTCTTCCAGTGGATCGAAGAGGGGGATCGTCCGACGGGCATCGCCACGGTGTTCAGCTCGCAGACCGGCCGGGACTTCCAGTTTCCCGTCCTGACCGCGGCGGGTACGCTGGGGTTCGCGATCGCCAACGATACCGACCACGACGCCGAGTGCGGCATCGTCCTCGAGGATCCGCGACGGGCGGACCTGGACGACGAGATGATCGAGGTGCGCTCGAAGTCCAACCGGGCCGAGTTGCTCCACAAGATCGTTTCGATTCCCGACGGGTTCACGGGAGGGTCGGCGACGGCCTCCTGCGACCGGGACGTCGCCATGATCGGCCTGCACTTCGAACTGAACCCGGACGAGAGCATCATCACGTTCAACACGCTGCCGCCGACGCTGGTCGATCCGTCCATGCCGGGGACGGACGCGGCGGCGAAGCCGTCGCACGTCCTGCCGCACATCGCCGACGGGGGCGGGTGGCAATCCAGCCTGATCGTCACCAACGTCGCTTCCTCGGCGAGCCGGTGCACGCTGACGCTGCGCGGCCTGGCGGCGGACCGGTTCCAGGCGGCGGACGGCGTCACGATTTCCGGTTCCAGCGCCACGTTCGACCTGGACGGGCCGGGCGCCTACCGGGTGTGGCCCACGCGGAACGCGCCGGAGACGGCGTCCGGGTACGCGATCCTGGACTGCACGGCCCCTGTCACGGCGCAGGTCGTGTTCGCGTGGGTCGGCGAGGGGGGGCGGCCGACGGGAATGGCCACGGTCTTCAGCTCGCAGGACGGTGATTATTTTCAGCTTCCGGTCCTGACGCCGGCCGGCACGGTCGGGTTCGCGATCGCCAACGACACGGCGGACGACGCGGACTGCCGCATCGAGCTGGAAGACATGCAGCGGACGAAGCTGGCCGAGGCCGAGCTTTCCGTGCCGTCGAAAACCAACCTGGCGCGTTTGCTCAACACGGTCGTCCCGATTCCCGCGTCGTTCCAGGGGGGGGCTGCCACGGTGTCGTGCGATCGGACGGTCGCCGCGATCGGCCTGCATTTCGAACTGAACGCGGACGAGAGCATCGTCACCTTCAACACCTTGCCTCCGGCCCTGCTCGACGCTCCGGTCCGGACGACGCCCGTCGGCGCGCGCGGCGTTCTGACGACGCTGTTCGAATCGACGAACGGCGCGGGTTGGACCGTCAACACGAACTGGGGCACGGCGGCGCCCGTCGGCGACTGGTACGGGGTCGAGGTCGATGGGCAGGGGCAGGTGACCGGATTGCGCATGTTCCGCTGGGTCAACGATGCTGATGGTACTCCGCGGAAAGTCGGGATCGGAATGACGGGGCCGATTCCCCCGGAGCTGTCGTCTCTCACCCACCTGAGGGTCCTGGACTTCGACCAGAACGATCTGACGGGAACGATCCCGGTCGAACTGGCCGAGCTGACCGAACTTCGGGAGTTGAGGCTCTGGAACAACGATCTGACCGGGACGATTCCACCGGAGTTGGGCCGCTTGACGCACCTGACCGCGCTGGATCTCGACCAGAACGATCTGACGGGAACGATTCCGCCCGAGCTGGGCGGCCTGGTCCAGCTCGAAGAACTCTGGATGCGGGAGAACGCGCTGACCGGGACGATCCCCCCCGAGTTGGGCGACCTGACGAAGCTGGTCGACCTCAGCCTGCACGGCAACCGGCTGACGGGGCCGATACCGCCCGAGTTCGGCAATCTGACGCGGCTCGAACGGCTGTGGCTCCACGACAACGATCTGACCGGGCGGATTCCCGAGGAGCTGGGCGGCCTGACGAACCTGGAGCTGTTGCGGATCGAGGAAAACAACCTGTCGGGGACGATCCCGGCCGAGCTGGGGCAACTGTCGGACCTCGAGATCCTCACGCTTTTCGAAAACAGCCTGGTCGGGAGGATCCCGCCCGAGTTGGGCAACCTGACCGGCCTGGAAGTCCTGCGTCTCGAAGACAACCGTTTGACCGGGGCAATCCCCGCGGAGCTGGGCAACCTGGCGAACCTGGAGATCATGGCCCTCTCCGAGAACCGGCTGACCGGATCCGTTCCCGCCGAAATGGGCCGCTTGACGGGCCTGCGGCAACTGGTGCTCTTCGACAACATGCTGACCGGGTCGATCCCGCCCGGGCTGGGCGATCTGACGGACCTCGAGGAGCTGTATCTGCACCGAAACCGGCTGTCCGGGACGATACCGCTCGAACTCGGCAACCTGACGAACCTCGAGGAACTGGTCCTTTTCGAGAACGCGTTGACCGGCGCCATTCCGGTGGAGTTGGGGCGCCTGACGCGTCTGACGGACCTGTTGCTGAGCGAAAACCGGTTGACCGGTCCGATCCCGGTCGAGCTGGGGAACCTGAGGCTCCTGCGATACCTGTGGTTGCACGAGAACGGTTTGACGGGACCGATCCCGGCAGAGCTGGGTTCGCTGATCAACCTTTTCCAGCTTCGACTTCATACGAACGATCTGACCGGGCCGATCCCCCCGGAGTTGGCGCGCCTGTTTCGTCTGAGGGAGTTGGCCTTCGACGGCAACGACCTGGCGGGCGCGGTGCCGCCCGAGCTCGGGGGACTGGTGAACCTTTCGTCGCTGTCCTTTTCGGGGAACGCGCAATTGACGGGGGAATTGCCCTCGGCCCTGACCCGGCTCCGTCGGCTCGACGAGCTGCTGGCCAACGCGACGGACCTCTGCGCGCCGTCCGACGACGCGTTCCAGACGTGGCTCGACGGCATCTGGAAGCGGCGCGTCCAGCCGTGCGGCGCCGAGGCCGTGGCCGCGTATCTCACCCAGGCCGTGCAGTCCCGGCGGTACCCGGTGCCGCTGGTCGCGAACGAAGAGGCCCTGCTGCGCGTGTTCGTCACGGCGCCCGGCGCGCCCGCCGCGACGATCCCCCCCGTCCGGGCCCGGTTCTTCCTGGACGACCAGGAGACGCATGTCGCGGACATCCCCGCCGGCACGGCGGCCATTCCGGCCGAGGTGAACGAGGCGTCGTTGGCGGCGTCGGCCAACGCCACGGTTCCGGCGGAGGTGATCCAGCCGGGGCTGGAGATCGTGGTGGAGATCGACCCCGACGGGACGCTGCCATCGGGGGTGGACATCGCGGACCGGATACCGGAGACGGGCCGGTTGCCGATCGACGTCCGAGCGATGCCCGTCTTCGACCTGACGATGATCCCGTTCATCTGGCGTACCCAGCCGGACGCCTCGATCGAGACGTTGGTGAACGCCATGGCCGCCGACCCGGAAGGTCACGGGCTCCTCGAGGATACCCGCACGCTGCTGCCGATCCACGACCTGGCCGTGACGGCTCACGAGTCCGTGATGGTGTCGACCAACGATCCCCACCGCCTGCTGGCCGAGACGGGGCTGATCCGCCTCATGGAGGGCGGGCGCGGCTACTACATGGGGACGATGTCGGCGGTGGTCGCCGGCGGCGGGGCGGCGGGCGTCGCCTGGATCGAGGGCGCGACGAGTTTCGCGCGTCCCGTCGCCTCGACGATCGCTCACGAGCTCGGGCACAACCTGGGCCTTCGGCACGCCCCGTGCGGCCGCCCCGACAATCCGGACCCGTCCTTTCCGCAGGCCAACGGAACCATCGGCGCCTGGGGATACGATTTCCGAGGGAACGGCCGCCTGGTTCCGCCGACCCACCGGGACCTGATGTCCTACTGCCAGCCTCAGTGGATCGGCGACTTCGGCTTCACCAACGCGTTCCGTTTCCGCCTCCAGAACGAGACTCCCGGAGGGGGCCGCTCCTCGCAAACCGCCGCGTCCGGGCGTTCGCTGCTGCTGTGGGGCGGCGTGGACGCCGACGGCGCGCCGTTCCTGGAGCCGGTCTTCGTCGTCGACGCTCCGGCGTCGCTGCCGGACGCCGTCGGCGATTACCGGATCTCGGGCGCAACGGCTGCCGGTGCGGAGCTGTTCACGCTGGATTTTGCGATGCCGGTGGTGGGCGATGGTGACGGGCGGTCGTCGTTCGCCTTCACGGTCCCCGTCGGGCCGGGATGGGCCGAGGTGCTGGCCGGAGTCACGCTGACCGGACCGGGCGGCTCGGTGACGCTGGACGGGGAAACCGACCGCCCGGTGACGATCCTGCGCGATCCGCAGTCCGGGCAGATCCGCGGCATCCTGCGCGACCTGCCGGACGAGGGCCTTCCCGGCGAGGCGCCTGCGGCGCCGGCGGACGCGAACGTCGAAGTGCTGACCAGCCGCGGCCTCCCGACGCCGGACGATTGGCAGAGGTAGGCGCCCCAACCTCCGTGTCCGAACCGCGTTCATACATTGACAATATATAGACAATAGTTATACATTCGTTCCGTTGTTCCGGTGTGCGCGAGGACGACGGACCATGAAGATCGCCATCGTCGGTTCGGGAATCTCCGGTCTCACGGCCGCCTACTACCTCCACCCCCGGCACGCGGTCACCGTCCTGGAATCGGCAACGAGGACGGGCGGGCACACGCGTACCGTCCGCGTCGCCATGGACGGGCGCGTCTACCACGTGGACACGGGTTTCGTCGTCTTCAACGAGACGCACTATCCCCGCTTCACGCGCCTGCTGGCGGATCTGGGCGTCCCATCCCGCCCCACGACCATGAGCTTCAGCGTCCGGCACGATCCCAGCGGCCTGGAGTACGCCAGCGCGTCCCTGGGCGCGTTCTTCGCGCAGCGGCGGAACGTGTTGCGGCCGCGTTTTCACCGGATGTGGATGGACATCCTGCGGTTCCACAGGGAAGCGCCGGCGCTGGACGGCGTGCGCGGCGACGAGACCACGGTCGCCGACTACGTCCGCGGCCGCGGATTCGGGCGCGAGTTCCTCGATCACTACCTCGCGCCCCTGGGCGCGGCTCTGTGGTCCTGTCCGCCGGGAACGTTTCGGAGCTTCCCGATACGTTTCGTCGTCGACTTCCTGGGCAACCACCACATGCTGCAGGTACGCGGGCAGCCGGTCTGGCGCGTCGTCGAGGGCGGGTCGCGGCGTTACGTCGAGGCGATGACGGCCGGGTTCCGGGACCGTATCCGCACCGGGCGGGGCGCCGTCCGGATTCGCCGCTTTGCCGACCGCGTGGACGTATGGGACGCCGCGGGGCGCCGGGAGCGGTTCGATCACGTCGTCCTTGCCTGTCACGCCGATCAGGCGCTCGGGCTACTGGCGGACCCGCACCCGTCGGAGGCCGAGGTGCTGTCGGCGTTCCCGTACCAGCCCAACGACGCCGTTCTGCACACCGACACGCGGGTGCTCCCCCGCCGGCGCCGCGCCTGGGCCTCGTGGAACTGCCACGTTCCCGCGTTCGATCCCGCCGCGGTGCGCGTCTCCTACAACATGAGCCGCCTGCAGGGTCTGGACGGCCCGCGCGTCTTCATCGTCACGCTCAACGACGTGGACGGCGTGTCCAGCGAGAAGGTGATCGCGCGGCTCCGCTTCACTCACCCGGTGTTCACGCCGGGGCGGTCGGCGGCGCAGGCCCGGCACGCCGAGTTGCTGGACGCGCGCCGGACATCGTTCTGCGGCGCGTACTGGGGTTACGGGTTTCACGAGGACGGCGTGCGCTCGGGCATGGCCGTGGCCGAGGCGCTCGGCCGGAGGCGGGCGGCGTGAACAGTTGCATCTACGAAGGCGCGGTCCGCCACGTCCGCAAACGCCCCGTTCGGCACGCGTTCCAGTACCGCTTCTTCCAGATGTATCTCGATCTCGACGAGTTGGACCGCGTGTTCCGCGGTCGCTGGCTCT
>JAJEDW010000200.1 GCA_022821265.1 Acidobacteriota bacterium
AACCCCCACGTGCACATCTTCCTCGAGGTCGGCAGCGGCCCGGAGACCGTGGCCTGGGCGGTGGAGTTGGAAAGCCGGATCGATTTGGGGCGCAGCGGTTGGACCGGCGACGAGCTGGCCGTCGGCGACGTCATCCGCGTCGACGGCCCCTCGGCCCGCAACGAGACGCCGCAGGTGTGGGGCGAATCCGTCGTGCGCGCCGAAGACGGAGCGCGGCTCTACACGCTGACCGAGGCGGCCGCGATCCCACCCATCGCCGAGGCGCGTCCGACGCCGCGATGGCCGGACGGAACGCCCCGTCTGGGGCCGGAGCCGGGTGAACGGGGTTACTGGGGCCGGCCCGGCCTCACGTCGTTGATGGAAACCGGCGTCGAGGCCGACGTCGACGCCGACGGTCTCCTTGCCGACATCGCCGACGTCGCTCGCGTCGCGCCGTTCCGCCAATGGGCCCGCGACCTGTACGCCGTCCGGCAGCGTGACGGCCTGAAGGACGATCCCCTGTTCCTCTACTGCAAGCCGCCGGGCGGGCCGCGGCAGTTCCAGTTGCCCCAGGGCGTGCAGTTCGTTCAGGAACCGTACCGCGAGCGCATCTGGGTGATGATCGGAGGCGGCAACCACAACTGGCGCTTCATCCACCTGGACGGGCGCGACCCGATGGATCCGGCGCAGCCGGACTTCGGCCATCCGCTCTACTACGGCCGGGCCGTCGCCGAGTGGGAGGGGGACACGCTGGTCGTCGAGACCATCGATTTCAACGAGGATTTCTGGTTCTCCAACGGCGGGCTGCCGCACACCGAACAGTTGCGGCTGATGGAACGGATCACGCGGCCGGACCACGACACGCTCGAGTACGAGGTGACGATCGACGATCCGGGCGCCTACACCCGGCCGTGGACGGCCGCCTGGACGCTGGAGTGGATTCCGGGAGACGAACTCCCGCGCTACTTCTGCCAGGACAACCGCCCCTAGGAGCCTGTGGTGAAACCCCTGCTGCATTCGACCGGCGTGGCATCCCGTCCGGACTGCGTTGCTCGTCGGTCACATATCGGGAATATGCTCCCTCCTCGCGCCTTGCCGGACGGGCGCCTCACCGGTCTCGATGCGACGCGGGGTTTCACCACAGGCTCCTGTTTTGAATTGACTTGAACGCCGTATTCGCCAACACTCGATACCGATTCCGACCGACGGGAGGGAAGCCGATGGGACTGCGAACCCTGGCGTGTCTGGCCGCCGTCAGCATCGTGGCCGCGTCCGCGCGACCGGCTGCGTCGCACCATGCGTTCGCCACCGAGTTCGACGCCAACAAGCCGGTGACCGTCACCGGTTACGTTACCCGGATTCAGTGGACGAACCCGCACACGTGGATCTACGTCAACGTCCCCGACGAGGAGGGCAACCTCGAGAACTGGGGCCTGGAGATGGGCTCTCCGATCGCGCTCTACGCCAACGGATGGAGCCGCGATTCGCTCCAGCTCGGCGAGGAAGTCGAGGTGGAGGGCAGCCTGGCCCGTGACGGCAGCAACCGCGTGAACGCCCGGACGGTGTTGATCAAGCGGACGGGCGAGCTGTTCGGCGCGGCGTCGAGCCAGCCGGGTCAGTAGAGGCCGATGATGCGCATCCGGCATGTCACGACCGCGGCGGCGGCCGCCCTCGTCCTGGCGTCCGGGGCCGTTCCGCTGCTGGCCCAGGCCGACGAGGATCTGCTGAACGATCCCCGGCCCGCGCCGCGCTGGCCCGACGGACGCGTGAACTTCGGAGCCCCTCCCGGAGAGTCGGGCATCTGGCAGCCCTGGGGACGGCCGCTGCTGGCCGACCCGGTGGGGATCCCGATCACCGTCAACGACCGGCAGGGCCGGGCCGCGTTCTCGGGACCCCCGTTCGCCGGCAAGCCCACCGAGGACGACGTGCCGTTCCAGCCCTGGGCGCGCGCGATGTACGCCTACCGGGAGACCAACCTCTACGAGCCGTACATCCGCTGCAAGCCGTCGGGCGGCGCCCGGCTGTACATCAGCCCCTTCGGCGTCGAGTTCGTCGACCAGCCGGAAACGCAGACGATCCTGCAGTTCGACGGCAACCTGCACACGTGGCGCATCATCTACATGGACGGCCGCGAACATCCCGAAGACCTCCAGCCGAGCTACTACGGCCATTCCATCGGCCACTGGGAAGGCGACACGCTGGTCGTCGACACGGTCGGCTTCAACGAACGTTTCTGGATCGACCGGCAGGGCATCCCGCACACCGATCGGCTTCACCTGATCGAGCGGTTCACGCGCGAGAGCTTCGGAGCGATGAAGTACGAGATGACCATCGACGATCCCGGCGCGTACACCGAAACCTGGACGACGGGGTTCTACCTGCGGTGGGAGCCGGAGGAAGTCCTCTACGAGTACATCTGCCAGGAAAACAACCAGGCGATCGCGCTGGAAATGGATCCTTCGCGCCCGATCGAGCGCGTCTACCAGTTCGTTCCCTAGGAGCCTGTGGTGAAGCCCCGCGTCCCGGCCCTTGCGGCCCTCCTGCTCACGTGCCCAGTGATCGCCGCGACCATGGCGGCGCAGGAAGGCCACCCGTTGACCGGCACGTGGTACGGCGAATGGGGACCCGAGGACGACCGGCGCCAAGTGACGCTGGTCATGTCCTTCGACGGCGCCGACGTGACCGGGATCATGGATCCCGGCCCCACGGCCGCGTCGGTCCGGGCACGGCTGGATTCCACGGAATGGACCGTGCGCATCGAGGCGGAGAGACGGGACGGAACGGCGGCCTACGTGGCCGAGGGCGTCGTCACCGACGTGGGCTCCCGCAACCGCACGATTTCCGGCACGTGGCAGGCCGGCGACGCCGTGTCGAGCTTCAGCATCCGGCGGGAGGATTGAAACGCGCCCTCAGGGCGTGTCGGCGAGCCCCCATTCCCGGAGCCATTGGCGCATTCGCGTGATCTCGGCGCGCTGCTCGACGAGGATCTCCTCGACCAGGACGGCCAGCCCGTAGGGACGGCGGCCACTGGCCAACTGCTGCCGCTGTTGCGCCTGGGACATGTCGATGGCGCCCTGGTGGTGGTCGATCATTCCCTCCAGCCACAGCCGCTCGAACTCCGCGCCGTCGGCCGCCTCCAATGCCGCCATCCGGGCGCTGGACAGCATGCCGGCCATGGGCGGATCCCCGTCGAGCGCGTGGTCGGGCATCGCCAGCCCGCGCGCCCGGGCCAGCGCCATCAGCGACTGCATCTCGGCGATCTCGGCCGCCTGCGCCCTCAGGACGTAACCGGCGAAGCGCGTGAATTCCGCCCGGTCCGTCCGCTCCGGCACCATCCGGGACATGACCAGGGCCTGCTCGTGGTGGACCGTCATGTGGTGAAGGAACATCAGGTCCTGTTCGTTGAACAGCGGCGCCGCGGCGGGCGCATCGGTCTGAATGGGCGCGGCCGGCCCGGCCGCCAGCGTCGAGGCGGCCGTCAGGGCCGCGAGCGCCGGAACGATCATCGGATTCGAAGCGAGTCGCATGGCGTGATTCCCGTGGCGGCCGGCGGCCGGATCAATGGGGGCTCGTGCGGTTCGACGAATGGATGCCGTCGCCGAGCAGCTCGTCCGCGCGCGGGCCGGTGTAGCGCAACACGTGCAGCCCGGTGTGGTTGTCTCCCACGTAGATCAGGCCGTTGTGGAGGTCGGGGTAGGACATGACGTCCCCCCACGGCACCGGGCGCGCATGGCCGACTTCCCTCGGGTTGAAGGGATTCGAGATGTCGATCGCGCGGACTCCCTGCCCGAGCCAGTTGACGAAGACCAGGTTCTCCAGCACGGTCGGGTTGTGCGCGTGCATCATCGGACGGATCGCCGCGCCGGGCGGCACCGGCTGCGCCAGGCAGTTCTCGACCATGCTGTCCGACATCGCGTGGGCGCCGATCATCATGGGAGCGATTTCGGACTCGACGTTGATGATCCGCAGGCTCCGCTCCGGGCACGGACCGAAAGGCCATTCCTCGGTAATGACGACGTAGGCCGGCCGGCCATCCGCGTTCGCGCCGGACAGCGAGGGCCGGTTCGGAACCGGGACGGCGCTGTGGACGCTGACGGACGCGACGAACGGCGGCGCGAAGTCGAACCGGGACCGCTCCTCGAGCCGCGTGTACCGGACCAGCTTCCGGACGTCGGACATGTCCGAGGCGAGCATGGCCAGCAACCCGGGGTCGGAGTTGAGAACCGGATGCACGCAATCGTTCGCCGCCTCGGGGAGCCGCGCCACGTCGACCACGCCGCCCACCTCGCCGTCGACCCACACGTTGGTCGAGTGCGTATTGCAGACGCCGCCTCCCGCGAGGTCCGCGTTCGTGTTGTTCGCGACGAAGGCGGTGTTCAGGATGTACATCCCGGCCGTGCCGCCCGCCGCGTAGAACCGCTCGCCGTCGTCCGACATCGCACCGGAATGCAGGTCGTTGCCCTGGGACGGTTGCGAAGCGCCCGGGCGGCCCCATTGATCGGTCAGGTGGCTGTAGTCGGGAAACCGCCCGTCCGAGAACAGGCCGGTCGCGTCGGGCGCCTCGTCGCGCACGGGGCCGCCGACCTCTTCCAGCGTGAACGACGCCAGCAACAGCGGCTCCTCGAGCACCGCGCCGGTCGACTCATCCGTGACGGCCGTGAACACAAGGTCCTCTTCCTGCGAGCCGTACGTCTGGGAAATGACGACGAAGCGGTTGGGATTGTCCGGATCGTGCCATAGATAGAACTCGTGCGCGAGGACGCCGGCCGCCGTCGCGCCCTCGTCGACCGGAAGACACGTCTCGGGATCCAGCGTGTACACGATGACGTCGCCGCCGGTGCCCGTGGCCGCGGAGCGCACCATGAGCATGCGTTCGTCGCCGCCGGTCGTCGTGTAGCCGTAGGGACGGAGCTCCCGGTCGCGCACGGCGGTGTCGCGCGTGACGGTCATCAACTGGGGCATCGTGCCGACTTCGACGGGCGGTTCGTTCTCCGGATCGTCCTGGATCCGGAAGATCCGGACGTCGCGGGTGACGCCGGGACCGGTCGTGTTCGTCGAGTTGCTCCGCCCCCAATAGAGGCACTGGCCCGCGATGCCGAGGCCGGTCGAACCCCACCCGGTCGGGAACCCGTCCAGGTCGCCGCCCGACCACTCGCCGGTCTCCGGATCCAGCTCGGACGGCGCCGTCGGCAGCCAGTGCAGCCACTCGAAGTTGGCGAACAGCCCGAGCCGCTCGGCCGCCACGAACGCCCCGGCGTGCGCGTCCTCCGGCGAGGAGGTCGGATCCAGGTTCCCGGACGCGTCCAGGCGGCCGCCCGGCAACTCCGCGAAGGGAATATCGAACGTGTCGAAGGTGACCGGAACACAGCGGACCGGACCTTCGAGTTCGGGGTCCTCGCACAGTTCGGGAGCGCCCCCCGTGTCCTGACCGGGCGCGGCCACGGCCGCGCCGGCCAACAGTGAGAGCGCCAGAATCATCCCTTGCAATCGCATGGTCCAACCTCCTCGTCCGACCTTGATCATACGCCCGGCCGTCAATCGACGCGTCGACCATCGTATCGTTGACGTCCCGGTCAAGCTGTAGTCTGATGGGCCGTGAGGTCCGGAATGAAACACGCAATCACGCTGGCGGGAATCCTCGCCGTCACGGCGCCGGCCGCCGGCCACCACAGCGACGCCGCGCTGGACATGAACGCGGTCGTGACCTTCGAGGGAACCGTCACCGAGTATACGATGCGCAATCCCCACGCCTATTTCACGGTGGAAACCGTGAATGCGGCGGGAGAACGCGTCGAATGGACGGTGCAGATGGCCTCGGCGCTGACGATCGGGCGCCGGGGCTGGGCGCGCGATTCGCTGTCGTTCGGTGACCGCGTGAGCGTGGGGGTCCGGCCGGCGCGTGACGGACGGCCGTACGGATTGCTGGTGTCGGTCGAACGCGACGGACGGCCCGTGGTCGCGCCGCCCGGCGCCGGCCGGGGCGCCGGCCAGACGGCGCCCGCCGCACCGACGCTGGAAGGCATCTGGATCGTCGATCGGGCGAGCCTGGGTCCGGATTATCCCGGTGGACTGGATCAACTGATGATCCGCGAACTGCGCTTGACCGAGCGGGGCCGGATCGCCGAAGCCGAGTACAGCCAGAACGACCCGGACAATCCCGAGCTGGCGTGCATGACGAAGCCGACGCCGGGAGGGATCATCTACACGGACCTCTACCCGATGCAGATCGAGTTCGTCGAGGACGAGGACATCGTCATGATCCGCAGCCAGTACTTCGACCAGGAGCGCACGGTGTACATGGACGGACGCGGGCATCCCGACGCCGACCAGCGGACGCACGAAGGACACTCGACCGGCCGTTGGGAAGGCGACGTGCTCGTCGTCGACACCGCGAACTTCGCGGACAACCGCTCGCCCTATCAGAACGGCATTCCGTCGGGCGCCCGGAAGCACGTCGTCGAACGCTACCGGTTGCACGAGGACGGCCGGCGCCTGACGGTCACCTTCACCCTGGAAGATCCGGATTACATCGCCGAACCGATGACGCACACGCGGGACCTGCTGTATGCGCCGAACCGGGACATGACGCCTTTCGACTGCGACCCCGAGGCGACCCGGCGCTATCTTCCGCGGTGAGGCCGCGGCCGGCCTATTCCGATTCCAGAACGACGACGGCCGCCGAAACGCGCCGGTCGTGGGTCAGTGAGACGTGGAACCGGCCCGCGCCCAGCTCGAGCGCCCGTTCGAGCGCGCCGCCGTGGAGAACGAGCCGGGGTTGTCCCGACCCCAGACGTTCGACCTCGACGTCCTTCCAGCGGACGCCGCGGGCCCAACCGGTCCCCAGGGCCTTGAACGCGGCTTCCTTTGCCGCGAATCTTGCGGCAAAGTGAATGGGAGGATGCGCGGCGCCCTCGCAGTAGCCGGCTTCGCCGGGCGTGAAGATGCGCGAGACGAACCGGCGGGGAAAGCGTTCCAGCGAGCGCGCGATCCGCTCGTTCTCGATCACGTCGATGCCGATTCCGATGACCACCCGCGGCTCCGCTCCGTTTGCCGGATGACGCCCCTCAGGAAGCAGCCATGTTACACACGCGCACGCAATCCGACATCACGTTTCTGGCGGCGCCGGTCCTGGAGGCCGTTCCGCGCGTCGTGCACGCGTTCTCGACGCGGCGCCCGAGCCCGGACGACGGCTTCGCGGCCGTCGCGGGCATGGAGGGATGGCCGACGTTCCCACTCCGGCAAATCCACTCCGACCGCGTTCACTGGGTGGCCGGGGAGCGGCTCCCGGACACGGCCCCGGACGGAGACGCCGCGGCGACCGCGCTTCCAGGCGTGGCCCTCTCGGTGAGGACCGCCGACTGCGCGCCCGTGCTGATCGCCGATCGACGAGGGAGGGTCGTGGCCGCCGCCCACGCCGGCTGGCGCGGCGCCGCGGCCGGCGTGGTTCGACGGACCGTCGAGCAAGTGGTTTCCGAAGGCGGCGTGGAGGCCCGCGACCTCGCGGCGGCCATCGGGCCGCATATCGGCGTCTGCTGCATGGAGGTCGGCGACGACGTGGCCGATCGCTTCGCGCAGCCCGGAATCGTCCTCCGGCGGCCCGATTGGCCCAAGCCCCATCTGGACCTCGGCGCGGCCAATCGCGCCCAGCTCGCCGACGCCGGCGTACCGCCGGAACGCGTCGAAGTCTCGACGCTGTGCACCCGATGCCGTCCCGACCTGTTTCATTCCTACCGCCGTGACGGCGAGAAGGCGGGCCGCATGCTGTCCCTCATCGGACTGGCGCCGTGAACGGAGGGTCCCGCCAGGCGGAACGCGAGGCCATGGTGGCGCGCCAGATCCGATCGCGCGGCGTCCGCAACGCGGCCGTGCTCGCCGCCGTCCTCCGTGTTCCGCGGCACGAGTTCGTTCCCGACGAAGCCCGGGCGGACGCCTACGCCGACGGGCCGCTGCCGATCGGCGACGGCCAGACCATCTCGCAACCGTACGTCGTCGCCCGGATGACGGAAATGCTCGACCCGCGGCCCGGGCGCCGCGTCCTGGAAATCGGGACCGGATCCGGCTACCAGACCGCCGTCCTGGCCGAGCTCGGCGGCGAGGTGTTTTCGATCGAGGCCCGGAAGCCGCTGCTCGACGCGGCGCGGCAGACGCTGGAGCGCCTCGGCTACGGCCGAATCCGGTTCCGGCACGGGGACGGCGGCGCGGGGTGGCCCGAACACGCCCCGTTCGACCGCATCGTGATCACGGCGTGCGCCAGGGAGATTCCTCGCTCACTCGCCGTCCAGTTGGCGGCCCCGGGCCGGCTGGTCGGTCCGGTCGGAGAGCCGGGCGGCGAACAGCGGCTCGTGACCCTGACCCGAAACCGGAACGGGGAAATGGACATCGTCGAGGGCCTTCCGGTACGATTCGTGATGATGACCGCATGGAAAGGGGGCAGCGAATCGACCCGATGAGATCGACGACGAAACTCTTGACGGCGGCGCTGGTGGCCACAGCCTGGCCGGCCATGGCCCAGGACGCGCCGCCCGCGCCCAATATCTCCGGCATGGCCGTCCAGGGCATGATGGTCGACCTGAACAACTTCAGGGGCGACAAGAACATCCTGGTCGTGTTCTACCGGATGCACAACTGACCGTTCTGCCAGGCGCAGCTCGGCGAGCTGCAAGCGAACTACGAAGAGATACGGAACCTGGACGCGGAAGTCGTCGCCCTGAGCGCGGACATCCCGGCCCAGGCCACGGTGACCGCCACGGAGTTGGGGCTCACCTATCCGATCCTGTCGGACTCGCCCCGCCGCTTCATCCGCGATTACGGCGTCCTGCATCCGCAGGAAGGGATCGCGCGGCCCTCGTTGTTCATTCTGAACCGCGACGGGGCCCTGGAATGGAGCTACATCGGGGTGAACGCGTCGGATCGGCCTCCGATCGACACGGTTCTGGACGAACTCCGGGCCCTGCAGTAGCGGCATCCCGCGGCCGGGCGGGCGCCTGTTCGGCGTGCTACCATCCGTTTCATGGGTGGACGCAATCCCTACTTCGATGAACTGGAGGGCATCGCCCCTCCGACGCGGAAGTACACCGTCACGTTCCTGCCGATGAACGTCACCGTCGAGGTGGACCCGGACGCGCTGCCGTACGGGGAGACGGGGCTGCCCGGCAGCATTCTCGACATCGCGCTGAAGCACGGTATCGACGTCGACCACGCCTGCGGGGGCGTCAGCGCGTGCTCCACCTGCCATTGCATCGTCGACGAGGGCGAGAACACGCTTTCCGAGATGACCGACGGCGAGGAGGACCAGCTCGCCTACGCTCCCGGCCTCACGCCGTCGAGCCGCCTCTCGTGCCAGTCGGTGGCCGACGGGTCGTCCGACCTGGTCGTCACCATCCCGGACTGGAACCGCAACGCCGTGCGGGAGTCCCACTGAACCGCGCGCTGAGCCGGCGCCCGGCGGTTTTGTGTTGACCCCGTCTCGGCCGATGATCGAGACTACCGCCATCATGACAACCTACAGGTGGTGGCTCACAGCGGTCGCGGCGGCGTGTTGCGCCGCAACGTCCGCCGCCGGAGGAGCGCAGGACGCCGGGGGGGCGGCCGGGACGACCGACACCGTCCCGGACGCTTCCGGAACGATCGAAAACGCACCGGACGAGGCCCTCGACCTGTTCAGTCTGCAGGTCGAGGTGCCGCTGGTCAACGTGACCGCGACGGTCCTGGACCTGTCGGGCGAGTACGTGGAAGGCCTGGCCGACGACAACTTCACGATCTTCGAGGATGGCGTGGAGCAGCAGATCGCGTTCTTCTCGCACGACGTGAACGTGCCCGTCAGCCTGGGAATCCTCGTCGACGTCAGCGGCAGCATGCGCTACAAGATCCAGCAGTCCCTGCAGACGGCGCGCGAGGTGGCCATGGCGCTGTCGCCCGACGACGAGGTCTTCATCGTTACGTTCGCCGAAGATTCCAACGTGTTGACCGACTTCACCCCGACCGGACCGGACATTCAGGAGGTCTTCCGCGGCATCCGCACCGGCGGCGACACCCACCAGTTCGACGCGATCGGCCTGGCGCTCCGCATGATGGAGAACGCGCGGCACCAGAAGAAAGTGCTGCTGCTGCTGACCGACGGTTTCGACACGCGGAGCCGGCTCCGGATCGAGGACGTGGACGAGCTGCTGAAGGAATCGGAGGTGCTGGTCTACGCGATCGGCATCGACGACGACGACGAGGATCCCGAGGTGGCCCGGCGCACGCGGTATCACGTGTACCACTACATGCTCGCGCGGTTGACGGACGTGACCGGGGGCCGCGCGTTCCGGATCTACACGGGCCGGCGCTACGCGCTCCAGAGCCTGGCCGAAATATTGCTGCAGGAACTGCACCAGCAATACACGCTCAGCTACTACCCGACGAACCCCGCCCTGGACCAGAGCTGGCGCGAGATCCGCGTGCGCCTGGACAACCCGGCCGCGACCGTGCGCCACCGTACGGGGTACTACGCCGACGAGGCCGTCGGAGTCGAGTGAGCGCCGGATCGTGGACGTCCATCAACGGCGGCCGCGAACGGCCGTCGCCAAACACCGATGCTCATTGTCACCCGAAAGAAGGACGACCGGCTGATCATCGGAAACGATATCGAGATACACGTCCTCCGGATCGGCCGCGACAACGTTCGCCTCGGGATCAAGGCGCCCCGCGACGTCTCCATTTACAGGCACGAGATCTACGAACAATCCACGGAGGCGAACGTCGCCGAGAGCGCGCCTCCCGCCACGGAGCCGAACGGGACCGAGACGAATCCCGGGGGCGAGAACTCGGAACGGCAACCGTAGCTGTTGCTCCCCGGCGCTGGCTTCGCCGCACTGGCGAGGACGTGTCACGTCCTGGGAGCCTGTCGTGCAACCCCGCGTGGCGCCGAGACCGGTGAGGAGCCCGTCCATTAGGACCCGTTGGGCAGGCCGGCTCCTGACCTTCAATGGTCATCGCCACGCTGCTTTGTGGACCCCACACGAGATGGCTTGCCCGTATTATTCATGATGGGTAGTATGTGTCCATGAAGACGACCATCGAGATTCAGGACGCGCTTCTCGTGCGGGCGAAGCGGTACGCCCGGCGGAACGGTCGTCCCCTGCGGGCCGTGGTCGAGGACGGGCTCCGACTCGTGCTGTCGACGTCGGCGACCCGTTCCCGATACCGGCTGCCGGACATGAGCGTCGGCGACTCGAAAGGCCCGGACCCCCTCGAGGCGTATTCTTGGCAGGACCTTCGCGACATGATCTACGGCGACACTGAAGGGCCGTGATCGCCGTAGACACGAACCTGCTCGTCTACGCCCACCGCCGGGAATCACGTGTCCACGGTCCCGCCCTCGCCATACTGCGCGCACTGGCGGAGGGTGACGACGTGTGGGCGATACCGTGGCCGTGCTGCTACGAGTTTCTCAGCGTGGTGACCAACCGTCGGATCTGGAAGGATAAGGCGTCTACGGCGGAGCGCGCCTGGCGTCAGCTTGACGTGTGGACCTCGTCGCCGTCGAATCGGCTGTTGGGCGAAACCGACGACTTCCTCGACCTGTTGAGCAGCTTCGTCCAGCGTCCGCGGGTGCACGGACCGGTCGTCCACGACGCCCGGGTCGCCGCGATATGCGTCGCCCACGGCGCCGAGGCGTTGCTCACCCGCGATCGCGATTTCTCGCTGTTCCCGGAGCTCCGGACTCGCAATCCGTTGACGCCCGGTCGGCCCTGAGTCTGCCGTTGACGGTTTCGCGCACCGAGTCGTGAGGCAGGCATTCGGACCGCCACGAGCCGGGCCGTCAAGGCCCGGCGACTTCGAGGCCCTCGGCGCGCAGGAGGTCGATCACGCTGTCCGCTCCGGACATGTGGGCCGCGCCGACCGCGATGAAGTGACTGCCCGAACCCGCCAGCGTCTCCGTGATCGCCTCGACCCAGTTCCGGTTTCGATTGATCAGCAACGCCTCGTGCACTTCGGGCGCCGTGTCGCGCATCGCCTCGTTCATGACCGCGTCGATCGCCGCGACGTCGCCGTCCTCCCAGGAGTCGACCAGATCGTCGACCATCTGGTCCAACTCGTCGAACATGACGAGGGTCTGCTCGAGCGAGGCGGCCTGGATCTCCTGCGGCAGCTCCGCCAGGAATCGGATCTGCTGCTCGATCGTCTCGAAATACGCTACGGTTTTCCCGTCCGCGTTCGCCTGTTCCCAGAGCACGAAATCCACGCCGGAGGCCGGGTCGTATCCGTGTGCCTGCAAGGCCGCCAGACTCAACGTCAGCTCGACCATCCACGGCCGCATGGGTTCCAGGGCGGCGGCCGGGAGTCCGAGCCCCGCCGCGATCTCGGCGAGCGAAGCGGCGGCCTCCTCGCTGATCTGAGACGAAAGCGTTTCGCCCGGCGCGTTCATGCCGTACTGGAGAACCAGCGAGGCGGCTTCGACCTGCGCGGCCGGGTCGGCCGCCGGGGCCTCGAACCAGATCGTGTCGGCGGCTTCGAACGCGGCCGTGATAGCCTCGGTCCGCCACTCGAGCTCGGGGGGCAGCACGTGCACCGTGCCGAAAATGTAGATTTCGGAGTCTTCGTCCGACAGGACCCAGATGGCGGGATCGGCAACGGCGGGAGCCGACGCGGCGGCGACGGCGATGGGGAGGATCAACTTGAGCTTGAACGGAAACCGCATCGATGCCTTCCTTTCCTGCACGCGATATCGCGTGGACGCTTTCCAGCGGGCGGTGCAACCCACCCGCGACATAGACAACGGGAGACGTCCATGATAACGGAAAAGCGGATCGGCGTGCTTCACCCCGGCGAGATGGGCGTCTCCGTCGCGGCCGCCGCCCGGAACAGCGGTTTCGACGTCCTGTGGGCTTCGGACCGACGGAGCGAGGCAACGCGCCGGCGGGCCGCATCCCATGGCCTGCGGGACGCCGAGACCGTCGAACGCCTCGCCGCCGAGTGTCCGATCATCGTGAGCGTCTGTCCGCCGCACGCGGCCGACGCGGTGGCGGAAGCCGTCCTCGAGGCCGGGTTCCGGGGCGTCTACGTCGACGCCAACGCCATCCGGCCCGAGCGTTCCGTCGCGATGGGCGAGCGGATGGCGGCCCGGGGCGTACGCTTCGTCGACGGGGGCATCGTCGGCGAACCGGCATGGCGGGAAGGCACGACGTGGCTCCACCTGTCGGGCGAAGCCGCCGAGGAAGTGGCGGCCTGCTTCGCCGCCGGCCCGGTCCAGGCCACGATTCTGGGCGATACCGTCGGCCAGGCCTCGGCTCTGAAGATGTGTTTCGCGGCCAACACGAAGGGAACGACCGCGCTGCTGGCCGGGGCTCTCGCCACGGCCGAGCGCCTGGGCGTGCGCGAGGCCCTCGAAGTCCAGTGGGACGCCTGGAAACCGGGGTACGCCGCCGAGGCGGCGCATCGCGTGCGCGGCGCCGCGTCCCGGGCATGGCGTTTCGCCGGCGAGATGGACGAAATCTCCGCGACGTTCCGCGCCGCCGGGATGCCGGGCGAGTTTCACGCCGGCGCGGGCGAGGTGTATTCCCGCTTGGCGCGATACAGGGACGTGGAAACCGCTCCCGAGATCGAGGACATACTCGCGGCGCTCGGGACGGGCGGCGTCGCCGGCCCCGGGGCCTTCCCGTCGCGGGAACCGTTCCTCGTGCGCCCCGCGGCGCGGGGCGACGTTGCCGACATCCTGCGGCTGATCCGCGGCCTGGCGGAATACGAAGAGCTGGCGCACGCCGTGGAGGCGACCGAGGACGCCATCGAGCGGACGCTGTTCGGTCCGAGGCCGGCCGCCGAGGCGCTGCTGGGTTTCCACGGGGACGAGGCCGTCGGGATCGCGATCTTCTTTCCGACGTATTCGACGTTCCTGGCGCGGCCGGGACTCTACCTGGAGGATCTGTTCGTCGTACCGCGCTGGCGGGGCCACGGACTCGGGCGCCGGCTCCTGGCGCGCGTGGCCGCCATCGCCGTCGGGCGCGGCTGCGGCCGCTTCGAATGGGCCGTCCTGGACTGGAACACGCCGGCGATCGACTTCTACAAGAGCAAGGGGGCTCGCGTACTCGACGAATGGAAGCTGTGCCGGGTCACGGGCCGGGCGCTCCGCGACCTGGCCGACAGCGCGGCGTAAGAGAGGGCCCGGCGCGTCTTCCGAGTACAATGGCCGGCATGAAGTGCGATCTCTGTACCGAGGACGACGGCGCCGGCATCCACTATCACGCGTTCATCGACGGCAAGCACTACTGGGTCTGCGAAGCCTGCAAGAAGCAGCACAACGTCGAGTCCGAGCACACGGACGAGTAGCCGGAAGCCGATGGACCTCCGGCCGCGATGGAAGTCCCGCCTCGAGCGCGCCGGTTTCGCCGTCCGACGCGTACTGCCCGCCCGCCTGAAGGACCCCCTGCTCGACGAAGCCGAGACGGCGCTTCGGTCCATCGATGAAAAACGTGCGTTCATGCGTTTCGCCGACGCGTTCCGGTCGAAGCTGTTCGATCGTCTGGACGCGGCCTACCGTGACGAGCTGTTCGCGAAGCTCCTCGCCCTGAAGCTGTCGAACCTCGCCGTGGCCCAACACCACTACCACCGCCGGCACGCGGACCTTGTGGCGCGGCCCGTGCAGCTCACCGTGGATCCGACCAACGCGTGCCAACTCGCCTGCCCCGGTTGCGTCCACACGACGAACCCGGAGCGCCGCGGGCTGTTCGACTGGCCGCGCGCGGCGCTGCCCGCGTCCGTCCACGACGCGTTCCTGGAGCTTGCGGGCCCGTTCGCGTTCTCGACGCTGCTGTACAACTACGGCGAACCGCTTCTGCACCGGGACTTCCCCTCGTTCGTGCGCTCGGCCAAGCGGTTCCTGCTGTTTACGCACACGTCGACGAACCTGTCGATGCCGGTGCCGGACCCCGACGCACTGGTGGCCTCCGGCCTGGACCGGATCGTCTGCTCGATCGACGGCGCGACGCAGGACGTCTACGCCCGCTACCGGCGGAACGGCGACTTGGCTCTGGTCGTCGAGAACGTCCGGAAACTGGTGGCCGCGCGGAAGCGGTCCGGAACGCGCACGCCCTACCTGGTCTGGCAGTTCCTGACCTTCCGCCACAACGCCCACCAGGTCCGCGACGCCATCCGGACGGCGCGGGCGTTGGGTGTGGACGAAGCCCTCGTCGAAACGCCGTTCAGCGTCGAGCACGACGATCCGGACATCCGGGCCGTCACGGTCCGGGAGCGGGGCCGGCACGTGTTCGCGCGCTGGGACGGAAACTGGTGCTCGAAACCGGAGCGGCACCGCGTCGATGCCGCGGCCCCCGCCATCGAGCGGGAGTACGCGCGCTCCTGGGAGGAGCGGTTCGATGAGGAGACCGCCGGCGCGGAAGAACCGTCCCGCCGGGGCGCGCTCACATGTGACTGGCTGTACCAGAACGTGACGCTGGACGGGGCGCGGCGCGTCCTGCCCTGCTGCATGGCGCCGGAGACGTCGGAAAAGCCGCTGGTGTTCGCCCGCTTCGACGCGGACGATGGGGTCCGGCTTCGGAATCCCGCCAACACGCCCATGGCCGTCCTCGCGCGCCTGGCCCTCGGCGACCGCAAGTCCTACGATTCCCGCGTGAGGGACCTTCCTCGGGCGGAGCGGCCCTACTGCGCGGAATGCCGGGAGAAACCGCCGCCGTATCACCTGAACAACATCGCCGGCGACGCGTGGGCCCTCGACCCGGAACGGGCGCTGCCCCGCATGCTGGCCGCGACGCTGACCGGCTGGGAGCGGTGAGGGCCCCGTGCGCCGCCGAGGGGCGGCTCATTCCCGGCAGCGCCTGAAGAACCGGACCACGTTGAAACCGACGATCTCGCGGAACGGCGCCATCCCCATCGTGTAATGTCCGCATGGCAGCACCACGCGGCGGTGCGCCACGTCATGCCGGTCGAAAGCGTCGAACGCCGTCCGGGTGAGGTCGTAGGGGAAGGACAGGTCGTACTTCCCGACGATGCACAGCATCGGGCGCCGGCTTCCGGCAAGGCGGGGAACGAACGGCAAGGGGCTGATCGGCGTCCAGAACCGGCGCAGCGCCTCCAGGTCGAGGGCGGATTCCAGGGACGCGCGCACGTGCGCGGTCGACAGACCGCGCCAGACGACGTCGGCGAACAGCGTCGACACGTGGATGAACGCGTTCGATACCAGACGCGGATCGTGCGCCATCGCCAGAAACCCGATGCTGGATCCGATGCTCGTGCCCAGCACGCCCAACCGCGAATACCCGCGCGATTCGAGCCAGTCGGCCGCCCGGCGAACCTCCAGAACCGCCTGGCGGTTCGTCGCGATCGTCTGCCCGATGTTGGCGCCCACCAGGTGTTCCGCCCGCTCCATGTGGTCCGGGCGGCGGTCGTCGTGGTACGGGAGACTCATCCGAAGCGTCGAGACGCCGAAGCGTTGGAGGACGCGGCACAACCCGATGTGGCTGTCCGGCTGGGCGTTCCACTGCGGCAGGACGATCACGGCCAGCCTCCCCCCGCCGTCGAAGAACCGCGCACGCACGACATTGTTGGCGGCGTCCGGCGTCCGGACCGGGCTGGGGAAGCTCAAACGGAATCCATCGAACGTGTAGTCGCCAATCGGCTCGGCGCTGAAATAGGCGTCGCTGTCGGCCAACGCCCGGCCGACGTACGCCTCCAGCGCGGCCCCGGGATCGGACCCGTTGGCCGCATCCAGGTGCTCGACGCCCCAGGCGAACGGGCGGGGATGGCGGTTCGTGTCCCGGGAGTGCCAGCTTCGCTCGCGACGCTCGATGTACCGATGCAGCATCGACGCCGGGGTCTATGAAACAGCCTCGTCCGAGGGCAGGGCGCGGGCCAGCGCCTCGGCCGGATGCCACGGCCGGCGCCCGGTCGCGTCGGCGATCTGCTGGCGGCAGGACACGCCCGGGGTGACGATGGGCGTTTCCGGCGACGCGTCCAGCGCCGGAAGAAGCCGGCGGCGTCCGATGGCGAGCGACAGGTCGTAGTGCTCGCTCTCGTATCCGAACGACCCGGCCATGCCGCAGCACCCCGAGTCGATTTCGTCCACTTCGTAGGCGGCCCCGAGAACATTCTTGAGGGGCCCGCTTCCGACGAGAGCTTTTTCGTGACAATGCGTGTGGAGCAACGCCCGGGGCCGGGCCGGCCGATACCGCACCTTCCAGCGGCCGGCGCGCGTCTCGCGGTCGATGAACTCCTCGAGCAGGAACGTCGAGGCGGCCACTTCGCGCACCTCCGGTCCGGACACGAGGTCCGCGTACTCGTCGCGGAACGTCAACATGCAACTCGGTTCACACCCGACGATGGCGTAGCCCCGGGACACCCACGGATGCAGCGCCCCGACGTTGGAACGCGCCATCGCGCGCGCCGTCTCCGCCAGGCCCTTCGATATCGGCGGGCGGCCGCAGCAGACGCGATCGGCGAGCCGCACCTCGTAGCCGGCGGCTTCCAGCAACGCGGTGGCCGCCCGCCCGATCTCGGGGTGGTTGTAGTTGACGAACGTGTCGTGGAAGAGCACGACGCGCCCCGACCCGCCGCCCGCTTTGCGCGGGCGCCGTTCGCGGAACCAGGATTCGAAGGTCTGCCCGGCGATCGGCGGCAGCGCACGGCGCGCGTCGATCCCGAGCCAGCGGTCCATCCAGCGCCTCAGGACCGGATGCGCCATCAGGCGGTTCGACAGGCCCGGGGCCCGGGACGCCATCCGGCTCAGCCGGTGGATGTGTCCGAACACCAGCGAGCGGAGCGGCGTGCCGTTCGCGTCGTTGTATTGCGCCAGGAACTCGTACTTCAACTTGGCCATGTCGACCGCCGACGGGCATTCGGCCTTGCAGGCCTTGCATTCCAGGCACAGATCCAGCGCGTCGTGGAGGCTTCGCCCGGTCCACGCCTCCGGGGGCAGCTTGCCCGACAGGACCTCGCGCATCAGGTTGGCGCGTCCGCGAGTGGAATGGGCCTCGTCGCGCGTCGCCATGTAGGAGGGGCACATCGTGCCGTTGTTCACCTTGCGGCACACCGCCATGCCGTTGCACATCTCGACGGCGGCCGCCAGACCGCCCTCCCGGGAAAAGTCGTAGTGCGTCTTCACGTGAACGGTCTCGTAGCGCTCGCCGAACCGCAGGTTGGCGTCCATGGGCGGCGCGTCGACGATCTTTCCGGGATTCATCCGGCAATCCGGATCGAACGCGCGCTTGACCTGTTGGAACGCCCGGTAGACGGCGGTTCCGAACAGCGTCTCGTTCAGGTGGCTCCGCGCGAGCCCGTCCCCGTGCTCGCCGCTCATGGCGCCCCCGAACTCCATGACCAGCTCCGCGATCTCCGTGGTCATGTCCTTCATCTTCCGGATTTCGGACGGCCGCTTCGTGTCGATCAGAGGCCGGATGTGGAGGCACCCCACGCTGGCGTGGCCGTAGTAACCGGCGCTGGTGTCGTACTTGCGGATGACGTCGCGGAACCGGGTGAAGAATTCCGGAAGCCGTTCGGGGAGCACGGCGCAGTCCTCCACGAACGCGATCGGCTTGCGCTCCCCGCGCGTTCCCAGCAACAGGCCGAGCCCGGCCTTTCTGAGCTTCCACACCCGCTCCTGACCCGGGCCGTCGAGCGCCCGGGGATAGGCGTAGCCGAGTCCCGCCTTCCGGAGCGCCGCCTCCAGCCCGTCCAGCTTCGCCGTCAACTCCGCCTCGCCGTCGCCGTAGAACTCGACCAGCAGGATGGCGCCGGGCCGGCCCTCGATGAACCCGATCTCGCGCGAGAATTCCAGGGAGCCGCGCGCCAGATCGAGCACCATGTCGTCGACGAGCTCGATGGCGGAGGGCCCGGACGGCAGGATGACCTCGCTGGCGCGGATCGCGTCCACGATGTCCTCGAAGTGGACGGTCATCAGCGCGGTGGCGCGCGGACGCGGCTCGATGCGGACCTTGGCGCGGTGCACCATCGCCAGAGTGCCTTCCGAACCCACGATCAGCTTGGCCAGGTTGAACTTTCCGTTGCGAACGAACTCGTCGAGGTTGTAGCCGGTCACCCGACGCATCAACCGCGGGAAGCGCGCCTCGATCTCGCCGCGATCGAGATCGACGATCTCGGCGATCCGGCCTTCCAGTCCGCCGCGTCGGCGCGCCTCCTCGAAGCCGATTTCCTTGAACAGGCGCCGCTCGCCGGATGCGAGGACGGCGTCGACCTCCAGGACGTGGTCGATCGTCTTGCCGTAGAAGATCGAATGCGAACCGGCGGAGTTGTTGCCGATCATCCCGCCGATGGTCGCGCGGTTGGCCGTGGACGTGTCCGGACCGAACAGGCGGCCCATCGGTTTCAGGTGCAGGTTGAACTGCTCCTGGACGACGCCGGGCTCGACCCAGGCCCATCCTTCCTCGGTGTTGACCTCGAGAACGCGGTTCAGGTACTTGGAGCCGTCGATGACGACGGCGTGCCCCACGGACTGCCCCGCCAGGCTCGTGCCGCCGCCGCGCGGCAGGACCGGCGCGTCGAATTCCGCGGCCGCCTCCATCGCGGCGAACACGTCTTCGGGCGTGCGGGGAACGACCACGCCGATGGGCATGATCTCGTAGATGCTGGCGTCGGTGCTGTAGAGCAGGCGCGACGATTCGTCGAAGCGCACCTCGCCCGCAACCCGTTCCTTCAACACGGCTTCCAGGTCGTGCATCAGTCGGGAGTGTAGCACCCGGAACCGGGACGCCGGGGATCAGGGACCGGACGCCTCCTCGGCCGCGCGCGCCGCGGCGAGGATGTTCGCCATCGAGTAGTTGCCCTCGTGGCAGGCGTATTCGTACAGGGGGCCCTCGGCCCGCATCATCGGGATCTCGCCCGACCACGTGGACGTGAAGGACTCCGGATCGTCGACGGTGAATTCGTAGAGCAGCGTGTGGGCGTCGGTTCGCGTAAACCGCTCCAGCACTCGCAGGTTGCCCCCGGCGCCGCGGAAGTGGGTCCGGTCGGTGAAATTCCTGGTTTCGACCACCAGCGTATCGCCTTCCCATTGTCCGCGCGAATCGCCCAGCCACTGCCGGACGCGGTCATGGAGATGCGGCCCCTCGCCGACGGGAATGATGCGGACGTCGTGGATCATCTCGATCAGGATCACGACGTGGTCCCGGCTCTGCACGATCTGGTAGTTGTTGTTGTAGCCGGCCGGCAGCATGGGCGGCCCGTTGTTGCCCCGGGTGATGCAACGGTCGGCGAGCGAACGGTCCTCGGGGCCGTCGGCGGGCCGCAACCGCCGGGCTTCGGCGCGCTCGGCGGCGCGCTCCCGCGCCGCCGGCGTCAGCGGCGGAATGCGGCCGTCGGGAGGATCCACGATCAGCGACGTTCGCCGTGTCGTCACGGTCGCCGTGCCCCGGTCCCACCAGAAGTCGTTATACCCGGTCCGAAGGTCGGCCTCGGGGTCGGCGCTGCGCCGGTCCGCGTGCGTGCGCTCGCGCGCCCGGCGCGCGTATTCGGCCGCTTCCTCCACTGTCAGGAACTCCCTGTCCGCCAGATCCGCGGGACGTTCCAGCGGCGTGACGGTCGAATTCGTCCGTATCCCCTGAAGGTCCGGGCGTCCGTCGGCGGTGCGCGGGATGGACCCGTCCGCGTCCTGGCCGGCGGCCGCGGACATGGGCGCGACCGACGCCATGAGCGTCAACACCGCACCGCGAATCACCCCGCAACGGCTCAAAACGGCGAGTCCCTCAGTCCTTCCGCGCACGCGAACTCGCGGAGCTCGTCGTTGGGCGCGTACGCGCGCCGGTAGGTGCGCGTGATCTCCCAGGGCTCCTCCAGCGCGATCGGATCGTTCACGGTGATGTGGTCTTCCAGCACGTCGGTGTCGATGAATCGGATCCGCTCGGTGATGGTCATCTGATCGCTGTGCGGCGACGAGTTGTCGATGAAGGAGTTGGTGGTGAGGGCCACGGTTTCGACGACGAGCGTGTCGCCTTCCCAGCGGCCGGTCGAATAACCGGCGTAGGTCGGATCGTCCAGGACGTCATCGGACGGCTGGCGGCCGTCCAGGTAGACGCGCCGCAGCGCGTCCTGCCATTCGCTGAAGAACGTGATCTTGTCCTCGTTCTGCATGATCTCCATGCCGTAGGCCATGGACATCATCGCCGGCATTCCCGGCGGCAGGCAGTTGGCGATGTTGTCGTACTCGTAGGATCCGGCCATCCGCGATTCGCGGATCACCTCCCACTCGGCCATGTATTCCGGCGTCAGCCTCGGGGCGTTGGGCGAACGGCCGGCCGACAGATCGCTGGTGGGCGCGGACCGCGTCGGCGGGGGCAACGGCTCGCCCGGCTGCGCCGCGGGCGCCGCGCCGCGACCCCGGCCGCCGGCCGGATTGAACGGGTAGTACACGCCCGTGAAGTCCGGAGTGCCCGCCGCGGACTGCTCCGCCGGGGCGGAGCTCTCCGGCGCGGCGCATCCGGCCGCCGACAGGATCAGGACGGCCAGGGCGCACGCGCCCCCGTTGACGATGGTGCGTATGTGCATTCGCATCCCCTCGAACGGCTACTGAAAGAAGTTCGGCGAGTTGCCGAGCACCGTTCCGTCTTCCTTGGTGACCCGGGCGATGATGCCGACGCGGCTGCCGTCCTTGGCCGGGCTGGCATGCACGGTGACGCGGTCGCCGGCTTCCAGGACCGTGCGGCTCCATCCGGCCCGCCGCAGTATTCCGGGCGCTCGCCCCTCGACGAGCCATTCCTGGGGATCGCCGTCCTCGTCCTCCACCGTCATGTGGAGCCAGGTGTGGGGGTTGGACCAGCGCCACTCCGTCACCACGCCGACCAGCGTGATGATCTCGTCCACCTGGTAGGCCGAGTTGCTGTGGTGCGGCGCCGCCGGGCGGGCGAGAGCCGCCGCGGCCACAGCCGCCAGCAGAGCCATAGAGCCGACTTTCATCACAGGACCTCCACGCCGCTACGGCATCCCGCACGTACCGGGCTCGTCGGCGCCGCATGCGCCGCACCCCGGCGCGTCGAATGCTGGTTCGCCGCCGCCGGCGACGGCAAAGACCGAGAGCTTCTTCTCCACGTTCACGCTCGCGCATGCGGCGCACGGCGCCGGCGTCGTCGACGCCGTCACGAGCTTCTCGAACTCCGCGCCGCAGTCGATGCACACGTATTCGAACAAGGGCATGACGCTCACTCCACCCAATCGGCGATGAAGACGTTGGTGTTTCCGGGATCCTCGGCGAACCGGTTCGAGGCGAACAGCAACTGCGAGCCGTCCGGGCTGAAGATCGGGAAACCGTCGAACGCCTCGTCGAAGGTCAGTCGCTCCAGGCCGGTTCCGTCGATGCCGATCATGTAGAGCTCGAAGTTGGGGACCCGGGGATTCTGGTTGTCCATGTCCGAGGCGAAGATGATCTTTTCGCCGCCGGGATGGAAGAACGGCGCCCAGTTGGCGCCTCCGATCGTGGTCAGTTGCCGCTTTTCGCTGCCGTCGGCCCGCATCACCCAGATCTCCAGGTTGTCGGGCATGACCAGGTCCCGCGCGAGCAGATCGTCGTAGGCGGTGAGCGCCTCGGGGTCCGTCGGGTGATGCGCGCGGTACACGATCCACTGGCTGTCGGGCGAGAAGAAGGCGCCGCCGTCGTAACCGCGCTCGAAGGTCAGACGCGTCTGCTCGCTGCCGTCGACGTTCATCGTGTAGATTTCCAGGTCGCCGTCACGCGTCGAGGTGAAGACGATCTTCTCGCCGTCGGGCGAAACCGTGCCTTCGGCGTCGTAGCCGTCCGCGTCGGTCAGACGGACGAGGCCGGAGCCGTCCGCGTTCGCGGAGTAGATGTCGAACGACCGGTACAGCGGCCAGACGTAACCCGCCGAAGGATCGGGCTCGGGCGGGCATTCCGGGCCGCCCAGGTGCGTCGACGCGTAGATGATCCGGCCGTCCGCCAGGTAGTAGCCGCACGTGGTGCGGCCTTCGCCGGTCGACACCATCCGCAGGTCGGACCCGTCCAGGTTCATCGTGTACTGCTGGTCGCACGCGCCCCCGTCGCGCGTGGACTGGAAGATGATCCGCTCCCCGTCGAACGAGAAGTACGCTTCCGCGTTCTCGCCGCCGAACGTCAACTGCCGAATGTTTCGCAGGTGGACCTCGTCGGGATGCGACGGCACGGTCCGCGCCGTCGGCTCGGAAACGGCTTCGTCCGACGCGGCCGGAGACGCCGCCTCGTCCGCACCCGAACATGCGGCGGCGAGGGGCCAGAGGGCCATGACCAGGACACGCAAGCGCCGGTTCATCGCGCCTCCAGTGTGACATCGGCCTCGATCCGCGCGTCTTGGCGCGTGACCGCGACGGGCACGGTGTCGCCAGGCTGAACCGCCTGGAGCGCGTAGGTGAAGTCGTACAGGTTGCCGATGCGGTTGCCGTTGAACTCCACGAGGATGTCGCCGGCCGCGAATCCCGCCTCGGCGGCCGGGCTCCCCGGGTTGACGTCGGCGAACAGCACGCCGTCCACTTCGGTGAAGTCGGGAATGGAACCGAAGTACGGGCCGTAGCCGCCGCCGCTGCCGGAGACGGGCCGCGGCTCCTCGACTCGCGTATAGAGCGGGCGTTCGGGTCCGTTGGCCAATCGCTCCATGGCGCCGTAGGCCACCCGGAGCACCTGGAGCGCCCCGTCCGCGTCGATCTTGTCGGCCGTGTCCGTCGGCTTGTGGTAGTCGCCGTGGAGGCCCGAGAAGAAGAACAGCACCGGCACTTCCTTGATGTTGAACGACATGTGGTCGCTGCCGCCCATGCCCGAGTCGGAGTAGTCGAGCTGGAGCCCCGTATCGTTCACGCTTTCCAACAACTCGGTCAGACCCGCCGCCGTGCCGACGCCGCTGGCGTAGACGCGGTCGTCGCGGATCCGCCCGATCATGTCCAGGTTGATCATGGCGGCCGCGTTCTCCAGGGGGATCGTCGGCTGGTTCACGAAGTGGTTCGAGCCGAGCAACCCGATCTCTTCTCCGGAAAAGCCCATGAACAGGAGCGAACGGGCGAAGGCGCCCCGGTTCTCGGAAGCCGTGCGCGCCAGCTCGAGCATGCCCGCCGTGCCGGACGCGTTGTCGTCCGCGCCGTGATGAATCTGTCCCTCGCCGTCGGACGCCAGGGAGAACTCGCCGTCCAGGCCCAGGTGGTCGTAGTGCGCGCCCACGACGACCCACTCCTCGCGCAACACCGGGTCGGAACCCTCGATGCGGGCCACGACGTTCCGGAGCGGCGAACGGACGCGGACGACGTCGGCCGTGACGCCGGCCACGCTGCCCGGCACTTCGAAGGAACGCGGCGCGAGCTCCGAGTCGATGGCCCGCTGCGCGGCGCCGAGGTCGAAACCGAAACCGGCGAAGTAGTCGACGACCGGTTCCATGCGGACGTACGCCGCGATCAGCCCCGAATCGTCGCCCGTCGTGCCCTCGGCCGTAGCCCGCACTTCCTGCGCGTCCGGCGCGTGCTGTTCGGGATCCAGGATGAACAGGATCGCCGCCGCGCCGTGCTGCTTCGCGTTGATGACCTTGTTCATCAGCGAGGCGTGGCTGGTGAAGTCCGTCCCCGCGAACGGGCTCTCCGGGTCGTTCTCCCGGGGCTCGTGACGGAAGGCGACGACGATCTTGCCCGCGACGTCGACGCCGCCGTAGTCGTCCCAGTGCATCTCGGGCGCGGTGATGCCGTACCCGACGAACGCCAGCTCACCGGACGCGGCGCCGTCGGCGGACAGTTTCAGCGGCGCGAAGTCCACCATCGGCGTGAAGGGCTCCGCGCCCAGCGTCAGCGCGCTCCCGTTCCCGAGCCGGGCGTCCGTGGTGGCCTCGAAACCCTGAAAATAGGAACCGTCCTCACCCGCCGGCGCGAGCCCCAACAAGCGAAACTGGTCGGCGAGGTATTCGGCGGCCTCCTCGAGTTCGGGCGAACCGTTCCCGCGGCCCTGCATGTCGGGCGACGCCAGGTGGCGGACGTGCTCCAGGTACCGCCCGCGCGAAAACTCGGGCGCGGCGTCCGCCGACGTCTGCACCGCGGGCGCGGGCGCGAGCGCCAGCCCCACGACGGCGCCCGCGGCGAGCATCCCCACGATCACCGCGATCGGATAATGTCTCGTTTGCATGCGCACGATGATAGCCAGAACCCCACGGGAGGCGCAACGAAACGGAACGGCGCCGGACTACGAGAGCTTGCTGGAGACGAACCGGTTCAGGCTGACACCCGACTCGGCCGCGCGAATCGCCAACATTCGGTGAACCTCGGGCGGAACGCGGACGACGAAGCGCCCACTGTACGGCCGGCTTGAAATCGGTTTCGGCACGGCTTCCCCGTTCCGCTCCATGTCGTCAAGCACTCGGGTCACCAGGGCCCGAATTCCCCGCAGAGCCGTCTCCGGCTTATTTCCGAGCCAACTCAAGCTGGGAAACTCCGCACAGAGGCCAACGTGCTCCCGGTCGTCCTCCGACCAGGTGACGCGATACGTATATCGATCAACTGTCTTTGCCATCGGATTCCAATCTTCGAATCGCCCACAGCACTTGGCGATCCTGATAGGCCTTGGCCTGTCCCCGAGCGTTCTGAATGTTCACGCGGGGGTCGCCCGCCCACGGTATGCGGTAGACCTGGTGACTCGTCGCTGAGATTCGAGCCTTGCCGAAGTAATGATCGCAGATCTTGCAGAGGTCCCTGAAGCGGACTCCGGCCGGATTCCGCTGCATCCCGGACAAGACTTCGTCGATCGACGCCACGGATCGATAGTATCATTAATGACATCACACTCGATGGTCCGCGACGCGCCGGCGCCCTGTGTCACGTCCTCACTCCGCGCCGTCGGGCACGACCACGCCGTCGGCGGCGAACTCTTCCAGGGTCTCGGGGTTCTTCCGGATGGCGCGAGCGACCGACCACTCGGCCGCGAATTCCAGCAGGAGGCCGTAGGGCACGATGCCGGCAAACACGAGGAAGCTCGCGACGTAGTAGCGATAGTAGACCAGCGCCAGCGGAACGAAGATGAAGAGCAGCATCAGGCGGTGCAGCACGGCGCCCGGCACCGTTCGCGTGCGCCACCAGTAGGACGCTTCCTTGCGAACGACCCGGAAACCGGTCTCAGGCGCCGGGGGCATTGACGACCGCGGGCGGGTCCCAGGTCGCTTGCAAGTCCCGTATCCCGTTCGACGGGCTGCGCGCGAGACCGTCGAACGGACCCCGAACCTGCCCCAACTCGCTTCGGATGAAGCGTTGCAACTGGGCCCCGCGCTTCTCGATGAGCGATCTCGCGTCCGAGGGCGTGTCGCCATTGAACAGGATGAAGTCGAGCTGGGCGGCGGCGGCGTCCCATTCCCAGATGCCGACGACCTCGCCGTCGCACAGCACGGTCGCCAGGGGATCCTTCAGCACGCGCCCCCCCAGCCGCGCGAACAGCTTCGTCGAGTGCTCCGGGCGCGTGAAGCGGGCCGCGATCTCGCGTTGGCCCTTCAGGAACACGTCGCGGAACGGGATGAAGTTGACGGCCGGGCTCTTCGGCTCGAACTCGGCGAGCTGTTTCAACTGCGGGCCTGGAATCAGGAACTCGTCCGCGCTGCCTGCGAGCGCGACCCGCTCGAGCTTCGGCTCGACGGACTCCACCGCCCGCATCGCCTCGGTCACGTGGAGACCGGACCACCACGCGAAGTCCTTGACGCGCGCCGGACCCTCGGCCGCAAAATACCGTGCGGCGAGCGCGGCGCCGGCCGGTTCGGGCTTGAGCGGGAACGTGTGCGCCTCGGGTATCAGGCTCGACAGAAGCGCGAACGCGTGGTTGGGCGTATCCAGCCGCCCGTCGGACTGGACCTTGGCGATCCGGCCCTCTTCCCCGAGCAGGTGGACCGCCAACCGGAGGCTCCCCGTCATGCCGATCCGCCGCAGCGTGGAGGGGAACTCCCGAACCAGACCCGACGGGACGCTGTCACGAATCTCCGCCTCGGTCCGCGGTCCGGACTCGAGGCAGCCGAGGACCGCGTTCTTCAGCCCGTCCATCTCCGCGCGCGTCAGCGGCAGAATGTCCTCGGCCTGGGCCGCCAGGTCCGTGAACGTTCGCGCGCGCACCTGGAGCGCCACGGGAACGTCCTCGGCCGGGACCAGCATGGTGTTTCCCCTCAGGACGTCCAACTGAACGAGCGCGCGTTCCCTGAAGACCATCCGGTCCAGGGCGGAGGGACGGAAGCCGGCCATGCGGGCCCAGAGCGAGATGTAGGGGGTGGAGCCGCCCGGCGCGTAGATCCATCCCACGGACCGGATCAGATCGACGACACCGCGGCCGCGGAACGGACGGTCGAGCCACTGCCGGTGCATCCGCCACGCATTGAGTCGCCCGAGTGGGAACGGCGTCATGCGTTTCATGACCGGTATCGCCGTTCCCTGTCCCTGGTCTCGATCATGCGGGCAAGCGCCTTCCCGCCGGCTTCCCGGACAGTGTCCCGGGTGCTACACTCGGTGTCTCGACGGGAGTCCCGATTCTAGCAGTCCGGGGGGGAATTCGCCACCGGCTGCGGAAATTCAACACGCCGCGATGTAGACGATTCCCAGAATGATCGGGTTGCGGCACGCCGCGCTGCGTGTCCGCGACGTCGATCGCTCCATCGACTTCTACCGGACGATGTTCGGCATGGAACTGGAGTGGAGGCCGGACGCCGACAACGCGTATCTCACCTCCGGAACCGACAACCTGGCGTTGCACGGCCTGCCCCCGGGAACCGAGCCCGGCGCGCCCCAGACGCTCGACCACATCGGTTTCGTCGTCCGAAGCGCCGAAGACGTGGACCTTTGGGCCGAGCACGTGAGGGCGCGGGAATGGCCGCTGGAAGAAGCGCCCAGGACGCACCGCGACGGCGCGCGTTCCTTCTACCTCAAGGATCCCGACGGCATACTGATCCAGGTGATCCACCACCCGCCGATCAGCGATCCGTAACGCCCCCGGGTTCGGTCGTGTTATAAACTCGCACCTGAAATTACGGAGGTTCTCCATGCCCTTCATCTCCGAGATGTTCGATCAGGCGGTCGCGAAGCATCGCGACCGTACGGCGCTCGTCGACGAGACCGGACGCTCGTGGTCGTTCGGCGAGCTGGACGGCGAAGTCCATCGACTTGCGGCGAGGATTCAGAACGAGGTCCCCGGCAACGCGGTCGGCATCCTGCTGCTGAATTCCGAGCGCTACCTGATTTCGATGCTCGCCGTCTGGCGGGCCGGAAAGACGGCCGTGCCCTTGAACTACCTGCTGCCGCCGCAGGATCTCGGCTTCATCCTGAAAGACTCGGGAATGTCGGGGCTGATCGCGTCCGGCTTCTTCAACGAGGCATTGACCAAGATCCGGCCGCTGTTCGGAGACCGCGGCACGATTCTGATGGCGGACGCCCCCGACTTCCTGCCGCCGGACGCCGCCCGGGCGGAAGCGGCGGACCAGGACCCGGCGCTGTTCCTGTACACCTCCGGGACGACCGGACGGCCCAAGGGCGTGGTTCTCACCCATGCCAACCTGCTCGCGAACGTCCGCTCGTGCCAGCAGGCCGGGGATTTCGACGAGACGGACAGCTTCCTGTGCCTGCTTCCCTTCTTCCACACCTACGCGATCACGGGCACGTTCCTGCTGCCCATGCTCCACGGGGCCAAGATGGTCCTGCTGGACCGGTTCCAGCCCGTGAAGGTCCTGAACCTGATCGCCGCCCACGGGATCACGTGTTTCCTGGCCATTCCGTCGATGTACCGCGTGCTGGCCGCCACCGAGGAGCCCGTCGACGTCAGCTCGCTGCGCTTTCCGATCTCGGGCGGCGAACCGTTGCCGGTGGCCGTGGCCGAGGCGTTTCAAGCGCGGTTCGGGGTGGACATCTTCGAAGGCTACGGCCAGACCGAGGCGGCGCCGGTCGTCTCGCTCAACGTCCCGGGCGCCCGCAAGCTGGGAACCGTGGGCCGCGCGCTGCCCAACGTCGAAATGGCGATCTGGGACGACGAGAAGACACCGCTTCCGGCCGGAGACGTCGGCGAGATCATGGTGCGCGGAGACAACGTCATGGCCGGCTACCGCAATCTCCCGGAAGAAACGGCGCGGACCGTCACGGACGGATGGCTGCATACCGGCGACCTCGGGCACATGGACGCGGACGGGTACGTGACGATCACCGGCCGGAAGAAAGACCTCATCATCTCCGCGGGCGAGAACATCTATCCCCGCGAGATCGAGGAAGTCCTCCATCAGCATGTGGGCGTGAAGGAAGCGGCCGTCATCGGAATCGCCGACGAGACTCGGGGCGAAGTCCCGAAAGCGTTCGTGATCGGGCAGGAGGGGGCGGCACTCGACGACAAGGAACTGCGAAGCTTCTGCCGCGAACGCATGGCCGCCTACAAGGTGCCCCGCGTCTTCGAAATCGTCCCCGATTTGCCGCGGAACCCGACCGGCAAGGTCCTGAAAAGGATGCTCAAGTGACGGCCGCGCGGCCCGTTTGATTTCGGTTGGCCGGCATGTATAATGACTTCCGCTGAGCGCCAGTATCCGATCCGTTATACACGTCGAAGGAGATCGCAATGACCTACATCATCGGTTCGCCCTGCATCGGCACCAAGGACACGGCGTGCGTGGATGCCTGCCCGGTGGACTGCATCCATCCGAAGTCGGACGAGGAAGGTTTCGAGGAGACCCAACTGCTGTTCATCAACCCCGAAGAGTGCATCGACTGCGGCGCGTGCGAGCCGGCCTGCCCGGTATCGGCCATCTGGCCCGAGGACAGCGTGCCCGAGGACGAGCAGCAGTACATTGCGATGAACTACGAGTACTTCGGCCAGACCGCGCCGTAGCGCGTTTACCGAAGAATCTCCGATCGATGGACGGGCGGCCCGCGGGCCGCCCGTTTTGTTTTCGGGCGGCCGTGGTTTATTCTCCGTGCGCCCGGGTGAGGAGACCTCCATGGCGGATGGGACGAGCATCGAGTCGAGCCTGAACGAAACACGTGTCTTTCAGCCCAGCCGGGACTTCGCCGGCCGTGCACGGGTGGGCAGCCTTGAGGCCTACGAGGCGCTCTACGCGCGGTCGATGGACGATCCGGATGGATTCTGGACCGAGGTCGCCTCCGAGCTGGAGTGGTTCGAGCCCTGGTCGCGGGTGATGGAAGGGGACGCGCCGTGGGTGAAGTGGTTCGTCGGGGCGAAGACCAACCTGTCCTACAACTGCCTGGACCGGCACCTGACGACGTGGCGCAAGAACCGGGCCGCCCTGATCTGGGAAGGCGAGCCGGGCGACGTCCGCGTCTTCACCTACCAGATGCTCCATCGCGAGGTCTGCCGGTTCGCGAACGTGTTGACCACGTTGGGCCTGGAAGCCGGGGACCGGGCCACGATCTATCTCGGCATGATTCCGGAGCTGCCGATCGCGATGCTGGCCTGCGCGCGCATCGGCGTCACCCACAACGTCGTGTTCGGCGGGTTCAGCGCCGACGCGTTGCGCGACCGGATCAACGATTCCCGGTCCAGGGTCGTCATCACGGCCGACGGCGGGCGCCGGCGCGGCGCCGTCGTTCCGTTGAAGAAGAACGCGGACGAGGCGATGACCGATACGCCGTCGGTGGAGCACGTGATCGTCGTCCGGCGCACGGGCGAGGACGTGTCGATGCGGTCCGGCCGCGACCTGTGGCTGCACGAACTGTACCGCGACGCCTCGGATCGGTGCGAAGCGGCGGCGCTGGACGCCGAGCATCCGTCGTTCATGCTCTACACCAGCGGGACCACCGGAAAACCGAAGGGCGTGGTGCACAGCACCGGGGGGTACATGGTCGGCGCGTACGCGACCGCGCGGTGGGTCTTCGATCTCCAGGACGAGGACACGTACTGGTGCGCCGCCGATTGCGGTTGGGTGACCGGGCACACCTACATCGTTTACGGGCCTCTTCTCAACGGGACGACCTGCATGATGTACGAGGGCGCCCCGAACCATCCCGGGCCGGATCGGCTCTGGTCGATCATCGAGAAATACCGGGTGACGATTCTCTACACGGCGCCCACCGCCATTCGCTCCTTCATCAAGTGGGGCGACCAGTGGCCGGAGAAGCACGACCTGTCCAGCCTCCGGCTCCTCGGCACCGTGGGCGAACCGATCAACCCGGAAGCCTGGATGTGGTACCACACGCGGATCGGCGGCGGGCGCTGCCCGATCGTCGACACGTGGTGGCAGACCGAGACGGGCTCGATCATGATCTCGCCCCTGCCCGGGGCGACTCCCACGAAGCCCGGCTCGGGGACGCGGCCGCTGCCGGGGATCGTCCCGGACATCGTGGACAAGGACGGCCGTTCGCTGCCCGACAACCAGGGCGGATTCCTGGTCGTGCGGCGTCCATGGCCGTCCATGATGCGGACGATCTACGGCGATCCGGAACGGTACGAGCGCCAGTACTGGAACGAGATCCCCGGTGTCTACTTCACGGGCGACGGGGCGCGCCGCGACGAGGACGGCTATTACTGGATCATGGGCCGCATCGACGACGTGATCAACGTTTCCGGCCACCGGATCGGCACCATGGAGGTGGAGAGCGCTTTGGTGTCCCACGCGAACGTGGCCGAGGCGGCCGCCGTCGGCGTCGAGCATGACGTCAAGGGACAGGCGGTGGTGGCTTTCGTCACGCCGAAGGGCGCGTCCGCGCCCGGGCCCGAGCTCACGGACGCCCTGCGCGACCATGTCGCCAAGATGATCGGCGCCTTCGCCAAGCCGGAGCAGATCCGGTTTACCGACGCGCTGCCCAAGACCCGGTCCGGCAAGATCATGCGCCGGCTGCTGCGCGACCTGGCGTCGGGCCGGGAAACCGTGGGCGACACCACGACCCTGGAGGACTACTCGGTGCTGGCGGCGCTCCGCGAATCGGAGGAAGGATAGGTCCGAGGTGAAAGTCGGCTTCATCGGCCTGGGGATCATGGGCCGGCCCATGGCGTTGAACCTGGTTCGCGCCGGTTTCCGCCTCGTCGTTCACAACCGAAGCCGGCAAGTCGTGGACGCGCTCGCCGCCGCCGGAGCCCGCGGCGCCGGCTCCCCCAAGGAGGTCGCCGCCGCGTCGGACGTCGTCATAACGATGCTGCCCGATTCTCCCGACGTCGAGCAGGTCGTGCTCGGAACCGACGGCCTGATCGACGGCATCCGGTTCGGCACGCTGCTCGTCGACATGAGCACGATCAATCCCCTGGTGTCCCGCAAAGTCGGCGGCGCCATGGCGGCGCGGGGAGCCGCCATGCTCGACGCCCCGGTGAGCGGGGGCGAGAAGGGCGCCATCGACGGCACACTGTCGATCATGGTCGGAGGCGAGAGCCGCGACGTCGAACGGGCCCGGCCGTTGTTCGATGTCATGGGGCGGACCGTTACGCACATGGGTCCGCTCGGCAGCGGCGGCTTCACGAAGCTCGCGAATCAGATCATCGTCGCCGTCAACCTGAGCGCCATCGGCGAGGCGCTTGTCCTGGGCGCCCGGTCGGGCGTGGATCCGGAGAAGATGATCCAGGCGCTGTCGGGCGGCATGGCGGCCAGCCGGTGCCTGGAACTGAAGGGCGGGAAGATCCTGTCAGGGGACTTCGAGCCCGGATTCAAGATCGACCTGCACGCCAAGGATCTGCGACTCGTACGCCAGACGGCCGATGCCCTGGGCGTGGCCATTCCGACGACCGCGCTGGTGGAGCAGTACCTCACCGCTTTGAGGACGCGGGGGAAGGGCGGAGAGGACCACTCCGCGATCATCCGCTTTTTCGAGGACCTAGCGGGAATCGAAGTCCGAAACGGCTCCGGCGGCGGCTACTGAACCGTCCGCGCGTAGTTGAGGTAGCTCTCGGCCGAGGCCTCCAGCGTGTCGAGATACGCCGGCCAGGACTCGGGGGTGTATCCGACGGGCGCCTCGGTCGATCTCAACTCGCCGATGACGGCGATGGCGCGCTCTCCGTACTCGATCGCCGCGTCGACGTCTTCCCGGGTCAGGGCCAGATTGTAGGTCAGCGCGATCAGGGCCTCGACGTTGTCCTCCTCCTCGTCCAGCAGCTTGCGCGCGTACACCATCGCGTTGGCGGAGTCCTGTTGCTGGTTGTAGATGTTCATGATCATCGTGAGGATCTGAACATGAACGGGCGATCCGGGAAATTCGCTTTCGAACTGCATGGCCAACTCGAGCCGGTCGCTGTCGCTGGCGGCGGCCTCGATCTGCCCGAAGAGCGCGTCTTCGGGTGTGCCGGCGATGAGCTGGGCCGAAGCGCCGGTCGCGAAGACCAGCGAGAGGACGAGGGCGCCAACGAGACATTGGACTTTCATCGTTCTATCGCTCCTGTGAGCCGCAATTTAGCAGAGTTTTCCAAGAGAATTCACGAAATTTTGACCGTCAGTCCAACCGGTTGCCGGCGAAACGCCGCTTGACGTAGTCGTCAACGATCGCGGTGAACTCGGCCACGATGGATTCGCCCTTCAACGTGGTCATCAGCCGGGAGTCCACGTAGACGGGCGCCTTGGGCTCTTCGCCCGTCCCGGGCAGCGAAATGCCGATGTCGGCGTGCTTGGATTCGCCCGGTCCGTTGACCACGCAACCCATCACCGCGACCCGGAGATCCTCGACGCCCGGATACCGCGACTTCCATACCGGCATCTGCCGCTCCAGGTACGCGTCGATATCGGCCGCCATCTCCTGGAACAGCGTGCTCGTCGTCCGGCCGCACCCGGGGCAGGCGGTCACCGCGGGCGCGAACCGGCGCAGGTCCAGGCTCTGCAGGATGTCGCGCGCCACGCGGACCTCCTCGGCGCGGTCGCCTCCCGGCTCGGGCGTCAGGCTGACGCGGATCGTGTCTCCGATCCCCTCCTGAAGCAGCACCGCCAGGGCCGCGGCGCTCCGCACCGTCCCCCGGCGCCCCATCCCGGCCTCGGTCAATCCGAGATGCAGGGGGCAGTCGGTCCGGCGCGAAAGCTCCCGGTACACGTCGATCAGGTCCTGCACCTGGGACACCTTCGCGCTGAGGATGACGGCGTTCTCCGGAAGGCCGCAGGACTCGGCGACGGCGACCGAATCGAGCGCGCTGCGGACCATGGCTTCGAGGATCACGCCCCGGGCGTCCTTGGGTTCGGCCCGCGCGGCGTTCTCGTCCATCAGGCGCGTGACGAGCGCCTGGTCGAGCGAGCCCCAGTTGACGCCGATCCGAACGGGCTTGCCGTTGTCGCGCGCGATGCCGACGATGGTCTGGAAGTTCCGGTCGTCGCGCTGTCCGATGCCGACGTTGCCGGGATTGATGCGGTACTTGGCCAGGGCGCGGGCGCATTCGGGAAAGTCCCGGAGCAGGACATGGCCGTTGTAGTGGAAGTCGCCGACGATAGGGACATCCAGGCCGGCGTCGCCCAGCCGTTCGACGATTTCGGGAACCGCGGCGGCCGCGGCCGGCGTGTTGACGGTGACGCGCACCAGCTCGGATCCGGCCTCGGCCAGGTCGTGGACCTGGCGGGCGGTGGCCTCGACGTCGGCCGTGTCAGTGTTGGTCATGGACTGGACCACGATCGGATGCCGCCCTCCGATAGGAACGCCGCCCACGTCCACGGTGCGTGTTTCGCGTCGTATCACGTCCGGATTCCTTTCGCACGCCGTCGCCCGGACGGGCGCGACCGCTCGAGGGTTAATCTATCACCGCCGTCTCCTGCGGCACATACATGTTCAGGATCTCACGCGCGATCGCCGCGGCCATCTCCATGCGTCCCGACGCGCCGCCCATGATCGTGATCTTTCCCATCTCCACGGTCTCGAACTCGACGATCTTCTCGGTGCCCCGGATCCCGTGAAAGGGATCGTCCTTGCTGTAGAGCTTCGGGCCGACCTGGATGGACTCGCCGTCGTAGACGCCCACCAGCTTCCAGGCCCGTCCCGAGTCGATCGCCACCCGCGGGTCGACGTCCCGAATCCCCTGAATGCGAACGTCGTCGAGGTGGAAGTTCGACCCCGTCGCGGCGTTGACCATGATGATCATCTTCGCGGCGGTGTCGATGCCCTCGATGTCCTGGTCCGGATCGGGCTCCGCGATCTCCATCGCGACGGCCTTCGCCAGGGACTCGTCGAAGGTCCGTCCGGCTTCCATTTCCGTCAGGATCAGGTTGGTCGTGCTGTTGGCGGCGGCCCGCATTCGAGTCAGCGTCGCGCCCCGGAGGTCCCGGACTGCCGTATTGACGGCCGGGAACACGCCGTCGATGCAGAAGTGGAACTTCGCGCCGGACGCCTGCGCCTGCGAGTTGAGATCGCGGTAGGCCGCCACCAGCGGCCCCTTGTTCACCGTCAAGACGTCGATGCCGCCCTCGAGCGCCGACTTCAACAGCCTGGTCGCCGGCGCTCCGTCGGGATAGACGCTCGGAAGCGCCTCGATGACCACGTCGGCGTCCTGGATCGGGTCGACGCCGGGCTCGCAGGCCAGCGCGTCGAGGTCCAGGGCGACCGTCTCCTCGCCCCGCCATGCACCGGAGCGCCGGAGGACGCCGACGACGCGCAGGTCGATCGGAAAATCGCGCTTCGGCCAGTATTCGAGCAATCCCCGCACCACGTTCCCGGCCCCCAGGAAGGCGACGCGCAACGTTCGCTCCGACGTCATGGCGCCATGGTACACTCGCCCGGACGAAACCACTCCCCCGGATTGATGTTTGGCGTCCCGCTCCACCGGTTGATCATCTATCTTCCCGTCCTTCTTTCGTTTGCGGCGCTCGTCACCGACGCCTGGGCCGCGGCGTCCGGGGCGGGGCGCGCCCACGCCGCCGGCTCCCGCCTTTCGAAATGGGCGGCGGCGGCGGCGCTGGCCGCGGTGGCAAGCGGCTTCAGCCTGGCCGGGCAGTCGGGTGTCGGGAGCCGCGGCGAGGTCACCGGACACGCGGCGCTGGGTTCGGCCGCGGCGATCGTCCTGGCGGCGTTCGCCTACGCGCGGTACGCCGCGGAGAACCGCGGCGAGGGGCCCGCGACAGCCTACTCCGGACTCTGGATGGCGGCCGAGGTCCTGGCCGTGGTCCTGGTGACCGCTGCGGCCGTCGTCGGCTTCGGCCTGTAACGCCAGAGCCCCCCGGTCCGGATTCCTACGCGTCGAGGACGTAGTCCCGCTCGACGAGGGTTCCGGGTTCGCCCGGATACTTCAAGAGCTCCAGGGCGTCGGCGAGAACGCGTGACTGGAGAGGGGCCTCTCCGGGCCGGCCCAGCGACTGCCCGATCGGGAACGGCTTGGGACGGAGCGCGCGCGGGGGCCCGGCCTGCTCGGACTCCTCCGGCGAAACCGTGATCAGAACCGTCGAGATTCCCATGCATTCGATGGCGCGCTGTATCGTGACGACCGTCCGATGACAGAGCGGTCAGCCGCCGGTGAGCACGACCGCGTCGGGGCGCGTGCGCGCCACGGCTTCGGCGATCTCCCAACTCGTCTCTTCCTTGAGCTTCCGCAGTTGGGTGGTCAACCCCATGGAGAAATGCGCTTCGGCGACCTTCCCGAACACGCCCTCCCGCTGCAGCGCTCTCAGGCGATCGACGGGGAACACGCAGTTGATGTCGGCGTCGGCCGCCGTCGTGTCGTAGTGGCCCGCCGACACGCGCAGGTCGGACGCGGCCGCGTCCCCGGGTATGACGCGGAAGGTCGGATCGTTGTCGCCGAACGGCTCGGCGCCCTCCGGGTGGACGCCGGCGGTGGTGACCAAGCCGACGCGGGACTCTCCCAGGGCCCGTTTGAACGGGGTGTAGGGTATGCAGGCCCGGGCGAGTTGGGGAGTCACGGACATGGATCCACGAACGGCACGGGACCCGAGGGTCCCATGCCGCCCCCGCCGGATCAGTCGTCGAGTTTCTTCAATTCCTCGAACAGCACGGAATTCTTGGGCTGGTCGCCGATCTCGTGCACGTCGACATAGCGGATCACGCCCTGCTTGTCGATGATGAAAATCGCGCGTTCGGCGAAGCCTTCCCGGCGCAGGACGTTGTATTGGAGGGCCACGTGTCCGTGCGGAAAGAAATCGCTCAACAGCGGATAGGACAGCCCGCCGAGCGATTCCGCCCACGCCTTGTTGCTGAAGATCGAATCGATGCTGATGCCCATGACCTGGGCATCGTACCGGTCGAACTCGGAGAGATCCTCCTCGTACGCCGGCATCTGCAGGGTTCAGACCGGAGTGAACGCAACGGGGTAGAAGGCGATGACGACGTTCTTCTTCCCCTTGAAGCTGGACAGCGTGACTTCCGTGTCCAGGTGCGAGTTGAGCGTGAAGTCGGGCGCCTCGTCGCCCACCTTGAGCTCGTTCGTCGGGTTCGGCATGAAATCTCCTCTCTGGTCAGTTGCGCCGCCCGGCCCGTGGTGACCGGCGACCGGATAGGATAAGCAATCTCCGGCTCAAAATCACCCCCTGCGCGGATTTCGGTGACGCACGGTTGCGGCACCCCAATGCCTTGTCGTACAGGCGAGAGCTGGACCCAAGCTTTTCGAAGCGGCCGCGTACCGGTTACGCTCGCGGCCGGTCGCCCGAACCACGTTCGTGCGCTGCAACCGCCAGTGGACGGTCCGCATCGGTCAGAGCGCCGGGCGCTTCCATGAGCTTGTAGAGATACGTCGTGTCGAGGAGGACCTGCACGGCCTACTCGTCGCGTTCGTCGTCCAGTCCGAGGACATGGCGGCTGAGCACGGGATCGTGGAAGGCCGCTTCCATGGCGTCCACTTCGTCCGACGGCGCGTTCTCGATCCCCAGGCGGCGTCGCGCCGCTTCCAGCTTCTCGAAATCGATCCCGCCGCGACGGTCGCAGCGCACAAGCTCCGCGGCAGGCCGCCCATGCTTCGTGATGATCACACGCTCGCCGTTACGGGCGGCCGCGACCAGTTCGGAGAGCCGTGCTTTCGCGTCGCGAATGGCAAGTTCCATGACGGGTGGCTCCAGTCGTTTTGCCGTTGTCATCACTATGCCCCGGGGCGGCGGCGCATTCAAGACCATATCGTGACCACATCGTTCATAACGAGGCGTGACCGAACGGATCGGGTTCGACTTCAGCGCCGTCGGCGGCCACGTCCGATTCGGCCGCGCCCGCGGCGTCACTCCGGAGTCAACCAGCCGAGAAAGACGAACCCGCCGACGAGCAATACGAGAAAGACGATCGCCAGGAGCTCGAAGTACCGGTCGATGAACACGCGAATCCGCGCCCCGAACGTGCGGATCAGAGCGCCGATCAGGAAGTAGCGCAGCGAGCGCATCACGGCCGACGTCGCAATGAAGACGCCGAAGTTCACGTCGAACACGCCGGCCGTGATCGTCGCCACCTTGTACGGGATGGGCGTGAGCGCGGCCGCGGCGACGGCCAGCGCGTTGTATTCGTCGTACAGCTCCGCGATGCGCGCGTAGTGGCCTTCGTAACCGTAGAGCCGGACGAGCGGTTCGCCGATCAGATCGTAGAACTCGTGGCCGATCAGATACCCGAACGCGCCGCCCAGGACCGATCCCGTGCTGGTGATCAGCGCGAAGCGGAACGCGCGCGCCGGCACGGACACGGCCAGGGCGATGAACAGCGGCTCGGGCGGGATCGGGAAGAACGACGACTCCGCGAACGCGACGACGAACAGCGCCCAGGATCCGTACGGGCTGTCGGCCCATCCGAGCACCCAGTCGTACATTCGCCGCATCCACGTGGTCACCGGTCCGAGCATGGCCGTCGACGACGTTAGCACAGCCCGGGAGAGCCCGAGGGCGCCTCGGCTTCGGTGATATGATCCGGTGGCCCATGGCGCCGGGTCCGGCATCCAGATGAAGATCGCGATACTCGGAGCGAGCGGACAGTTGGGCTCCGACCTGCGGGAGTGCCTGAACGGTCACGAGTTGACGGCGTTCACCCGGGAGGACTTCGACGTTCGCGACCAGCCGGCCGCGTTGGAGCACCTGACGCGGATCCGACCGGACGTCATAGTCAACACGACGGCCTTCCACCAGGTCGATCTCTGCGAATCCCGGGCCGACGACGCGTTCGCCGTCAACACGGTCGCCGTCTACGGGCTGGCCGCGATCGCGAACCGGTTGGGGGCCAAGCTGGTGCACATCAGCACCGACTACGTGCTCTCGGGTGACGGAAGCCGGCCGCTGTCGGAGGACGATGCGCCGTGTCCGGTCAACGTCTACGCCCAATCCAAGCTCGCCGGGGAGTACGTTGTCCGCAACGTCGCCGACCGGCACCTGCTGATCCGGACCTCGGGCCTCTATGGCGCGGCGGGCGGCGCGGGAAGGGGCGGCAACTTCGTCGAGACCATGATCCGGAAGGCCGGGAACGGGGAACACGCCCGCATCGTCGATGACCAGATCGTCTCGCCGACGTGGACCGGCGACCTCGCCCCGCAGATCGCGTCCATGTTGGACAACGACCTCGAGGGGCTGTTCCACGCATCGGCCGAGGGCAGTTGCTCCTGGTACGCGTTCGCCACCACCGTAGCGTCGCTGTGCGGACTCGCCGCGTCGTTCACGGCGACGACCAGCCGGGCTTACGGCAGCCCGGCGCCGCGGCCGGCCTACTCCGTGCTCGAGAACGCGCGCCTGGAGCGGCTCGGGCTCAACCGCATGCTCGATTGGAGGGACGGCCTGGCGCGGTATCTCCAGGTCCGGCACGGCATAGCGCCCGGCGCGCCGCATCCATGAACATCCTGTTCCTGACGGCGTACCCGCCCGTCCTGGACATGCACGGCGGCGGGGTCCGGATGTACCACAATATCCGGATTCTGGGCCGTAGACACCGTGTGCACGTCGTCTCATACGTGGAGAGCGACGAGGAACGCGACCGTCTCGGAAAGATCGGCGGAATCTGCGAGTCGGTCCGGGCGGTCGTCCGCGCGCCCGGCCGCGCGGCTGGCCGCCGGTTCCGGACCCCCGCACAGATCCGCGGATTCGACCTCCCCGAGATGCGCCGGGCCGTCGAGGAGACGCGCCGCCGGCACGCCATCGACGTCGTCCAGTGCGAGTACGTGGAGATGGCGCTGTTCCACGCCGCCGACGCGTTCTCGGTCTGGACCGTCACGGATCTGTTGTCCCCCGGTCACCGGGAGCGGTTCGAGTCGGCGACGCGTCCGCTGGAGCGGGCCCGCTGGTACCGGCGCTGGAAGTCCATGGCGCGCTTCGAAACCCGCGCGGCCACCCGATTCGACCGCGTGGTGGCGATGACGCCCGACGATGCGGCCCACATCCGCCGCCGCGCGCCCGGCGCGGACGTCCGCGACATTCCGATCGGAGTGGACAGCCGCCGCTACGCGCCGCTCGATCCCGACCCCGCCGCCCCCCTGCGGGTCGTGTTCCTGGGAAACCACCGACATGCGCCCAACCTGGAAGCGGTGGTTTTCATACGGGACCAACTCGCGCCGATGCTGCCCTCGCTCCGATTCGAGGTCGCCGGGCGCGGTCTGCCCAACGGCATGCTCGACGGCAGCCCCGTCCGCGATGTGGGCTTCCAGGCCGACACGCGCGGCCTGTATCGACGGCCGAACACCATCGTCGTGGCGCCGCTGTTCTCGGGTCGCGGGCAACGGGTCAAGCTGCTGGAAGCCTTCGCGATGGGCGTTCCGGTGGTCGCGACGACGTTGGCGGCGGCCGGTTTTCCGGTGCGCGACGGGAAGGAGGCCCGGATCGCCGAAACGGCGGACGATTTCCGCTCCGCACTGGCGGCGCTCGGCGAATCCAGAGATCTGCGGGAAGATCTCGGCTCCAATGGCCGCCGGATGGTACTGGACCGGTTCGAATGGGACATACTGGCGGACCGGTTTCTCGAAGTCGTCGAACCGGGCCCGGATTTCGACGGCCGGGGGAAGGGACGATGGAATCGACAGCCCGGATCGATGTCCTGACGCTCTTTCACAACGATCGACGCCGGGTCGGTTCGTTCGTGGACGCGCTCGGACGCACGTCGATTCCGATCACCCTCCACGTCCTGGACAACGGTTCGGCGGACGGGACCGCCGATGCTCTGGCCGCCCGCCTTCCCGAGTTCGAATTCCCGGTTCGGATGCACCGGTCGATGCGCAACCTCGGTTTCGCGGCCGGCATGAACCGGCTGGCCCGCCAAGCCGACGGCGAGTTCATGTTTCTCCTGAACTCCGACGCCCGCCCCGCGCCCGACGTCATCGAGCGGCTCGCGGCGCGGGCCCGCTCGGACGCCCGCATCGGGATCTGCGAGGCGCGCCAGGCGCCGCACGCACACCCGAAAGCGGTCGATCCGGCAACCGGGGAAACGACGTGGTGCTCGGGCGCCGCGGCGTTGATTCGCCGGGCGGCCTTCGAAGAGCTCGGCGGTTTCGACGAGACGCTGTACTTCATGTACTGCGAAGACATCGATCTGAGTTGGAGACTGTGGCTGAACGGGTGGAAGTGCGTCCACGTTCCCGACGCCATCGTGGAGCATCCGGCCGGAGGCTCGCCGGACCCCGGCCGGGCGGCCCGCAGGCCCTCGCGGCACTATTTCAGCTTCCGCAATTCGCTCTTCATCTATCACCGGTTCCGAAAACCGGGCGACGGACGCGTCCTGGCGGGCTTCCTGTCGAAGCGATTCGCGTCCCGGCGCTATTCGTTCCTCAGCAAGGCCCTGTTCGCGATTGCGTTCGTGGATCACATTCGCTATATTCCGTACTTGCGACGGACCCGGCCAAGGGACGGGTACCGGGATCATCCGTGGGTTCGGCTCAACGAAACATCGCTGGCGGAATGAGCGGGAGCTGCCCGGAATCCGGGCGGTTCCGCCGCTCGAACCACGGAAAGGCGCAGCTCGGGGGGATGACGACGCGGTTGGGTCAATCGATTATTCTCAAACGAACTTCCGGGCTCTGTCAGTGCATACACTATCGGTCGTAATTCCCACGCTCAATCGTGCGGATCTGCTGGCCCGTACGATCCATTCCATCGAATCCCAGACGATTCCCCGGGACCGTTACGAGGTCATCGTCGTCGACAACAACTCGGACGACGAAACGCAACGCGTGCTCGCGGAAAGCGCCGACCGGTATCCGAACCTCCAGTTCGCGACAGAGACGCGGCCCGGCGCGGCCGTCACGCGGAACACGGGGCTTCAACGGGCCGGCGGGGACGTGGTCCTGTTCATCGACGACGACATCGAGGCCGACCCCGACCTGATCGAGGCTCACCTGAAGATCCACGCGACGGAAGCCGACGCCTCGGTGATCGGAACGATCCGGACCCAGTGGGAAGCGACACGGGACCCGTTTCTCCGCTACCTGAGGGATCGCCGAATCTACAATCCCTACACGCTGAGCGGCGGGCGGATGGATTTTTCCTCCTACCACACCGGCAACGTGTCCACGCCCCGCCATCTTCTGAACGCCGTCGGCGGCTTCGACGAACGCTTCGCGGTCTACGGGATGGAGGACATCGAGCTGGGCTACCGACTGGAACGCATCGGCTCGGTCATGATTCCGGGAGCGGACGCCATCGGAACTCACAATTATGCGCCGACGTTCACGCAATTCACGGAACGTTGCGAGTTGGCCGGCTTCTCCCTCGGACTGATGCTTGCGCTGCACCCCGAACTCCGAAGCCGGTTTACGGAAAACAGCGCCGTCACCCGGGTTCTGCGTCCCTTCCACAAGGCATACCGTGCGGTCGTCCCGTTCATCGAACCGGCCGTTCGTACTCTGAGCCTGCTGGATTCCCGCCAAGGAACGGGTCCGGTTTCCGTGCCGCTGGCATTCCACTTCGGTTGGGCCCTTCGGTACCACTTCTTCGTCGGCTACTCCCGCTATCTGGCCGTCGCCCGCGGGCCGATGGTGGCCGTCAAGGCCCGTCCCGTCGAGGAGTCCGGAGACTGACGGAGATTCCGGTGCGCGGTGGATTGGGCTGACCGACGCCGCTGGGAACCGAACACGGATCCACGTTCGACTTTTTCGGCGTTCACGGCGTCTTCCGAAGTGTGAGGCCGGATCTTGAGCCTGGAACGCGCCGACGACAGCAAGATCATCGAGAGGGTGCTCGCCGGAGACGCCAACGCGTTCAATCTCCTGGTCTGGCAGTGGGAGAAGCCGATCTACAACTACATCTTGCGAATGGTCCGCAGTCCGGACGACGCCATGGACCTGTGCCAGGACAGCTTCATCAAGGCGTTCGAGGAGCTCGGCAAGCTCAAGGAACGCGACCGGTTCTCGGCCTGGCTGTACCGGATCGCGCACAACGTGTGCTACTCGCGGTTCCGCAAGGACCGCGGCAAGATCTTCGTCGAGCTGGACCCGGACTTCGGCGCCGCGCGGATTCCCATCGAGGGCCGGCTGGACGTGGAGAAGGCGCTGGACGCGCTGCCGGAAGACCAGCGTGAAGTGGTTGTGCTGAAGGTGTATCAGGGCCTGAAGTTCGACGAGATCGCCGCCGTGCAGGGCGCGCCCGTGTCGACCGTCAAGTCGCGGTTGTACATGGGTTTCGAAAAAATGAAATCGGTTCTGGACGATGGCGCGCGCGCGCGTCCTCGGCCCGGAACGTCATGAACGGGTGAATCCGATGTCCCATCTTGAAGACAGGCTCGCCGAATTCGTATTCGAGGAACTGTCCGCCGGCGAAATGGAGACGGCGCGTCAACACGTCGCCCGGTGCATGGAGTGCCAGGGCCGCGTCGCCGAGTTCCGCGGCGTCCGCGATTGGCTGGGACAATCGCCCGACGTGGACGTTCCGCGACGCACGGTCTTCGTACCCGAGGCGCCTCGCAAGAGGTTCCCGAGCGGGTGGGGACTCGCATGGACCGTGCCGACGGGTCTCGCGGCGGCCGTCCTGCTGGCGGTGGTCTGGGCCGGCCCGTTCCAGTTGGATTGGGACGACGCGGGCCTTCGGATCGCGTTCGGGGCGGGGGCCGATCCGGAGGCCGTCGCCACTGCGCTCCCGGCGATCGATTACGACAGCCTGGACTACTCACAGATCGAGGCGCGCATCCAGCCCGTCGTGCAAGCGCGGCTGGAATCGGTTCTAGCCGAACGCGACGCCGAATGGAGCCGGCTGCTCGAGGCGCGGATCGAGGCGAGCGAGGAAACCCGGCGCCTGGACCTTCTTCGGGTCCGCGCCGACATGGGGAACCTGTACGACGGGCAGCGCAGCGTCGAGCGCGATATCTTCAGGCAGAACGCGGCGCTGCAGGAGTTCGCCGATCTGCGGGGGCTCGAATAGGGAACGACGATGACACGCCGCATAATGACGGGACTGGCGTCGCTGGCCCTGCTGGGCCTGGGGGCGCCCCGCGCCGTTCCGGCCGCGGCCGACGTCGACCCCGAGCAGGCCCTGGCCCTGACCGCGGCCATCGACGCCCGCCTCGGGGCGATCGTTCCGACCGTGTTCCAGGAAGCCAAGGCGACGTATCTGGAAGACTACGGCCTGGTCGTCACGGCCGAGGTGGCGCTGGCGCCGCCCCGCAACCCGTTCGTCGGGCCCGGCGATCCCGACTTGATCCGCAGCCAGAGCGTGGCGCGCCTGGACGCGCTCGAAGATGGCGCCGTCGAGGTGTTGGGCGAACAGGTGCCGGAGATCGACGGCCTGACGGCCGAGGAGCGGGTCACCCTGGTGATCTACCTGATCAACCCGAACCCGGTCGACCTGCCGGACCTGCCCGCGCAACTGGTGTTCGCGGTCCGGAAGAGCGACGCCGACGCGCTTCGCTCCGGGGCCCTGGACGATGCCGCCTTCCGCCAACGCGTCAACATTCGGGAAGACTGAAACCTTGAAGGCACTCCTGTCGACAGATCGGAAGCTCTTCGGAGAGGTGTTGCGCGACAAGGGCCTGATTGCCGAGGACGATCTCGCCAACGCGCTCGCGCTCCAGAAGGAAAGCGGCGACCGGCTGGGCAAGTTACTGGTCGACCTCGGTTTCGTCTCCCAAAGGGATGTGCTGGCCTGCCTGGGCGAACACCTCGGCGTCCCGGTGTTCACGGGCGACTACCCGGCCGTGCCGATCGAGGCCGACCGGCTGCCGCATCGCTTCCTGCGCGCAGCCCTGGCCCTCCCCGTACACATGGAAGGCGACGTCCTCGCGCTCGTGATGGCCGACCCGTTGGACACGGAGACCCGCTCCGCCATCGGCCAACGCACCGGGCTTCGACTCGACGTTCACCTGGCTTCCGAGGCCGCCATCTGCGATCACCTCGACCGCCTGTACGGCGCGGACGAGTCGGAAACGATGATCGAGACCCTGGGCGAGTCCATCGGCGAGGACGACATCGAGCAGCTTCGCGACCTCGCGTCCGAGGTTCCGGTCATTCGAATGGTCAACCTGATCATCTCGCGGGCCGTCGAGTCGCGGGCGAGCGACATCCACATCGAGCCGTTCGAGAAGGAGCTGCAACTGCGTTACCGCGTCGACGGCGTGCTGCAGAACGTCGATGCGCCGCCGAATGCCATGAGGGCCGCCGTGATCTCGCGCATCAAGCTGATGGCGAAGCTCAACATCGCGGAACGCCGCCTTCCGCAGGACGGCCGGATCAAGCTGAAGGTCCTCGGGAAGGAGATCGACCTGCGCGTTTCGACGCTGCCCACCATGTACGGCGAAAGCGTGGTGATGCGAATACTGGACAAGTCCAGCACCGACCTGATCGACCTCCGGCGCCTCGGGTTCCCCGCGGATCTGTACGACTCGATCTGCGCGATGACGTCCAAGCCCCACGGCATCTTCCTGGTGACCGGCCCCACTGGCAGCGGCAAGAGCACGACGCTCTACAGCGCGTTGAAGAGAATCAACATCCCCGACCGGAAGATCATCACGATCGAAGACCCCGTCGAGTACCAGATGGACGGCATCAACCAGATCCAGGTCAACGCGCAGATCGGTCTGACCTTTTCGGCCGGGTTGCGGCACATCGTGCGGCAGGACCCGGACGTGATCATGGTCGGCGAGATCCGCGACCTCGAAACGGCGGAGATCGCGATCCGGTCGGCGTTGACGGGGCACCTGGTGTTCAGCACGCTCCACACCAACGACGCGCCGAGCGCCGTCACGCGGCTGATCGACATGGGCGTCGAAGACTACCTGCTGGCGTCGTCGCTGATCGGCATTCTGGCGCAGCGCCTGGTGCGCGTGATCTGCTCGTCGTGCCGGAAACCCGAGTCCGCCGCCGCGGCCGCCATGCGGGACGCCGGGTTCCCGGTCGACGAAACGCGCGGCTCGGTCGAGGTGTACCGGGGGGCGGGTTGCGAAGCTTGCGCCTACACGGGGTTCGAAGGACGGCAGGGGATCTTCGAGCTGCTCGACGTGGACGACGCGATGCGCGGCGTCATCACCACGAGCCCGGATTCGAACGTGCTCAAGTCCCAGGCCGAACGATCCGGGATGCGGCCCCTGCGCGACGACGGCTGGTCGAAGGTGCTGGCCGGCGTCACCACCCCCGACGAAATCCTCCGCGTCACCCAGGAGATGTAGCCGGTCTGAAACGATGGGCACGTTCGTCTACAAGGCCGTGAACCGCCAGGGGCAGCCCGCCGAAGGGCGCCTGGAGGCCGCCGATGCGCACGCGGCGTCGTTCAACCTGCAGACGATGGGGTTGATCCCGATATCGGTCGAGGCCCCGGCGCCCCGGCGGCGGCCGAACCTCTCCCGCTTCGGCATCCGGTGGGTGCGGCGCAGGGACATTCTTTTCTTCACCGAGGAGTTGTCGACGCTGGTCGGGGCCGGGCTCCCGCTGGACCGCAGCCTGAGCATCGCCGCCGAGTTGGCGTCCAATCCCGTGCTCGAGGACGTGATTCGCGACCTGCTGCAGCGGATCAAGGGGGGCGCCTCGCTCGCCGATGCGCTGGGGGCTCATCCCCGCCACTTCTCGCCCCTCTACGTCAGCATGGTGCGCGCGGGCGAGGCGGGCGGCGTCCTGGACGTCATCCTGGAACGGCTGACCGGATTCGAACGGTCCTCCGACGAGCTGCGTTCGTACCTGACCTCGTCGCTCGTCTACCCGGCGTTGTTGACGCTGGTGGGGATGGGCTCGCTCGGGATCCTCTTCTACATGGTCATCCCGCGCTTCGCGACGATCTTCGAAGACATCGGGGCGGAGATCCCGCCGCTCACGATGACGCTGCTGGCCATGTCCTCGGCCGTCCGGTCCTATTGGTGGGTCGCCCTGCTGGCCGCGGCCGGCGTCGTTGTCGGCGCCCGCGCCTGGGTGCGGTCCTCGCGCGGCGGCCGGCAATGGGACGCCCTGCGGCTGCGGCTGCCCCTGATCGGTCCGACGCTGATCAAGATCGAGGTGTCGCGGTTCGCGCGCACGCTGGGAACCTTGCTGGCCAGCGCCGTGCCGTTGATCCTGGGCGTGCGCATCGTTCAGGACATCGCCCGCAACCGGATCGTTTCCGAGGCCATCGCCAAGATCGCCGACGGCGCCAAGCGCGGCGAGGGCGTGGCCCGGCCGATGCAGGAAGCCGGCGTGTTTCCCGGGCTGGCGACGCACCTGGTGAGCATCGGCGAGGAGACCGGCCGTCTCGACACGATGCTTCTTCAACTGGCCGACGTCTACGAGAAAGACGTCCGGACGTCGGTGAAGGCGCTCACTTCCGTATTCGAGCCGGTTATCATTCTGATCATGGGAGTGCTGATCGGCATCGTCGTGTTGTCGATGCTGATGGCCATCTTCAGCATCAACGATATCGCCCTGTAGCGGAGCCAGCGGAGAAACCGATGATGATGGAAACCCCATGCCGGGCCGATGGCCGTCATCGGCGCGACGCCGGAATCACGCTGATCGAGCTGCTCGTGGTGATGGTCATCATCGGGCTGTTCGCCACGCTGGTCGGCACGCGTGTCATCGGCCGCGTCGATCAGGCCCGCGTGACCGCGGCGCAAAGCCAGATCGCCCAGTACTCGACCGCCCTCGATCTTTTCCGCCTCGACACCGGACGATACCCGACCACGGAGGAAGGGCTCCAGGCCCTCCGCACGCCGCCCTCCGGCCTGGATTCCTGGGACGGCCCGTACGTGGAAAGCAACATCGGGAACGATCCCTGGAACAACGCCTACGTCTACCGGCAACCGGGCGAGCACGACGAGTTCGACCTCATGTCGTTCGGCGCGGACGGCGTTGAAGGCGGCGAGGACGACGACCGCGACATCGTCAGCTGGGAATAGACTTTTTCCCCCGTTCCCGCGTCTTTACCGTGTGGCCGGCCCATGAGCGCGGCCGAACGGTCCTGAAATGCTGAATACCACCGTTGGACTCGAGCTCGCCGAAGAGACACTCAGTATCGCCGTCGTCCGGTCGTTCCTGGGCCGCCGCCGTCTCCTGGGAACCTACGATGTCCCGGGATTCGGCTCGATGCCGGTGGAAGAACGGCGGCGGCGTTGGCTCGACCTCCGGAAGAAGCACGGGATTCCGGTTTCACGCGTGCACCTGATTCTGCCGCACGCGGACGGGATCGCCCGGCAACTGGAACTGCCCCTGGAAGTCCAGGACAAGCTCGACGACGTCGTGCGCCTCCAGATGGAAGCCGTCTCTCCGTGGCCGGTCGAGGAGGTGTACTGGGCCTGGGCGCGGACGCCGTCCGCCAAGGGCGCCAAGAACCTGACCGTGACGATCGTCGTCGTCCCGAAGGGCCGGCTCGACGCGCATGCCGAGACGTTCGGCGCGGCCGGACTCCCGCTGAGGGGGGCGACAATCGCCGCGGGCGCGTGGGCCGCGAGCGCCGCGACGCTCTGGGAGGGCGCCGCCCCGATCATCGTCCTGAACTGCGGACCCGGGCATGTCGAGGGCGTGGTCACCACCGGACGACGGTTTTTCACGGCCGGCGGCGCCGGTTCGGACACGGTCGCCGCGGCGCGATCGGTCCTCGACCGGCTTCTGGCGCTGGGTCGCGTGTCGGAACCCGACGACGCGAGGCTTGTCGCCTACGGAACCGCCGTCGACGCGCTTCCCGAAGAGTCTCCCGTCCATATTCCGCTCGAAAACGCGCCGGCCGGCGCCTGGCGCCGGTTCGGCGCCGTGGCCGCCGCGTTGTCGGGAATCTCCGACTGCGGGTTCGCACCGAACGTGCTGCCACCCGCGCAGAGGTATCGCGAAAGCCGGAGGCAACTGATCCCGACCGCCGTTCTTGTCGTCCTGGGCGTCGCCGGCCTCTTGGCGTCGATTGTCCGCGAGCCGTACCAGAGCCGGATCTACGCGGCGCGGATCGCGGAGGAGATCGAGCGCGTCGCGCCGGAGGCGATGGCCGTGGCCGACCGTGAACAGGAGCTTCTCGCCCTGGAGCAGCGATACCAGTCGCTCGCCGGCCATGCGTCCTCCCCGGACCGGGCCCTGGAGAGCCTGCGGGCGGTCGCCGGCCTGCTGCCCGTCACGGACTGGCTCTCCAGCTACAGCTACCAGGACGGACGCGTCGAGATCACGGGACTGGCCCTGGACACCACGGCGCTGCAGGGCCTGCTGGAAGCGGACGCCCTGTTCGGGAACGTCGAGTTCGTCGGGCCCGTCAGCCCCGATCCGTCGGGCAAGAACCGGTTCACCCTCCGGCTCGAGACGGGAGCCGCACCATGACGATCCGCCTGAAACCCAGAGACCGGCGGGCCGTCGCGGGGCTGGCGTTCGCGCTGGCGGCCTACGGCGTCATCTCGTGGCTGGCGTTGCCGGCGTGGGACAGGCTTCAGGCGGCGTCGGAGACGGTCGACGTCCGCGAGTCCGAACTCCAGCGCTACCGGCGGGCCCTGGTTCGCCAAGGGCGGTACGAGGAGTTGGGCCAACGCCTGGAAACACGCATGGAGACCCTGGAATCCCGCGTCATCCGGGCCGAGACCGCCGCTCTCGCGTCGGTCGCGCTGCAGTCCGTCGTCGAGGCCACGGCCGCGGACGCGGGCGTGACGCTGGGCGAACGGACCCTCGCCCCGCCCCGGGAACTGGACGACTTCTACGGCGAAACCGCCATGTCGGTGACGTTCGAGTGCGAGCCGGCGCAACTGGTCGCGCTGTTGGCCGGCATGCGCGACACGGCGATTCTGGTCACGGTGCGCCAACTCGAGATCGAGACGGCCGAGGCGGCCGAAACGGACGCGAGCAAGCGGCTGCGGGTCTCGCTCACCGTGGCCGGGCTGATGGAGACCACGTAACACGGGGGCCGGCATGGATCGACGTATTCTGGTTCTGAACCTCGTTTTCGTCGCGTTGATCGTCACCGCGGCGGTCCGGCTCATCGACCGGTGGAACGCCTACGAGGCGGAACACCAGGTCGATGCGATCCAGCCCGAGGCCGAGATCGATCCGCCGGAGATCCCCGCCGAGGCCGGGGACGGCGGTTCCGAGCCGCAGGACTGGAGCACGGTGTCGGGACTGAACCCGTTCAGCCCCGACCGCAACGACATTCCGATCGTGGCGCCGCTCCCGCCCCCCGAACCCGAGGAACAGCCCGTGCCCGCGTCCCTGACCCTGCCGATGATCCGCGGGACGATGCTGCTGGGCGAGGACCGCATCGCCTTGTTGGCGCCCCGATCCCCGCTCCTGCCCGACCAGCCGGTCCGGGTCGGGGAGACCTTCGAGGGATGGAGGCTGGAGGAAATCGGCCGGAAGCACGTGGTCGTGGCGGCCGGCGGCGCGCGGCGCACGGTCGAGATGAACGACCCGACCGCTCCCGTCCTCCGGGAAAACGTA
>JAJEDW010000062.1 GCA_022821265.1 Acidobacteriota bacterium
GACGTTTCGTCCCTCAGGCGCCTCGCCGTCGATGCCCTGATCGGGGCCGGCGTTTCTGAGCCGGATGCCGCGGCGAGCGCATCGATCCTGGTCGACGCGGAGGCCATGGGAATCTCGACCCACGGCGTCGTTCGCGTTCCCGAGTACGTCGACCGCCTGCGGCGCTGCGGTGTTCGGGCCGATGCCGTGGTGGAGGTGGACGAGAGGGCGGCGTCGCTCGCCGTCGTGGACGGCCGCGGTCGTGGCCCATGCGGGCAGATCGTCGATGACGACGTTCCAATCCGCGCCGTCGCGCCGGAGGACGTAGGCCGGCGCCGCCGGGACCAGCAGGAGCGATTCGGCGCCCGCGCCGCGCACGCGCCGCGGCGGGTAGTCGAGGAACCATTCCCCCGTGTCCTCGAGCACAACGCGCGGTTCGTTCCCCGGGCCCCGGGATTCCAGCAGCCGGCGAATTCCCGCGGACCCGTCGATCCACAGCACGTTCCCGTCGACGGCGACGGGTCCGGACACCGGGCAGGCCTCGATCCGCCAGACCGGCGCGGTGACGGCCGTCGGCGGGCCGAAATCGCCCGACACCGTCCCGTGGACCTGGAAGGGGTCACGGTAGCCGTCGTCGGTCGTGTTCCGGAACGTGACGAGGATGGCCTCGCCGTCGATCCGCAGATCGGGCAGGCAGCATCCGCAGACGGTGGCCGTCTGGTCGGCCGTCAGGTTCCGTTCCGTTACGACGCCGTCTTCGACACGGGCGTAGTACAGGTCGGCGGGCTCCTCGACCGGCGCTCCCGCGAACCTGGGATCGAGCCATACGGCGTGCAGCACGCCCGTCTCGTCGAACGCGATCGCGGGGAACTCCTGGAGGGCGTCGCCATCGTCCTGGTTCAGGCGGAGGGGCTCCCCGAACGTCGCGCCGCCGTCTTCGGACACGGCCAACCGGATGTCGTAGTCGGCGTCGGTCCAGGCCACCGCGAGGCGGTTGTCCGGCCCCGTCGCCAGCGCCGGCCGCATCTCGTCGATCGTGATCCGGTTCACTGAACCCGGAACCGCGTTGATCCGGGTCGCGGACCGGAACTCGCCGTCTTCGGAACGCGCCATGAACAGGTCGATGCCGGCTTCGCCCCGAGCCGTCCAGCTCAACAGCAACTCGCCTCCGGCGCTCAAGAACAACTGCGGCTGTTCGGCCATCGACCCCACCGTCGGGATTTCGACGGCCTCCGGCGCCGGTTCCTCGGTGGCCGCGGGCGGGTTGCAGCCAGCGGCCAGAGCCAGGAACCAGACGACGGGCGCGACGCGTGCGGACAGTCTCATGACGAACGGACTCCTCGGGCGGACGGCCCGTGACGGCGCATCGATCTTACAGGACCTGCGTCGCGACGGCGAAATAGATCAGGAGTCCGGCCACGTCGGCGATCGATGTGATCAGCGGGCTGCTGGCCACGGCCGGGTCGATCCGCATGCGGGTGAGCACCAGCGGCACCGCGATTCCGATCAGGTTCGACACCAGGACGACGAGGAACATGGCCAACCCCACCACCACGGCCACCTGGTGGGTGTCTTCGACGACGCCCAGCACCCACGCGGCGGCGCCCATCATCACGCCCAGGGAGGCCCCGACGACCACTTCCTTGGCCAGCGTGCGGGCCCAGCCGGCGCGGTCGAACTCCCCCGTCGCCAGAGCCCGGACAACCAGCGTGGCCGACTGGGCGCCGGTGTTTCCGGCCGTACCCATCAGCAGAGGCAGGAAGAACGCCAACGCGATCACTTCCTGCAACGCGGCCTCGTTCGCCCGGATGACGGTGGCCGCGCCGACGTTGACCACGACGAGCGCCAGCAGCCACGGGATCCGCTTGCGGATGAGGGAGCCCGCCGAGGCTTCCCGGTACGCCGTCTTCAAGGGTTCCACGGCGCCGGCGCGCTGGAAGTCCTCGGTGGCTTCCTCCTCGGCGACGTCGAGCACGTCGTCCGCGGTGACGATCCCGAGCAGGACGCCGCCGCCGCCGACGACGGGCAGCACGAACAGGTCGTACTTGCCCATGATTCGAACGGCTTCCTCGCGGTCGTCGTAGGGCGACAGCGTCGCCACTTCCCGGCGGTCCAGGACCGAGGCGACCTTCTCTTCCGGCTCGGCCAGGATCAGACGCGGCAGATCCACGACGTCGAGCAGCTTCCAGTGGTCGTCGGTGACGTAGATCGTGGAGACGACTTCGAGGCCGCGGCCGCGCACCCGGATGTGATCGATCGCGCGCTCGATCGTCCAGTCCTCCCGGATGGCGATGTACTCGGGCGTCATCAGGCGCCCGATGCTCTCGTCCGGGTAGCTCAACAGCAGCCGGGCGGACTTCAACTCCGACGGCGGCAGCAGGTTCAGCAGCCGCTGGACCGCTCGGTCCGGCAGTTCCTCGAACAGGTGCGTGCGGTCGTCCGGTTCCAGGTTGGACAGGAGCGTGCGAACTTCGCTCTCGTTCAACTCGCCGAGCAGGGCGTTCTGGGCCTCGGTGTCGAGATAGGCGAACACCTCGCCGGAAAGATTGCGCGTCAATACGCGGAACAGGATCAACCGGTCGGGAGACGCCCGCTCCAGCACCAGTTGGGCCACTTCCGGCGCCGGCCACTCGGCGACCGCCGCCTTCAGCTCGCTCCAGCGGCGCTCATCGATCAGGGACTCGACATCGACTCGGCCGTGCCCGGTCATCCGTTCGCGCCTCGCAATCCTTTGACCAGCAGGCGGTCAGGGCGCCGTCAGGTCAAACCGCTCATTATACAAGCAGGACCCCGCGTTCCCTGTGCCGCGACGCGTTGCTGTTTCCTCGCCATCCCGGATTTGCTACAATCTGCGGTTTCGTCGAGGCCAGAACGATGCGGCCGGTTCCGGTCGCCGGGCCAGTCTTGCGTACAAGGAGTCTCCCGAGATATGGCAACACCGCGAGCTTCCGGTGTGGACCAGTACGAGATGCCGGTCGAGGCCGGTGACTTTCGAGCCGACCTGACCGAGGGCCTCGGCGCCGATCCCAAGACGATTCCCTTCAAGTACCTGTTCGACCGGCGGGGATCGGAGCTCTTCGACCTGCAGGCCCAGCAGCCGGAGAACTATATCGGCGAGTCCGAGAACGAGATCTACAGCTATTTCGGGCCGGATATCGCCAAGAGCCTCGGACCGGGCGTCCTCGTGATCGAACCCGGAAGCGGTTCCTGCCTGAAGGTGGGCTCCCTGCTGGACGTCCTGGAGAAACCGGCCGGCTACGTCGCGCTCGACGTGTCGAAAGAGTTCATGATCCGCTCGGTCGAGATCCTGGCCGAACGTTATCCCTCCCTGCCGCTGGTGTGCATCGCCGCCGACTACTTCCACCTCGAGCCGCTGCCCGGGCCGGTCGCGGCGTTGGGCGAGAAGCGGCTGGTGTTCTTTCCGGGCAGCACGATCGGCCGCTACGATCGCGGCGTGGCCGTCGAGCTGCTCCGGTCGTTCCGGGAACTGGCCGGGGAAGGCGGCAAGATCATGATCGGCGCCGACTTGCGGAAGTCTCCCGAAATCGCGCGGGACGCCCACCACGACAAGGCACAAGTGGCCGACCGGCTGCACCTGAACCTGCTGCAGCGGGCCAACCGCGAAACCGGGGCCGATTTCAGCCTGCTCAAGTTCCGCTACGACGCCGCCTACAACGACGACGAGAACCGCGCCGAGACCTACATCGTCAGCATGGCCTCGCAGAAGGTGACCGTCGGCGAGCGCACGTTCGCCATCGCCAACGGCGAGCGCATCCGGACCAGCGTCGCCTACCAGTACACGGCGGAACAGTTCCAGGAGATGGCCGAGGACGCGGGCTGCCGGCCCGTCGGCCTATGGCTGGATTCCCGCCAGTACTTCAGCGTCCATCTTCTCGAAGTCCTATAGGACCACGTCGAACCCTTCGAACTCGGGCGGCCCCAGGTAAGTGCCTTCCGGCGCGCGGGCTTGGCCGTGGGCTTTCTGGAACGCGTCGGAGCGGGTCCAGGCTTCGAAGGCCTCGCGAGAGTCCCACACCGAGTGTGAGGCATAGAGCGTTCGCGTCTCGTCGGCGGGTCCTTTCAGGAGATGGAACTCCCGGAAACCGGAAACCGCGTCCAGATACGACCGCCGGCCGCGCCAGATGGCCTCGAAGTCGTCCTCCCGGCCGGGAGCGATCCGAAAACGGTTCATGGCGATGAACATGAGCGTCTCTCCGTTAGGTTAACAATCCTTAACAATTCCCGGTCTCACCGGCCGGGTTTCGCCCAACATGCGCGGCGCCGCCCTCCGGATGGACACAAACGCATGACGTGCAACGATTTGGATGCGGCCGGCCGCGCGCCTTTCGCGCCGGCGCGCCGCCGCCGGCACGACCGGTAGCGATTTGTCCGAGGCGTCGGGTTTGCTATCGTAACTTCTTCGTTCGACGCATCGTACTCAGTTTAGAGCCAGTTGGAGATTTCCGGCGCGACCGAACGCGGCGCGCCGGCACACGAGGATGGATCGATCATGAAGAAAGCCGCAACCGTCGTCGTCCTGCTCGCCGTTGCGGCGGCCGCCGGATGGTACTTCACCGCCGCGGGCGCCGACGAGGAAATCCAGTACTTCACGGCGGAAGTCGTACGGGGCACGGTCCAGACCACCGTGGCCGCGACCGGCAACGTGCAGGCCGTCGTCAACGTCCAGGTGGGTTCCCAGGTGACGGGCCAGATCCAGTCCCTCTATGCCGACTTCAACTCGGTGGTGACGCAGGGCCAGTTGCTGGCCAAGCTCGATCCCAGGAACCTTGAGACGCAGCTCGAGAACACCCGGGCCAACCTGGTGTCGGCCCGCTCGCGCATCCAGACGGCCGAGGCGGACCTGGCCAACTCGCACGCCAGCGTGTCGAGCGCGGAGGCCAACCTGGTGTCGGCCCGCGTCGACCTGGAGAAGGCGGAGATCGACCTTCGCCGCGCGGACGAGCTGTTCGAGTCCGAGCTGATCCCGATGTCCGAGCTCGAGAACGCACGGACCACGGTCGAGGCCTCGCGCGCGCGTCTCGCGCAGAGCGAAGCGTCCCTGGAACAGGCCCGGGCCCAGATCATCTCCCGCGAGGCCGGCCTGGTCCAGGCCCAGGCCCAGCTCGAGCAGGCCGAGGCGCAGGTTCTGGAGGCCGAGGTCAACCTCGGCTACACCGACATCACTTCCCCGGTCGACGGCGTCGTGATCTCCCGGGAAGTCGACGTCGGCCAGACAGTGTCGGCCAGCACGTCGGCGCCGACGCTGTTCCAGATCGCCAACGACCTGTCGCGGATGCGCGTCCAGGCCAGCGTGGACGAGGCCGACATCGGCCTGCTTGCGCAGAACAACGAGGTCGAGTTCACGGTCGACGCGTATCCCGGTGAGCGCTTTCAGGGCCAGATCGAGCAGATCCGCCTGAACCCCACGACGACGCAGAACGTCGTGACCTACAGCGTCATCGTCAGCGTGGAGAATCCCGAACTCAAGCTCAAGCCGGGCATGACCGCCAACATCACCGTCACCGTCGACCGCGAGGACGACGCCCTGAACATTCCGAACACCGCCCTGCGGTACACGCCGCCCATCCCCGATCCGGAGACCGTCCCGTCCGAGGTTACGCGCTCCGAGACGGCCGCGCCCGCCGTTGCGGCGGCCGATGCTCCGCCTTCGGCCGGGTTCCAGCCGCCTCAGGGCGAGGCCGGCGCCGGCGGCGGGTTCGCAGGGCGCGGCGGCGGTTTCGGCGGCCGCGGATTCCAGTTGCCCGAGGGTTTCGATCCCAGCCAGTTCCGGGGCCGGGGCGGGC
>JAJEDW010000045.1 GCA_022821265.1 Acidobacteriota bacterium
TCGGACAGGTGGGCGCCACCGGGCGTGTGACCGGCCCGCATCTTCACTGGGGATTCCGGATCCAGAACGCGCGGGTGGATCCGTTCTCGCTGACGCGTATGCCATGACGGCGATGTTCGATTTCCTGAAGCGGGGCGGCGGGCCGACACCGAGGCAGATCGAGAAGGCGGTCAAGCGGTTGACCGAGACGCACGGCGAGGAGGCGCCGCGCATCGAGGCCGCGGAGAAGTTGTTCGCCTGGGGAACTCCGGAAGCCCTGTTGGCGCTCCTGAAGCGCTTCACGATTTCGAGCCGCGTGATCACCCAGGACATCGAGGAGAAACGGATGATCGTCGACATGCTCGTCGATGCCGGCGAGCGCGCCGTGGATCCGATCCTCCGCTACATGAAGTTCCACCACCAGGTGGACTGGCCGGTGCAGGCGCTGGCACGGATCGTTTCCCGGGAAGAGCTGGTCCGGCACCTGGTGGACATCATCGAGAGTGTGGCGCAGAGCGAGTTCGCAGCGCCGGAACATCGGGTGAGCCTGATTCGGGCCGTCCACGACCATGTCACCCCCGACATGGAACCGCTGTTGAGGGGGTTCCTGGACGATACGGACGACGATGTCCGGATCGCCGCCGTCGAGGCGCTGGTCGAGCTGGGCGAGTCGACGCGCGGAGCCCTGCTCGAAGCCTTCCTCGGTGCGGACGACCGCCCGCGGATCCGGCGCCGCATCGCCGAGCTGTTCGCCGATCACGGCTGGGCCGTCAAGGGATACCGGCCCCGTGTGGAGGAAACCCTTCCGGACGGGTTCGGCCTGAACGCGAAAGGCATCCTCCAGCGTCGCTAGGAGCCTGTGATGAAACGCGACATGGCGCTCGCGATTCTCGGCGCGTGGATGCTGGGCATCGTCATCGTGGCGGCCGTCGCCATGCAGAATTTCCACACGATCGACCGCCTGCTGGAAGCGACGCCGAACGCGGCCTTCGAACGCGGCGTGGAAGTCCTGGACGGCGACCGGCCGGGGGCGGCCCGGGAGTTTCTCCGGTATCTTTCTTCCGAGTTGAACCGGCTGTTCTTCGTCGGTTGGGGGTTGGCCGAGACCGTGCTCGGTGTGGCGTTGACGGCTCTGGTCTGGAACGTGGGACCCGTGCGATTGCGAGTGGCGGCGATGGCGCTGTTGGCCCTGACCGTCGTGCTCACCTTCGCGGTGACGCCGCCCATCGTCGGCATCGGGCGCGCGCTGGATTTCGTGCCCAGGGATCCGCCGCCACCGGAGCTGGCGGCATTCGGTTGGCTTCACGCCGCCTACAGCATCGGCGACGGCCTCAAGCTCGTCGTGGGCGTTCTCGCCGCCGTCTGGATCGTGAAGGGAAGGGCCGCGCTAGATGGTGACCGGGCCGACGCCTAGCTCTTCGCCGACGAGGCGCCCCACGAGATCGGGCAACGCTTCTCCCGTCCTCGCGAGCGCGAAAACGTCCCGTTCGGCCATCCAGTCGAGCTTGAAGCTCGTGGACTGGGCCGATATCCAGATCTGGCGGGCGGAGCTGTTCGGGCTGATGACGATCTTGGACGGCGCAGGCTCCTCGATTTCGAGGGTCAGGACGCCTCCCTGATACAGGATCTCGACGTCGTACGCCTCGGCGACGACGTCGAGGCGTCGGTTGAGCGTCTCGAGCGCGTCCACGCTCCTCCGCCCGAACTCGGCGTCGGGGATCACGGCAAGATTGTACGTGAAGACCGTCTATAATGGCCGGTCGAATCTTTCACGATGAATCCATTCGAACTGACCCGCGAACTGATGCGCATCCCGTCACTGACGGGTTCCGAAGGAGAGGTGGGCCGCTACCTGGCCGTCTACCTGGAGCGCGCGGGATTCGAGGTCGCGACCCAGGAGGTGGGACCGGACCGGTGGAACGTGATGGCCGGAACCGCCGGCGCCGAAGTCATTTTCTGCACTCACATCGACACCGTCCCGCCGTTCCTGGAGGTGGACGAGGACGACGCCGCGCTGTACGGCCGGGGGGCCTGTGACGCCAAGGGCATCGCGGCCGCGATGATCGAAGCCGGCCGCCGGCTGAGAGCCGGCGGCGTGGACGGTTTCGGGTACCTGTTTCTCGTCGGGGAAGAGACCGGCGGCGACGGGGCCAGGGCGGCGAACACCCTCGACTGGAGCTCGAGGTACGTGGTGGTCGGCGAGCCGACCGGAAACCGGCTGGCGCGCGCGCAGAAGGGAACCCTGCTCATCGACCTGGCGGTCGCGGGGCGGGCCGCGCATTCCGGTTATCCCGATGCCGGACGCTCCGCGGTGCATCCCCTGATCGACGTGCTGGCCGACTGCATCCGGGCGGACTGGGGCGTGGATGACGAGTTGGGGCGGGGCACGTGCAACGTCGGCGTGTTGCGGGCCGGCGAAAAGGCCAACATCCTGGCCCCGGAGGCGACGGCCGGGCTGATGCTGCGGACCGTCGAAGGTCTCGACGATGCGCGCGCGAGGCTGGATGGGATCGTGGCCGGGCGCGCCGAGATCGAGTTCCTGGCGGGATCGTCGCCGCAGTTCATGCACGTCGTCGAAGGCTTCCCGACGACGGTCGTGGCGTTCGGCAGCGACGTTCCGTACCTGGGGCGCCTCGGGCGGCCGCTGTTGGTCGGGCCGGGATCGATCCTGGACGCGCACACGGCCAACGAGAAGATCTCGAAGCGGGAGCTCCTCGACGGGGTCGACCTGTACGAGCAGCTCGTCCGGAGGCTGCTCGACGGCGCGGGTTCATGAAGGTCGCGATCATCGGATACGGACGCATGGGGCGCGAGGTCGAGAAGGCGGCCGTCGCCGCCGGGGACTCCATCGCCGGGATCTTCGACATCGAACCGCCGGCGACGGCGGCCGCGCTCGGGGAGGCCGATGTCGCCATCGAGTTCTCGACGCCCGATGCGGTCCTGGGCAACATGAGGGTTGCGGCCGACGCCGGCGTGGACATCGTCGTGGGGACGACCGGCTGGTATGCGCGGCTCGAGGACGTGCGGCCGTGGTTCACCGAATCCGCCATGCTCTATGCGCAGAACTTCTCGATCGGCGTGAACGTCTTCTACCGCATCGTGCGGCTCGCGGCCGAGCTGGTGGACCGTTGGCCCGAATACGACGCGCATGTCGCGGAACGACACCATCGCCGGAAAGTCGACAGCCCGAGCGGCACGGCGCTGCGGTTGGGCGAGATTCTCCTGGAGGGCATGGACCGAAAGAACCGGCTGCTGATGACCGCCGCCGACGGCGAGATCGCGCCCGAATGCCTGCAGGTGTCCTCCGTCCGGTGCGGGCATGCCGCCGGCGTCCACGCGGTCCGATTCGATTCTCCCGCCGACGAGATCGAGCTGAAACACGTCGCCCGCGACCGGGGGGGGTTCGCGTTGGGCGCGCTGGCCGGCGCCCGCTGGGTTCGCGGTCGGCGCGGCGTCTTCACGATGGACGACGTGGACCTCCGGGAGGCGGTGACACGATGACGAAATCGGGTTTCCGGGGAACCGGCACGGCGCTGGTGACGCCGTTCACGTCGGAGGGCGCCGTCGACGAAACCGCCCTCGGGCGCCTGGTCGATTTCCAACTGAAGAACGGCGTGGACATGCTGCTGCCGTGCGGCACCACCGGAGAGAGCCCGACGCTGGAGGACGCGGAGTGGGAGCGCATCGCATCGCTCGTGCTGGAACGGGTGGCCGGCGCCGTGCCCGTCATCGTGGGCGCCGGCTCCAACTCGACGGCCCATGCCGTACGGATGACGGAGCGGGCCGCGCGCCTCGGCGCCGATGGCGTGCTGTCGGTGGGACCGTACTACAACCGTCCGCAGCAGGGCGGGTATTTCGAGCACTACAAGGCCGTTTCCGAGGCCGCCAACATCGCCGTCGTGCTCTACAACGTGCCGGCGAGAACCGGGGGCAACATGCGTCCCGAGACGACGCTGCGGCTGGCGGAGCTTCCCGGGATCGCGGCGGTCAAGGAAGCATCGGGCAGGCTGGACCAGATTGGCGAGATCCTGCGTCACCGGCCGCCGGGCTTCAGCGTCCTGTCCGGCGACGACC
>JAJEDW010000083.1 GCA_022821265.1 Acidobacteriota bacterium
TGCTGGCGACGACGGGGGCCTCGGTGGGCGACGCGCTTCCGGAGGAGGAAGTGCTGGCGCTGCCGCTGGCGACGCGCGACGTGTTCGATCTGCTGGACACGACGGCGGGTCTGGTGCGGGACCGGAACGAGGACGACGCGACGAACTTCGCCGGGACGCGGGTTTCGGCGACGAACACGACGCGGGACGGCATTCCGGTGTCGGACGGGCGCTACCTGGACTGGAACGGCGCGTTCGCGGCGACGTATTCGAGCCCGGACCTGGTCGAGGAAGTCCAGATTTCGGTCGGGACCGTCGACGCGGCGTCCGGGCGCGGCTCCTCGCAGGTACGGTTGCAGACGCGCTCGGGGACGAACGAGTTCCACGGGGCGCTGTTCTGGACGACCAACAACTCCGCGTTCAACTCGAACACGTGGTTCGACAACCTGCGCGGGAATGAGAAGGACTGGGAGAACCGGAACCAGTTCGGCGGCCGTCTGGGCGGTCCGATCATCCAGAACCGGGCGTTCTTCTTCGTCCTGATCGACAACCAGCGCTACCGGCGGCGCCAGAACGTCTCCGGCGGCGTGCTGACCGCCCAGGCGCGCCAGGGCATCTTCCGGTACTGGCCGGGCGCGGAGAACGACAACGCGCTGGGCGGCGCCGACGCCTCGGTCAACCTGTCCGGCGACCCCACGCAGCCGGCGGACGCGACGGGACCGCTTCAGAGCATCAATCTGTTCAGCGACGTCATGGACCCGAACCGGGGGACGGGCATTTCGAACAACCCGTTCATCCAGGAATCGCTGCGACGGATGCCCCTGCCGAACGACTTCACGACGGGGGACGGCCTGAACACCGCCGGCTACCGGTGGGTCCGGAGCGAGTCGGGCATCGACAACGCGGCCGGCACGTCGCAGAACACGAACCGCGACAACCTGAACATCCGGCTGGACTACCAGATCACGGACGGCAACAAGGTCAACTTCGTGATGTCGCGGGAGTACAACTTCAACGACTCGGGTCTGCCGGCGTGGCCCGGCGGGTTCCAGGGCCGGGCGACGCGGAATCCCCGGATCTACACAGCGCAGTGGACGTCGTCGATCACGCCGACCGTTCTGAACGAGTTCCGGTTCGGCGAGCGCGAGACGAGCTGGCACGGGCGCAGCGCCTGGGAAGTCGGGTGCTGTTTCGGAGCCGACGAGCGACTGGACAACCTGACGCCGGAGGCGGAGGAAGCCCTGACGTTCGTTCCTACAACGGCGGCCGGGTACCCGTACAACATCAACACGTCGTCGTTCAACGGACGCGGCGGATGGCTCCCGGGCGGCACGCGCAGCCAGCGGAGCCCGCTGTACACGTTCTCGGACAACATCAGTTGGATCGTGGGTTCGCATTCCTTCCAGGCCGGCTGGGAAGGCGTCTGGGCCGACTCGGACGGCTGGAACGGCGGCGGCCTGTTCCCCAGCGCCACGATCGGCAGCGGCGGGTTTCCGGTCCTTGCGCTCCAGGAGCGCGACTTGTTCCCGGACCTGCACCGGAACGACGCAGGCCTGGCCGAATCGATCCTGAACGACCTGTCCGGTTCGATCTCCGGGCAGAACCAGACCTACATCGTCAACGATCCGGCCCGAGGGTTCGACGACATCCTGGTGACGAACAAGCAGCAGTTGAACTACCACCAGGACGACTGGGCGGCCTACTTCAAGGACGACTGGAACGTCACGCAGAACCTGACGATCAACTACGGCGTGCGCTGGGACGTCTACGGTGTGCCCTACGAGGCGAAGGGCTTGAACACGGCGCCTGCCGACCCGGATCTGCTGATCAACGGCGGCGCGAACAACCCGAACAACCTGGTCGAGATCATCACGGTCGGGAAGAACAGCCTGAACCCGGACCGGAACCTCTACCCGAAGGACTGGAACAACGTCGCGCCCAGCTTCGGCTTCAGCTACAACGTGCCGTGGCTGGACCGGACGACGGTCGTCCGCGGCGGTTACGGCATCAGCTACTCCGGCGCGCCGACGTTCCTGCAGTACGACTTCGGACCGGGCCGCAACCCGGGCAAGACGTTCGGATCCTCGATCACGCCCAGCGTCTACACGGCGCTGCCCGGATCGACGAACTCGGCCGCGGCCACGGCGCAATTCCCGCTGCCGCTCACGATCGAGCCCTACGCGACGATTCCGCTCACGAACCGGCGTAACGACGTGTTCGCCTACGCTCCGGACCGGCGGGTTCCCTACATCCAGAACTTCAACCTCTCGGTCGAGACCGAGATCGCCCCGGACACCAACCTGAGCGTCGCCTACGTCGGGACGACGGGCGTGTCGCTCTGGGGCGAGCGTGAGCTGAACGAGTACGAGATATTCAACAACGGCATCCTCGACGCGTTCAACATCGTGCGTGGCGGCGGCACCGCTCCGCTGTTCGAGGACATGTTCGAGGGCCTGAGCCTCCGCGGGACCTGCGGGGTGATCGGCACCGGCGGCTGCACGGCCTCGTCGGCGTTGCGCAACTGGACCTTCACGGACGACTTCTTCGCCGACGGCGAGGCGGCCGGCTTCGCCGAGTTCATCAACGCGACGCCGTTCGGCGGCGGCGGCTGGGGCGGCATGATCCGGGCCAACGGGTATCCGGAAGACTTCATCGTCATCGCCCCGCAGTTCGACGACGTGGACATCTACGGCAACCAGGACCATTCGACGTATCACTCGCTGCAGACGCAGGTGACCAAGCGGCTGTCCAACGGCTTCAGCGGACAGTTGACCTACACGTGGTCCCGGGCGCTGGGCAACGCGGCGCAGTCGACGTTCCGCGCGCGCGAAGACCAGAGCGCGACGGTGCGCGACCCGAACAACCGCCGCGGCACCAAGGGCGTGGTCGGCTTCCACCGCACGCACGGGTTCAACGCGCACGGCGTGTGGTCGCTGCCGTTCGGTCCCGGCCGCCTGATCGGTTCGGGCGCGCCGGCGGCGCTGGCGCGGATCATCGAGGGTTGGCAGTTGTCGTCGATCTTCAGCTGGGCCTCCGGCACGCCGATTCCCGTGACGGTCGGCAACATCCAGACCATCGCGGCCAACGACTTCATCAACACTCCGGACCTGGTCGGGGGCATCGACGCGTTTCCGAAGTCCCTTGGACAGGTCAACGTCGGCTCCGACGGCAACATCACCTACTTCACGGGGCTGTCGCGCGTACGCGAGCCGGTGACCGACTACTACGGCTCGAACCCGGACAACCTGCAGTCCCATGCGGCGCTCTACCAGATCGTCGACAGCTCGGGCAACGTGATCCTGCGGAACCCGAAGCCGGGGACGACCGGCAACCTCGGCCTGAACTGGCTGGAAGGGCCGGGCAGCCTGGGCCTGGACGCCGCGCTGTCCAAGTCCATTCAGATCCGCGAGGGCACGGAGTTCACGCTCCGGATCGACGCGATCAACCTGCTGAACACGCCGCTGTGGAACAACCCGAACCTCAGCATCAACTCGGCGAACTTCGGGCGGATCACATCGGCGGGCGGCGCGCGTACGTTCACCCTGAACGCGCGCATCGACTTCTAGCATCCGGGCGGCCTCCGGCCGTCGACTCGAGAAAAGGGCTTCCCGCAAGGGAAGCCCTTTTTGTTGCGGCGGGCTTGTTCTTGACGGTCTTGGACGACGCGGAATAGACTCGGGCAACGGACGCCGCCGCTACCCACCGGGATGCGGCGCGTCCTGGTTCGGCCGGCGGGAGTCTCGCCCGGCTCGCGACGGTCCGCGACGCGTTTCCGATTCACCGGCCCGCCGGCGATGCGTCCGCTGGGAGCGCAGGGAGACATGCGCTCACTGGTGGCTTCGATGACAAGCGATACGAAGTGGATCATCGGGACGATCCTGACAACCGTGCTGGCCGCGACGGGCTTGCTGGCGGGCCTGTCATCCGCTCGACTGTCCGGCGTCCATGCGCGAATCGACGGAATCGATGGCCGGCTCGACCGCGTCGATGGCCGGTTCGACCGTATCGATGCCCGTCTGGATGGGATCGATGCCCGTCTGGACGGGATCGATGCCCGTCTGGACGGGATCGACGACCGCCTGGATGGGATCGATGCCCGCCTGGACGGGATCGACGACCGGTTCGACCGTATCGATGCCCGCCTGGATGGAATCGACGGCCGTCTCGACGGGCTGGACGCGCGGCTGCGGACGGTCGAGATCGAGTTCGCCAAGGTGGATCAGCGCCTGGCGACGCTCGAACGGACGCTTCTTCCAGGTTCGGGTGGTTAGACAGACACGCGGCCACTGGCCCGGCCGGCGGCTTCCAGGCTCGCCCCCGTTCCGCGATTCCGCCGCGCTCCCGGGCGCCGGGTCTGATATCGTTGGGTGCGTCCCGACGACGTTCGAGGAGGAGATACCGTGAACCGTAACGGCTGGGCCTTGAGCCTGCTAGTCTGCGTTCCGTTGGCATGGGCGGCGGCCTCGCCGCCGGCGTATTCCCAGGACGCCGTTCCCGATCTGAACGGTGTCTGGGGCTGGGGGCGGTGCATCGACGGCCCCGGTTTCAGTTGCCTGCTGCTGGAAGCCGACGATCCGCGGCTGACGGCGCGGGCGCGCGCCTTCCGGGACGCTTTCGACGAGGTGGCGGCGCCCAAGTACGACTGCGCGCCGATGACGATCCCCCACATGTTCTCCGATCCGTATTCCTACCGGATCGAGCAGCTCGACGACCGGGTGGTCATCACCCACGGCAAGGACGACGTCGTGCGGACCGTCTGGCTGGAGGGGCGCGGCCACACGCCGCCCGCGTTGAACCGGTACTTCGTCCAGGGATACGCGACGGGCCGTTACGAGGACGGCGCGCTGGTGGTGGTGACCACCAAGTTCACGTTCGACCCGACCGGGCTGAACAGCGACTTCAAGCTGCCGTCGTCGACGCAGAAGCGCGTGACCGAACGCTATACCCGCGAAGACGACGCGCTCCGGCTGCACGTGACCGTCGAGGACGCGTTCTTCCTGCGGGAGCCCTGGATCTTCGACGTCCGGTCCCAACCCGACGACCAGCCGCTGGATCTGCCCTGGGACTGCCAGCTCGAGGCCGCGCGCCAATCGTTGCGCCTGCTCCCGACCGAGTATCCCGAGGACCCTGAAGTGGTCCGCATCCAACCCTAGGAGGCCGACATGAAGCTCGTCAGGCTGACGGCCCTGATCGGCGCGAGCACGGGGCTTGTCGCCGTGTCCGGCGCGGCCCACCACAGCACCAACAACATCTACCACGAGGACCAGACCGTGGAGATCACGGCCGTCGTCAAGGAGTGGCGGCTGGTGAACCCGCATCCGTTCCTGATCGTCGAGGTGGAGGGCGATGACGGCGCGCCCGAGGAATGGGACGTCAGCTTCGGCGGCTCGGCGGCCGGCCCCCTGCGGCGCCAGGGCTACACGCCCGAGACGTTCACCCCCGGCGAGGTCATCCTCGTTCGCGGCAACCCGGCCCGGTCCGAGGACTACCACGGCATCCTGGTCCGGGGCGGCCTGAGACGCGAAGACGGCGCGCCCATCCCGTAGCCGCTCCGTGAAACGGAATCGACACGCCGCCGCCGTGTGGGCGGCCGCCGTCGTCGGGCTGCTGGCGCCCGCGCCCGTGGCCGCGCAGTACACGGCCGCGCAGGCGCGGGCCGGCGCCGCGGTCTATGCCGAGGCCTGCGAGGCGTGCCACCTGGGGGGCCTCGAGGGCGCGTTCGAGGCGCCGGAGCTGGCCGGTCCGAACTTCCGGAACACCTGGGCGGCGCGCCCCGTCGCCCAGTTGATGGACCGGATCGCGGCGACCATGCCGCCCGCGGATCCGGGGTCGCTCTCGGGGGCGGACCTCGCCGCCGTTACCGCCTACATCCTGGAAGCCAACGGCGTGGCGGGCGGCGCCGGCGCGTTGACCCTGGCCTCGGTCGGGACCGTGATTCCCGGGACCGAGCCGGCGGCGGCGGCCGGGGAGCGTATCCCGCCCGTTCCCGGACGGGCCGGCACCGTGCGGTCTCCCGACGGCGTCGACGCGCCCCCCGCGTTCCTGGGCGCGGTGTCGGAAACGGACCTCGGCCTGACCGAGACCTTCCGGCCCATCGAGGACTACACGCCGGTGTCGGACGCGGAGTTGCGGGATCCTCCCGACGGCGACTGGCTGCATTGGCGGGGATCACCCGGCTCGAACGGCTTCAGCCCGCTCTCGCAGATCGATGTCGGCAACGTCCAGCGTCTCCAGTTGGCCTGGGTGTGGGGGCTTCCCGACGGCAGCCGCTACCGCACGGCGCCCCTGGAGCGGGACGGCGTCCTGTTCCTGACGACGGCCGGCGACCGCGTGCAGGCCCTGGACGCCGCCCAGGGCACGCTGCTGTGGGAGTATCGGCGGAAGAACGCCAGCCCGGAAGCCCGCGTGCAGAGCGTGGCGCTCTACGACGACCTGGTGCTGGTGGCCACCAACGACGCGGCCATGGTGGCCCTGGACGCGCCGACCGGCGTCACGCGCTGGGAGACCGGCATCGACAACCCCGAGCTCGGCTTTCAGAACACGGCGGGCCCGCTGGTGGCCGACGGGAAGGTGATCAACGGCATCAACGGATGCACGCCGTTCACCGAGGCGAGCTGCTTCGTCTCGGCCTACGACGCGCGGACCGGACAGGAAGTGTGGCGCACGCACACGATCGCGCGGCCTGGGGAGCCCGGCGGCGACACCTGGGGCGGCCTGCCCTGGGAGCTGCGGGCCGGCGGCGACCTGTGGAACGGCGGAAGCTGGGATCCGGAGCTGGGACTGGTCTACTACGGAACGGCGCAGGCCAAGCCCTGGGTGGCGGCGAGCCGGGGCATGACGACCGACGACGCCACGCTGTATGCGAACTCGACGCTGGCGCTGGATGTGGACGACGGGAGCATCGTCTGGTACCGGACGCACGTTCCGGGAGAGTCGCTCGACCTGGACGAGGGTTTCGAGCATGTCCTGGCCGACATCGACGGCCGCCCGTCGCTGCTGACCATCGGCAAGCACGGCGTCCTCTGGAAGTTGGACCGCCGGGACGGCGCGTTCCTGGGAATGACGGAGACAATCTTCCAGAACGTGCTCTCGATCGACGCCGACACGGGCGAGGTCGCCTACCGCGACGACATCGCCAACGCCGGCATCGGCGACTGGGTCTCGGTGTGCCCCTCAACCGCCGGCGGCCACAACTGGCACGCCACGAGCTACTCGCCCCAGGCCGGCCTGATCGTGATACCCCTGAGCCAGAGCTGCATGGAGATCTCCGGGCGCGAGATCGTGCTCGAAGTCGGAGGCGGCGAGAGCGGCGCCGACCGGGCATGGATGGAGATGCCCGGCACCGACGGCAACTTCGGCAAGCTGGCCGCCTACGACCCCTCGACCATGGAAGAGGTCTGGACGATCGAGCAGCGCGCGCCGTTCCTGACCGCGGCCCTCACCACGGCCGGCGGCCTGGCGTTCGCCGGCGACTACGACCGGTGGTTCCGGGCCTTCGACGTCGAGACGGGGGAGGAGTTGTGGCGGACGCGCCTGGGAACGTCGGTCCAGGGCTTCCCGGTGACCTACGAGGTCGACGGCGTGCAGTACCTGGCCGTGACCTCCGCCCGGCAGGGCGGCAGCCCCTGGCGGATCGCGACGTTCCTGGCGACCGAGTTCGTCAGCCCCGGCGAAGCCAACGCCCTGTACGTCTTCCGGCTGGGCGAACCGTGATCGCTTGAGCCGTGACACCGATCCGACGTTCGATGTAGACTTGGAGGCGGCCTTACGTCACTTGCCCGAACGGACGAGGCCATGCTGGACGGCCCTTTCCAGCCAAGACAGGGAAAGGGAGCGTTGAATGATGAGTCCGGAATTCTTCGCCATCATCGGATCGGCCGTGGCCATCGTCGGACTGATCCTTCCGGGACAGAATTCCATGCGCCGCGATATCGCCGACCTTCGCGAGCGCATGGCCCGGCTGGAAGGCCTGTTCGAGGGATTCACCGGGCGCCAACCCAAGACCTGAACCGCGGCCGGCGCGCCTACGGCTGCCGGAACCGCTCCCAGTCGTGCCGCGTACCGGCGGCCAGACGCACGATCCGCGCGTAGCTCCGAACGCCGTCCGGGACGCGATTCGCCCGGAGAAAGGCGTCCAGCGCGCGCCCCTGGCCCCGGCTCACCCACCCGATCCGCTCCCGGCGGACGCGGCGCGCCACGGCGTCCAGGTCCTCCAGCGGGCCCGCGTCCAGCAGCGCGTCGTTCTCCGGCGACCGCATGTGCATCCACAGGGACAGCCACCCGCTGTAGCGCATCCGCGGGTCCGGGGCGTGGACGGCCCCCAGCAGCGCCACGAAGCTCGCCTCGCCCTCGTCGGCGTACCCGCGGGCGTGTGCGATCTCGTGAAGCGCCACCATCGGCCGCTCGACGTCCAGCAGGCCGCCCGCCGCCAGCGCCTCGTGCCCGAACGGGTTGAACATGCCCGTCACGCCCGCCGCCCGGAAGAACGGGTCCAGCAGACGCGAAGTCTTTACGCGGGC
>JAJEDW010000059.1 GCA_022821265.1 Acidobacteriota bacterium
ACTTCTTCCGTCCCATGCCCATATCGCGTTCTCCTCAATCCATCCTCCTCGCGATACGGTCGCATCCGGTCCGTTTCCTGGGCTACGAAATGCGAATTGCACCACAGGCTGCTAGAACGTACGCACTGGAATTAGCGTGGATGGGATACAATCGGCAGGACTTCGCAGAACTTCGGCAACAGTTGTTGTCCGCTACAGTGGAGAACAAAACCAAGGTCGATTGGCTGAAAACGGTCTACTCACGTAATCGCAGATTGGTGTCCCACGCCACGGCGATCTACTCTGAGTCGGCTGTGCACGACGTTCTCGCGAGACTAAGAGGCCACATCGACGAACTAAGCAATAAGAATATAGTCCGACTAATCGAGGGATACTTTTTCGAAATGGCCGTTATAATCGCCGAATTGGGCCGCGTTGTGAAACCCGGTGGTGTCGTCATTATGGTAAATGACAATGTTCAGTACCACGGCGAAGAAGTTCCTGTAGACTTTATCCTTTCGGACTATGCAGAACGGTGTGGCTTCATCTGTTCCGACATATGGGTCCTGCCACGTGGAAAGGGCAATTCCAGCCAACAGATGGCTCGGTTTGGTCGGCGCGAAATCAGGAAGTGCGTGTACAAGTGGGTACGGACGGATGGCTGACGCGGCCGATGCTCAATACAGATCGCGGTTGCTGTCAGGTTTGGTGCGTAAACGCGAAGACGTTGCCCTTCGGCGAGCCGTTGAAGAGTTTGGAGGGGAGTTGCGTTTCCAACCCATAGAGAAACTGATGATCAGTGAAGCCGCGTGGCAGTATGCAGCGGCGTCGAGAATCGATCCCAGGCTTGTGTTCGCCCACCCCGAAATTCTGGAAAACCGCCCGCAATCGTCCCGATATTACCTAGGTATCGCGTTACTGTCGCAGAAGCAGGTGCAGCAGTTGGCCGCGTCGGTGGTTGGATGGGAAGACGGGTCACGACGAAGCAAAGTATCGCCGTACAATGCCCTTAAAGTGGCCCGCCTTTACAACTCGGTCATTTCGTCGATCATCGAGGACTCATCCGATTGGTCGCTGGAAAATGGATATCGTAATATAATCGCTACGATGGGTATCCGTCTTGACGGCATGTATCGCAACAAGATCGGCCAGATGGCCGAGGAACTCATCAAGACGCGAATCGCGGAATGGCTGGGAGGCCAAGGGCTCGTGCGCGAGCGCGTCGATAGTGGCCGTTACTTGTTGCATGACGACTACGAAATGCTTTACGGATCGGAGCCGGACATTCGGTTCGACAGGCACGACAAGACAGTCGCGACGATAGAGATCAAGGGCGGAAAAGACCCAGCAGGCGCTTTAGAGAGACTGGGAGCCATGCGGAAGAGTTTTGCGGAAACGCCGGCTGGGTGCACGAACATACTAATCGCTGGAGTTGTGACGGCAGAAATGCGTGCCCGGCTGGACGAAATTGGCGTCGTAAAGGTGTTTCTTCTCGGCGATCTCTCGATAGATGGTCCGCGGTGGGAGGAATTCCTGCGTGAGATGTTTCATCACATCGTAAGGATCGCGTGAACGTCAAAGTACATTATGCAGGCGAAGGAACATGAGTAGTTGAACTTGGGAGGTCCGATTACCAGCGAATTCGAGCCGAATCGAAAGAAGAGTTTCGTATCGGTGCACGACGGGAGGAAGTCGCGGACGCGCTGCTCCACGTGATCGAGGCCGGAGGGATCGACACGCGTCGCGGAATGCGGCGTAGATAAGGCATCGATCATCACGTTTACGTTGTGGTGATCCGCGTGTGCTTCTACAAACAATCGTGGGGCGTCGTATTCCGGCCGGTGTTGTTCGGGCGTTGTTGGCGGGTGGGGCATTAGACTGTAAACCACTTTCGACATCTTACTGCCGCCGGCTCTTCCCGCCGCGAGGATCGAAATGGTTCGGCGACCCTCAAATCCGAAGCCCGAGGCGCCGCAGCTGGTCGTCACCGCCACGGCCCGGCTCGCGCGCGAGATGCGGCGCGAGCACGACGCCCGTCAGATCGCCGCCGGCCGGACGGTGTGGCCGTCTCCGGAGATTCTGCCCATCCGCCACTGGCTTACCCGTTGCTTTCGAGAATGGCTCTATTCCGGTCCATCGGGCGACGTCGGGCGGCTTCTCGGCCCGTTCCAGGAGCGCGCGATCTGGGAAGACATCGTCCGGCGCTCGCGCGGCGCCGGGTTGCTCAACGTGGCCGCGACCGCCGAGGCCGCGATGGAAGCCTGGAATCTCGTGTGCGCCTGGCGCCTGCCCCTGGATGCTCCCGAGTGGCGGGACACGGCCGACACGGAGGCCTTCCAGGCCTGGACGATGGAGTTTCTGGGCCGGTTGGAGTCGAACGGCTGGTTGTCGAGCGCGCAACTTCCCGCGTTCCTCGCCGCCCGCGTGCGGGAGCGCGAAGTCGCCGCCCCGGAACGCGTCGTGTTGGCGGGATTCGTGGAACGGACGCCGGCCGAGAACGTTCTGCTGGACGCGCTCGAAGGCGCGGGCGCCGCGGTCGAGGAGAGGGCCAGGCGTGAAACCGACGCCGACGGGCAAGGTCCCTCGGGCGTTCGATTGACGCTGCCGGACCGGAAGGCGGAGGTTCGAGCGGCGGCCGCGTGGGCCTGCCGTCGCCTCGAAGAGGCCGCCGCGCCGCCCCGGAAGGCGAGAATCGGCGTCATCGTGCCGGACCTGGAGGCGCGTCGCGGCGAGATCGAGCGCGCCTTCTCCGAGATGCTGCACCCGGACGCGCGGCTGCGGCCCGAGCGCGATCCCGAACGGCTGTTCAACATCTCGCTCGGTCCCGCTCTCCGGGACTATCCCATCGTCGACGCGGCGTTCACCGTGCTCGCCCTGGATCCCGGCCGCAACCCGCTCGAAGCCACGGGACGCCTGTTGCGGTCGCGTTTCCTCGGCGGCGCCCAGGCCGAGGCGACGCGGCGGGCGCTGCTGGACGGGCGCCTGAGGCGCCGGCGCGCGCCCGAAGTGGACGTGATCCGTCTCATCCGGGAGGCCGGGCGCGAGGGCCGGCCCGACCATTGCCCGTTGCTCGGTCCTCGACTGGAGGCCTGGCGGCGCGTCCGGGGCGAACTGTCCGGCCACCGGATGCCCAGCGACTGGGCGGGAGCGCTGTCCCGGCTCCTGGCGGCGATGGGATGGCCCGGCGACGGGCCGTTGTCCAGCGCGGATTACCAGACGTTGGGCGCGTGGGGGGAACTGTTGTCGGAGTTTTCGACCCTGGACGCCGCCAGCGGGCTCGTTCCCCTGGAACGCGCGCTCGACCTGATCGAGCGGTCCGCCCGGGCGCGGCAGTTCCAGCCGGAGTCCGGCCCGGCCCCGATTCAGGTTCTCGGGCTGTTCGAGGCGTCCGGACTGGACTTCGATCACGCGTGGCTGATGGGCGCCCACGACGAAGCCCTTCCCGGAGCGCCGGCTCCCGTCCCGTTCATTCCGACGCGGCTCGGGCGCCGATTCGACCTGCCGCGATCCTCGCCCGCGCGCGACCTCGAATTCGCGCGCGCGCTGACGGTGGGAATCGTCCGCGGCGCCGCGTCCATCGTCGTCAGTCGACCCGCGCGCGACGACGAAGGAGATCTTCGCTGGAGTCCGTTGTTCGCCGGGCTTCCCGAGGTCTCGGACCGCGACCTGGATGCCGTGCCCGGCCCGACGTACGCCGACGCGGTCTTCCGGTCGTCCCGCATGGAATCGATCGAGGACCATGAGGCGCCGCCGTGGACGGTGTCCGACGGTGAGCGCGCGCGGCGCGGCGCGGCGGTCTTCCGGTTGCAGGCCGCGTGCCCGTTCCGCGCCTTCGCCGAGCTTCGCCTCGGCGCCGAGGGGTGGGACGCCGCCGACCCGGGATTGTCGCCCCTCGATCGCGGCGTGCTCGTCCATGACGCTCTCGAACGCGTCTGGCGGGAACTCCGTTCGCACGCGGGGTTGGTCGGAACACGTCCCGCACGGGTGGACGCGCTCGTGGCGGGCGCCGTGGACGCGTCGATTCGCGACCTGTCCCGGGATCGGTCCTGGCTTCGCCGCCCTCGATTCGCCGCCCTCGAGACGGACCGTCTCAGCCGCGTGATTCGCGACTGGCTCGTCCTGGAGTCGCGCCGCCAACCGTTCACCGTCGTCGAACAGGAGCGCTCGCGAGAGGTCGAAGTCGGCGGCGTGCGGTTGACGATCCGCGCCGACCGCGTCGATCGGGTTGCGGACGGCGGCGACGTGATCCTGGATTACAAGACGGGCGACCCCAGTCCGGCGAAATGGGAGGGGGACCGGCCCGACGACCCCCAGTTGCCGTTGTACGCCGCCACGGCGGAAGCGCGGGTGGCGGGTGTCTTCTTCGGCGTCCTCAAGGCGGGGCGGATCGGTTTTCGTGGAATCGCGGCGTCGGACGGCCTGATGCCGGAAACGTCCCGCGGGAGCGAGAGCACGCCGCTGGCGAAACGCGTTCTCGAGTGGGCGGCCGTTCTCGACCGCCTTGGCCGCGAGTTCACGGCCGGCGTGGCCCGCGTCGATCCCAAGCGGGGGCTCCGGACCTGCACCCATTGTCACCTGGCCGCGCTGTGTCGGGTCCATGAGTCCTTCGCCGGGGTGGAGCCGCACGGCGGCATGGAGCCGGGCCGTGAATGAGGCGCTGCCGGCCGGGGCCGTGGCGGATCAGGACCAGCGGCTCCGCGCGCTGGATCCCGCCGTCTCATGCATCGTGCAGGCGCCGGCCGGCTCGGGAAAGACCGAACTGCTGATCCAGCGCTTCCTGACATTGCTGGGGACGCCGTCCGTGGACGAGCCGGAATCGATCGTCGCGATCACGTTCACGCGCAAGGCGGCCGGCGAGATGCGCCACCGGTTGATCATGGCGCTGGCGGACGCCGACGGCCCCGACCCGGACGGCCGGTCGCGCCACGAACGGCAGACGCACGCGTTGGCCGAGCGCGCCTTGGCGCGCGACGCGGCGCGCGGCTGGAGTGTGCGGGACCATCCGTCCCGGCTCCGAATACAGACGATCGACGCGCTGTCGGCCGATATCGTCCGCCGCATGCCCTGGGTGTCCCGGATGGGCGCGCCTCCGCGCCCGGAGGAGAACGCGGCGCGCCTGTACGCGCGCGCGGCGAACGCGACGCTGGAGCTGCTCGACCGGGACGCGGGCCGCCGGGCCGCGTCGGATGCGCTGGCCCGGTTGCTGGTTCACCTCGACAACGACGTCGGCCAGGCGGCCGGGTTGCTGTCGGCCATGCTGGAACGACGCGACCAATGGCTGCGTCACGTGGTCGGAAACCGGGCCACCGACGCGTTCCGGAGCGCCATCGAGTCGGCTCTGGCGCAAGTCGTGACCGATGAGCGGGAACGACTCGCGGCCGGGGTCGGCGGCGAAATCGGCCGCGAAACCGTCGCGGCGGCTCGCTATGCGGGCGGCAACCTTCTGGAACAGGAAAGCGGCAGTCCCATCGCCGCGTGCGCCGAACTGAGGGCCCTGCCCGGCGCCGACCCCGGCGATCTGGCCCGTTGGCGCGGACTCGCCGAGTTGCTTCTCACCCGCGACGGTGAACGGCGGGAGCGCCTCGACCGGCGGCTGGGCTTTCCGCCCACCGCCGCCGGCCGGGCTGCGAAGCAGCGGTGTCTCGAGATCCGCTTGGACCACGACGTTCAGCAGCGGTTTCACCGGATTCGGTCCCTGCCTCCGGTGGAGCTGGGGGAGTCGCGCTGGGAGGTCCTGCGGGCCCTGATGGAACTGCTTCCGCTCGCGGTCGCCCAGCTCAAGCTGGTGTTTCAGGCGGAAGGCGCGGTGGACTTCACCGAGATCGCGCACGCGGCGCGGGAGGCCCTGGGATCGCCCGAAGCGCCGACCGATCTCGCCTTCGCCCTGGACTGCAACATTCGCCACATCCTGGTCGACGAGTTCCAGGACACGTCGGAGAGCCAGTTCGAGCTGCTCGAGGCCCTGACGGCCGACTGGCAGGCCGGGGACGGGCGCACGCTGTTTCTGGTCGGCGATCCGATGCAGTCCATCTATGGCTTCCGGGCGGCCGAAGTCGGCCTGTTCCTTCGCGCCCGGACCCACGGCGTCGGAAACGTGCGGCTCGCGCCGCTCCGCCTGACGGTGAACTTTCGGTCGCGCGCCGAGATCGTCCAGTGGGTCAACCGTGCGCTCGGCCCGGCGTTCCCGGCCGTCGAGGACGTATACACGGGCGCGGTGGCCTATACGCCCTCGGTGGCGTACGACGCCCCGGCCGCGGACCGGCCGTCGATGCCCGGCTCGGTCCGAGTCCACCCCTTTCTCGGCGCCGATGCCGACGCGGAGGCCGAAACCGTACTGCGCATCATTCGCGAGGTCCGATCTTCCGCGTCCACGCCGGGAACGATCGCGGTCCTGGTGCGTTCCCGCCAGCACCTGTTTCGGACGGTGAGCGCGTTGCGCCTCGCCGGAGAGCGCTTCCGGGCCGTCGAGATCGACGCGCTCGGCGGGCGTCCGGTCGTCCAGGACCTGTGGGCCCTGACCCGCGCCATGCTGCATCCCGGCGACCGCGTGGCTTGGCTGGCCGTGTTGCGGGCGCCCTGGTGCGGGCTCCGGCTGGACGATCTGCATTGTCTGACGGCGGGTGATCCGGACTCCGCCGTCATGGATCTGATGGCCGAGGCCGACCGCCGGGCCGCGCTGTCGGAGGATGGCCGCGAGCGCCTCGACCGTCTCGCCGCCGTGATCGAAGACGCCGTCCGGAGACGGGCCACCATGCCCGTCCGCCGTTGGATCGAAGGCATCTGGATGGATCTGGGCGGTCCCGCCTCCGTGGAGAGCCGAACGGGCCTGGAGGACGCCGCCGAATACCTGGACCTGCTCGAGCGGTCCGTTCGGGGGGCGGACCTGGAGGATGAGCGGGCGTTCCGAGCGGCCGTGTCCCGGTTGTATGCCGGCCCCGACGTCGAAGCCGGTGAGGACCTGCACCTGTTGACGATCCACAAGGCCAAGGGGCTCGAGTTCGATACGGTGATTCTGCCGGGCCTGGGCCTCTGGCTCCGGCCCGAAGACCCGAAGCTGATCGAGTGGCTCGAGTACATGGACGGCCGGGGGCGCACGCGGCTGTTGATGGCGCCGATCCGGGAGGCCGGCGCCGAGGAGTATCCCCTCTATCGATACTTGAGGAGCATACAATCCGTGAAGATCGCGCACGAGGCCACGCGGTTGCTGTACGTGGCGGCGACGCGAGCCCGGCGTTCGCTGCAGCTGCTGGGCCACGTCGCCCTCACGCATCCGTCGAAGGAGCCCGTGTTGGAGCCGCCCGACGCACGTTCGCTGCTCGCCCGGGTCTGG
>JAJEDW010000066.1 GCA_022821265.1 Acidobacteriota bacterium
CATGACCTTGGCCGAGTCGGCTGCACTGGCCGCCACGCCCATGTGACACTTCGCCGCTGTCCGCCGTGGTTGAGGATGGCAAGTTGGAGGTGCCCGCACTATGATCCGCGTTTCCGTGAAACCCGAACTGCTCCAGTGGGCGCGGGAACGTTCGGGAATCACGCGGGAGAATCTGACGACCAAATTCAAGAAGTTGTCGGAGTGGGAGCACGGTGAGACTCAGCCGACACTGAAGCAGGTCGAGGCTTTTGCCCATGCCGTCCATGTTCCTGTCGGCTATCTCTTCCTCGCCGACCCGCCCGAGGAGCGCGTTCCGATCCCGGACTTTCGGACGTTGTCCGGAGACGGTGTCGCGCATCCCAGCCCGGACCTCCTGGATACGATCTACGCATGCCAGGAACGGCAGGGTTGGTATCGGGATTTCGTCCGAGTCGGACAGGAACCGGAACTGACATTCGTCGGGAGCGCGACCATCGAAACGTCCACCGAGACCGTGGCTGCACGGATCAGCGAAACGCTGGGTTTCAGACTGGAAGCTCGCCGGCAGTGCCCGACTTGGACGGACGCTCTTCGCTTGTTCATCAGCCAAGCCGACGCGGCCGGTGTTCTCGTCATGGTCAGCGGCGTCGTGATGAGCAACAACCGCCGACGTCTCGATCCCGCGGAATTTCGAGGTTTCGCTCTGTGCGATCCTCTTGCTCCGCTGATCTTCGTCAACGGCGCGGACACCAAGGCGGCTCAGATGTTCACGCTTGCCCACGAAATCGCGCATCTATGGCTGGGCGCGTCGGCCTTGTCGAACAGCGAGGCCACGCCGAGCCCGGGGCTTCGCCGCGAAGAGATCTGGTGCAATGCCGTGGCGGCGGAATTGCTTGTGCCTCTGGCCGCTTTGCGAGTTGAATTGCGCGACGACGAGTCGCTCCAAGACGCGCTGGCCCGTCTGGCGCGGGCCTTCAAGGTGAGTACGCTGGTCGTTCTGAGACGTCTGCTGGACGCCCAGTGGCTCGATCGCGACCGCTTCGACGCCGCATGGGGACGCGAGTTGGAGCGTTTGAGTACGTTCGAGCGACGTGCCGGCGGTGGCGGTGACTTCTATAACACCACCCTGTCTCGCGTGAGCCGCAGGTTCGCCTGCGCACTCGTGGCCAGCACGCTGGAGGGGCACACGTTGTATCGAGACGCGTTCCGAATGCTGGGCGTGTCGAAGGTGGAGACGTTCAAAAACCTCGGGCGCGAGGTCGGGCTCATTCGGTGACGCGGTATCTCCTCGACGCGAACGTCTTCATCCAGGCCAAGAACCTGCACTACGGCTTCGATTTCTGTCCTGCGTTTTGGGATTGGCTGGTCGCTCGGAATCGATCGGGAGCGGTGGCCAGCATCGACAAGGTCGCCGACGAGTTACGCAGCGGGAAGGATGATCTCGCCGCGTGGGTGGAGGAACGCGGCGACAACTTCTTTCTCCCACCGGACGCCGACGTGGCGGGCGCGCTTCGATCCGTCAGTGTATGGGCCAGCGGCGCCGGCTATCAACCCGCGGCAGTTGCGACGTTCCTGCAGATCGCGGACTATTGGCTCGTCGCCCACGCGCTGGCTCAGGGTTACACGGTCGTAACTCACGAAGTGGCCGCCGATACGCCACGAAGAATCAAGATTCCGAACGCGTGCATCGGTCTGGACGTGCGCTGTGTGAGCCCGTATCAGATGCTGCGTCGGGAGCGAGCGAGGTTCGTTCTGGAAACTGCCAACGAAGTCACTTAGCGGTTTGGTCCGAAAAATGTCGTCGAAACGGACCAGGGCTAGGACAGCGATGCGGAATCTGGGATAAAGACGCTTCGAAAGCCTACGCCGCGCGGCATGGACGTCAAAAACGTAGTCGACTGCGAGAAACATACCGGCTAAGACTCCGTCAGGGGATCATGGCTTGAGGACACCCCGGGATCTCATGGCTCGTGGGTCGCCGCCGCGGTCTTCGCCTGCTTGATGAACATGGGCCGGATCCACGTCTCGATGCCCTTGGTGTGGATGTTGACCCAGTAGTCGGCCCAGTCGATCTTTTCGGGATCCCACGACAGACGCTCGCGATCGCCGTCGGTGAGCATCTCGTAGGCCTCGCGGATGTTGCCGGTCTCGAAGATGAAGCTGTTGTGGATCATGAACGGCAGGAACATGTCCAGCGTCTGCTGCTGCTGCCGGATCTGGCGGCGGGTGATCCGCAGGTTCCTCAGGTACGGCTCCATCGTCTTCTTGCCCAGGACCACCTTCAGGAAGTTGAATGCCGCCTGCAGCAGGTCCAGTCCCCACCGCAGGCGCTGGCGACGCGCCTCCATCTGCTCCACGGTGACGACCTGGGTCTCGACGTACGCCTTCCACATGTTGGCGAGCTTGTTGCCGTCCGTGCGGTGCTTGTGCCGGTACCGGGCGTTCATGCCGAGGAACCCCACCAGGCGAGGCAGCATCACGGGGTTCTCGGCCGCCGTGGCCAGGTGGTAGACGGGCCTGTTCCGGCCGGCCAGCGTCGCGGCGGCGACGATCAGGACGCCCGCGGCGATCAGGTCGACGGGAATGATCTCCAGCGGACCGTCCTTGCGGACCGGCCATGCCTTGACCCCTTCGCCCCCCATCAGCACGAGCGGCGCCGAGGTCGTCATGCCCTCGTTCCACCCGGGGAAGGGAAAGGCGCGCGCCGATTCGACGATGGCGGGCCGCACGATCGCGAAGTCCAGGCCGGGCGTCTTCGCGATGAGCTGCTCGCCCATGCTCTTGGTGTAGGTGTACGTGTTCGTCCAGCCCCAGCTCTCGGCGCGCTCGACGCCGCCCTGCCGCCGCCGTTCCCGGTCGGGGTTGGCTTCGACGAACGCCTCGCACCAGCGGATTTCCGCTTCGACGTCGAAGCGCGCGTCGCCGGCGCCGGTGCGGGCCGGGTAGTAGCCGGCGATGTCGGGGTCTTCCGGGACGCGGCCGCTCTTCTTGCCGGCCACGAAAGCCGTCGAGATATGGACGAGCCGCGCCTGGAGCACGCGCGTCAGCTCGATCAGGTTCCGGACGCCGTAGACGTTGGTCTCCAGGGACTCGTCCAGCGGCGGCGTGAACTCGACCAGCCCGGCCGTGTTGATCACCAGGTCCACGTTCCCGGCCAGCCGGGACAGCGACTCGGCCGCGATGCCGCACATGGGGCTGGTCAGGTCGCCCTCCACGATCGTCGTCCGCCGGAGGATCGTCTCCATTCCCAGGCGCTCGACGACGCCCGCCAGCGGCGGCGAGGCCAGTATCTCGGACCGGAAGCGGTCCGGACCGGGGAGGTTCTTCTTCGGGCGGACCTGCACGACGAGTTTCTCGATCTCCGGAAGCCGATCCAGGACCATCGCCAGGAGCACCTTGCCCAGGAACCCCGTTCCGCCGAGCAGCAGGATGGTGCGCCCGGCGAACACGTCGACGGCGCAGACGAGCCCCGCGCCCCGGGCGCGCCGGGGTTCGTCCTCGCGGTACTCGCCCGTCACCGGGTCGAACCGCCAGTTCTCGGGCGCGATCATGGACCGGGCGCGTTCAGATAGCCTTCGATCGCGTTGAAGACGGTGTCGGCGACGATCGTGTATCCCTCGGCCGTGGGGTGCGTGCCGTCGGGTTGCATGTAGCGGAGCGAGTCTTCCAGCGTCGCCTCGCCGGCATCGAGAGCCTCCAGGTCGACCAGGCCCTCGAGGAAGAACGGGATCCGGTCGACGTCGTGTCGCTCAGCCAGCTCGACGTACATGTTCTCGAACGCGGCGATGTAGTCGGGCCCGTAGTTGCGCGGCAGCGTGAGGCCGGCCAGGATGACGCGGCTGTCGATCGCCTGGAAGGCCTCGATCATTACGGCCAGGTTGTCGCGCGCCGCGTCGAGCGAACGTCCCTGCAGGCCGTCGTTGCCGCCGAACTCCAGGATCACGATCGCCGGCTCGAGCGCCAGGGCGTCGGGCAGGCGCGCCACTCCCTGCGCCGTGGTGTCGCCGTCGTTCCCGTGGTTCACCACCCGGTACCGGTATCCGAGCGCGTCCAGGCGGTCCTGAAGCTGGGAGGGATAGGACATCGCGTCCTCGACTTCGTACCCGTTCGTCAGGCTGTCGCCGAACGCCAGTATGACGGGCAGGCCGGTGTCCAGCGCGGTGGGCGCGGATGCCGGGGATTCGGGCGCAACAGTTTCGGGCGCCGTGCTGCACGACATGGCGCCCAACAGGGCCGGGATGAGAGCGAGTGTGTGGAATCGGGCGCGCATGCCCGATAGTGTACTCCGACGCTTCCGGCCCGGTCCATGGCGCGCGGCCGCGCGCCGGGGACGTCCGGCTACCAGCTCACGCGCAGGCCGGCCGTGGCGCCGACGCCGTTGTACGCGCCGCCGTCGTTGGCCGCGTCGTCCATGTCGCCGAACGTGAGGCCGGACTGGAACTTCAGCTTGTGGCCGTAGAAGTAGTAGTTGGCGCCCAGGTACAGCTCGTTGTACCGGTCGCCGCGGCCGGCGACGGCGCTCCTCTCGTACCGCGCCAGCCGGACGCCGTTGGCTTCCTCGCTCGCGAGGTAGGTGTGGCGGCCCACGATCTGGAACTTCTCCGTGACGTTGACGAAAGGCATCGTCATCAGGCCCCAGAGGTCGCTCTGTCCCTGGTAGCCCATGCCCATCGACACGTCTTCGCGGACGCCCCAGCGGCCCGCGTCGAAGTTGAAGTTGATCGACGTGACGTGCCGGAGTTGCCGCGTGAACGTGTTGTCCTCGTCGGGCGTCTGGTGGATGTAGTTGCCCCGGACGAGCGCCTGGTTGACGCCCAGATGCTCCCTGAAGTCGTAACCGAGCGACGCCAGCGTGAAGACGCTGCCGCTGAACCGGCCGAACTCGCGGTTCCTCGCCCCGCCCGAGAACGCGCCGACGTGGTACTGCCAGTTGGAGAACCCGCCTTCCAGGCTGACGCCGGGCATGTACTCTTCCGGAAACCACATGTTGTTGGCCAGGTTGCTCCGGTCGATCGTGATCAGCTCCTTCGACGACGTGGAGCCGTCCATCGTGAAGGGGACGCCGTGCTTGCCGAAGGTGAGGGCCATGCCGTCGCCCGGCGCCCATTCCAGGTAGAAGTCCGTCAGCCGCCTGTAGAACGGATCCGCCTCCTGGGGATTGAACTCGGCCTCGGCATGGAACGTCCAATCCTCGAGGAACCGCGTCTTCACGCCCACTCGAAGGCGCCGGACGTTCCATTCGCTGTGTGTGCCCCGGTCCCCGTCGACCGTGGCGAACTCGTACTGGAACCGGCCGCTGAACTGGACGCTCTGGACGCCGCGGCTCGAGTCGTCGTCGTACCAGTTCACGAAGTTGTTCCAGACGGCGTCGTAGTCTTCAATCGACTGCGGCGCCGCGGCGAGTCCCGGCGCCGCCGCGAGCGTTCCGATCAGGGCGAGATGAACAACCGGTTGCAGTTTCACTGGATAGCCTCCGAGTTTGCCGTTCCCGGTCACCATAACCGGTATGTTGCGGCCGTGTAATATCCGCGCCCCAGAGTTCACCAAGAGTTCACGCCGAGTTGAGCTGCCTGTCACGGAATGGCCGGGATCGAGCGATTCGGCCCGGCTGGGGGACCGGATCTGGACGGGACGGATCCGGCGTCAGGACGATTGCTGGCCGCGGCGCCGGTTTATGAAACGCACCAGCGGCGCGGTCAGGCCCGGCGGAAGCATCCGCGCGGCCAGGACGAAAACGCGGTTCACGACGCCGGGAACGACGATCGGACGTCCGCGGAGCGTGGCGGTGCACGCGATCCGCGCGGCCGTCTCGGCGCTCA
>JAJEDW010000198.1 GCA_022821265.1 Acidobacteriota bacterium
GAGCTCTCCGAGACCGCATGCGCCGACGAGAACGCCGTCCGCGTCGGTCACGAAAACGTGTGAATGGCCGCGGGCGCCGGTTCGACGCAATCGATCGAGCGCTTCGGCCACGGTCGATTCCGGCGGCGCCGTCAGCACGAAAGGGTCCAACAGGTCCCCGGCCGTGCCGGACGGATACCGAAGCCGCGCGCGGATGCGGGCGGAGACGCGCGGCGGCATGCGCTGCAGAAGACGTTCGCGCAGGTCTTCCGTCAGTCGCCGGAGCAGTATGCCGGCCGAGGCCTGCGGCAGTGCGTGGACGATCCGCGCCCCATGCCCCTCGTCCACTTCGGCCATGGCCGCGGCGGCGGCGGCCGGGTCCATCGCGGCCACGACCGGCCCGAGCGATTCGGGCGCGCGGTCGGACAGGAACGCCGCAACCGCCGGGAGCGAACACCGCTCGATCGCGCGCGCCGCCTCGGAGGGATGGCCGGCGAGAAACGCGTCGCACAGAATCCCGTCCAGGTCCAACGGCGCTACCCTTCCGAGCCCGGCAGATCGATCACCCGGTCGCTGAACATGCGGGCGGGCACGTGAGCCTGGCCGTCATCCACGTTCAGGACGACGGTCGTCTTGGTGAACGCGTGTATCCGGCCGCGCACTTCGCCCAGCTCGACGAGTTGCCCCGGATGAAAGGTCTGCCGGACGTAGTGCATGGCGACGATGTTGCCCACTTCCGTCCGGGCGCCGAGCGCGAACGCCAGCGCGACACCGCCGAACGCGCCGCCGGCGAGGACCGCCATCATCGCGGTCAGGAAGCCGCTGTCGACGCCGACCTGCTCCAGGCCCGTCACGACGGCGATCACGACGACGCCCGCCTGCGCGGCCCGGCCGAGCAGGTCGGCCTGCGGAGCGTTTCCGGCGCGCGCCGCCGCGGCGACCGCGTCGCGCGCGACGGATCCCGCGAGCAGGCCCACCACGACGATCAGTCCGCCCAGGAACAACCGCGGCAGGAGGGCGCCGACCTGGCCCACCCACGCGGCCAGGACGGGCATGCCCAGCGTCTCGACGGCCGCGACGACGAACACGGCCAGCACGACCCAGAACACCAGGCCCCCGATCAACTCGGATACGCGGCGCTGGTAGCCGAACCGGGTCAACGTCACGCGGGTGGTGCGTTCCTCCAGGCCGGGCGCCCAACGCACAATCAACCGCGCGACGCCCTTCGACAACAGCCACCCGGCGAGCCATCCGGCAACGAGCAGACCGAGCGCGGCCAACATCACGGGTGCGGCCGCGGCGAGCTGATCCACCAGCCGCCGTGCAACATCGATCAACGCATCCATCACGTCCGATACGCCCATTCCTCAATCCGAATGCGGTATCCTCGAATCTGGTGAGATCTGGGAGCGTCAGGTGTGGAGGAACCCACCGACAACGCCGCCCACGCGGATTGCATCACTCAATGTAGCACACGATGGGGGGGCCTCGTCCGGGCCGAACCCCACGATGCTCGCGGAGTCGCACGTTCATGAAGATCGCCGTCGTCTACAACCGGAACACGGGCAACGTCATCAACCTTTTCGGCATGCCGAACCGGGAGAAGATCGGTCTCAAGACGATCGATCGCATCGTGTCGGGACTCAAGACCGGCGGACACCAGGTCATCGCCCTGGAGGGCGACAAGGACCTGGTGGACCGGCTCGAGGAATTCATGCCGCGCGTGGTCAAGGGCGAACGCCCCGGCCTGGTCTTCAACGTGTCATACGGCGTGCAGGGACAGGCGCGATACACGCACGTGCCCAGCATCCTGGAGATGGTCGGAATTCCCTACGTCGCATCGGGCCCGATGGCGCACTCGCTCTGTCTCGACAAGGTCGTGACGAAAATGATCCTGCGGCAGCACGGCCTGCCGACGCCGGACTTCGCGGTCCTGCAAACGCCCGACGCGGCGGTTCCGGAGTTGCAGTACCCGCTGATCGTCAAGCCGAAGAACGAGGCGGTGTCGTTCGGACTCAAGGTCGTCGAGAACGAGGCGGAGATGCGCGCGGCGGTCCGGGTGATCCATGACGAGTACCGGCAGGCCGTGCTCGTGGAACAGTACATCCGGGGCCGCGAGATCAACGTGGGGCTGCTCGGCAACGATCCGCCCGACACGTTCCCGCCCGTCGAGCTGGTTTTCGGCGAAGGCGGCCCCGCCATCTACACGTACGAGGACAAGACGGGGCGGAGCGGCCGCTCGATCTCGTATGCGTGCCCGGCGCCGATCGACGCCGCCCTGATCGAACAGGCGCAGGAAATCTCCCGCCAGGCGTTCACGGCGCTGGGGTGTTACGACTGCGCGCGCATCGACATGCGGCTGGACGCGGACGGCCGACTCTACATCCTGGAGATCAACAGCCTGCCGAGCCTGGGAGAGCACGGCTCCTACCTGGTCGGGGCCGCCGCGGTCGGACTCGACTTCCCGAAGTTCATCAACCGCCTGGTCGAAGTCGCCAGCGCCCGGTACTTCGGCACGCCGAGCCCTCCGACGGTGACTCCGTCGAAAGCCGATCCGAGCGCGCACGTGTTCACATACATCACGGAACGCCGCGACCGCATGGAACGGAGGCTCGGCGAACTTGTCAAGCTCAGGAGCCGGACCGCCGATCCGCTCGGCCTGCAACAGGCCTTCAAGGAAGTCGGCGACCTGTTCGAGGAACTGGACATGCGGGAAGCGCCGGATCTGTCGGACTCCGACGTTGTCGAGACCTGGCAGACGCGCGCCGGACTCGACGGAGGAATCCTGCTCATCGGCAACCTCGACGTCCCGGTGGAGCACCAGTTCCCGCCGCAGCCGTTCCATCGCGAACCCGAGTGGCTGTACGGCGAGGGTATCGGATCGTCGCGGGCGCCCCTGGTGATGATCGAGTACGCGCTGCGCGCTCTGCGCAGCCTGCGCCGGCTCCGGCACCTTCCGCTGGGCGTTCTCTACTACGCCGACGAGGGCGAAGACGCCCGATACAGCGCGCACGAGATCCGCGCCGCAGCCGCCCGCGCGAAGGAAGTACTGATCCTTCGACCCGGGCTCGTCCCCGACAAGGTGGTCTCCGAACGCCGTGGTCAGCAGACGTTCCAGCTCAGTGTCGAGACGGACCCCATGGAGTTGGGACGCTCCGTCCGCAAGGCCGACGCCCTGCGCTGGACCTGGCGCAAGCTGGAGGAAACCGCGGGACTGTCGTCGCAGGCGGACCGCATCGCCGTCGCCACGCTCGACCTCCGGGCCGAACGGCACCCGATGCACACCCCGCACAGGGTCACGGCCCAGATCGCGGCCACCTACCCCACGGCGGCCGTCGGCGAAACGCTCGCCCGAAAGGTACGCGGCATCCTCGGCAAGGGCGGGCCGCGGTGGGAGTTGGTCGAAGGGACCGTCCGGCCTCCGTTCGTCGATCGGCCGGCGGCGCGAGCGCTGGTGGATGAGTTGGCCGAGGTGGCGCGGCGCTGGGACATCTCGCTGGAGCGAGGCGCGTCCCGGTGGCCTTCCGTGGCGGGGCTCGTCCCGCCGGAGAAGGCATGCGTCTGCGGCATCGGCCCGGTGGCGCGAGACCTCCGCACGCCGCGGGAGGCGGTGAAGCGGATCACGCTGGTCCAGCGCAGCCTGCTGCTCGCCGAGTACCTGGTTGGCCGCCTGAAGGACAGGGACTCCTCGTGACGGACTCACAAGCGATCGAGGAACCGCAGCGGCTGGCCGTGGCGCACGACGGGATGGTCGCCACCGCCCACGGCGCGGCGACCGCGGCAGGTGTCGCGATTCTGGAGGCCGGGGGCAACGCCTTCGACGCCGCCGCGGCGGCGGCATTCGCACTCGGCGTCTGCGAGCCCGCGGCGTCCGGTCTGGGCGGCCAGACGATGATGCTGGTTCACGAGGCCGCGACGGGACGCACGTTCGCGCTCGACGGTTCATCGCGGGCGCCGCATCGAGCGACGGTCGACGCCGTCGGCGGCGCGCGCGGCGTGCTTCGGCGCGGCTACCGGGCCACCACGGTTCCAAGCACGCCGGCTGTGCTCGATTACCTGCGCGCCACCCAAGGCACACTCCCGTTGGCCGACGTGCTCGCGCCCTCCATCGATCTGGCGGCGAACGGCTACGAGGTGAGTGCGCTGCAGCACAAGCTAGCCCGCCGAGAGGCCAAGTTCCTTCGCGCGGGCACGGCCGCGCCGATGTTCCTGCGAGACGGCCGGCAGCCCTACCGCGTGGGCGCCGTGTTCCGGCAGCCCGTGCTGTGCGAGACGTTGCGCCGGCTCGCGTCAGACGGGATCAACGACTTCTACCAGGGCGAAATCGCGGCGGCGATCGAGACCGACATGGTGCGCCACGATGGGTTCATTCGCAGGGACGACCTGGCTCAGATTCCGCTTCCGATCGAGCGCCGTCCCCTGACGGTTCGCTTCTTCGGGCATCGGGTCTTCACGATGCCGCCGCCCGGCGCCGGGCGCACGCTGGTCGAGATGATGAACATCCACCAGCACCTGCCGGAGAGCCATCGAGGCCTCGAAACGCGCAACGGCGCCGTATTGCTGGCCGAAACGATTCGCCGCGCATTCCTCGATCGCGCCGATCGCCCGTTCGACCCCAGCTTCTACTCGCAAGTCACCGAGAAACGGATGCTGCGGGACGACTACGCCCGCGAGCTCGCCGCGGCCATCGGCCGACGCTATCTCGGCCACGGCGAAACGACGCACCTGTCGATCATGGACCGCGCGGGCAACGCCGTGGCGCTGACACAGTCGATCGAGAACGTGTACGGGGCGTGCGCGGCGACGCCCGAGCTGGGGTTTCTCTACAACAACTACATGAGCGCGTTCGAGCACAGCGACATATCGCATCCGTACTACATGCGCCCGAACGCCGTCCCGTGGGCCAGCGTCGCGCCGACGATCGTCTTCCGGGGGCGGCGGCCATGGCTGGTGATCGGCTCACCGGGGAGCGAGCGGATCACGCCTTCGATTCTGCAGGTGCTGATCCGGCTCCTGAACGGCGCCCCGCCGCTCGACGCCGTGACGGCGCCCCGCCTGTTCTGCTCGCTGTCCGGGTGCGTGTCGCTGGAAGCGTCGCGCATGCGGGACGACCTGCCGCGCATTCTCGAAAAGCGCGGCTTCACCGTCGACCGCCGCGAGGCGTTCGCGTTCTATCTCGGTTGTGTGCAGATGGTGATGCGCGGCCGGAACGAGTTGATCGGCGTCGCGGACCCGCGGCGCGACGGTTCGGCCGGCGGGCCCCGGCGACGACCCGCCGCCGCGGAGCCGGAGCCGTGACGCTGCCGATCATCGCTTCCGTGCCGCATGCCGGCCTCCGCGTGCCGGACGATGTTGCCGCGTCGTGCATGCTGACGCCGTCTGAGATCGTCGAGGACGGCGACGAGCACGCGGCCGCCATCTACGACATCGCCGACGACGTCGCCCACTATGTCACGACCGATATCGCACGGGCGGTGGTCGATCTCAATCGCGCCGAGGACGACCGCCGGCCCGACGGAGTGGTCAAGACGCACACCTGCTTCAACGTCCCGATCTGGCGGGAACCGCTCGGCGAAGCGGCCGTCGAGAACTTGCTCGCCGACTACTACCGCCCATACCATGCGCGGCTTCGCGCGCTGGCCGGGCCGGATGTCCGGCTGGCCGTCGACTGTCACACCATGCTGGCCGTCGGGCCGCCGATCGGCCCCGGCCCGGGTCTCCCCCGGCCCGACGTCTGCCTGGGCAACGCCGACGGCACGTGTCCCGCGGCGTGGATGGACTGTCTCGCCGAGAGTTTCCGCGAGCAGTTCGGGCCGCGCGTCACCGTGAACGATCCGTTCCGCGGCGGCTTCATCACGCGCTCGCACGCGGCCGAGATGCCGTGGGTGCAAGTCGAGATGTCCCGCGGACCGTTCGCCGGCAATGCCGAGAAACGCCGGCGGGTGCTCCGGGCTCTTTCCGACTCCCTGGATCGGATCGCCGCGCTGGCTTGACGGCCGGCGCCGGATCCGGATCCGTTGGCGGGCTCGGATCGCCTTCTGGAAGGTCTTGGGCGTCGCGGCCGGTTGAGGGGGAACTACGGCTCCGTCCCAAGGAGGACGCACCATGCTGCTGCTAGTCTTTGCCGCCACCATGACGGTCGCGATATCCAGTATGTGCTCCCTGTTCGAATCGATCCTCTTCTCGACGCGCGTGGGGGCTCTGGAGGCCGAGCGGGCGGGCGGCGAGCATCCCCGATTGGCCGCGCGCATGATGAGCATGAAGTCGAACATCGCCCAACCGACCTCCGCCATCCTGGTGCTGAACACCGTCGCCAATACGGCCGGAGCGACGTTCTGCGGCATGTACGCCACGCAGGTGATGGGAACCGCCATGGTGCCGGCCGTGTCCGTGGTCCTGACGATCGCCATCCTGTTCGTCGGCGAGATCCTGCCCAAGACCTACGGGGCCACCAACTGGCGTTCGCTGTGGCATTTCACTGTCTGGCCGCTCACTGTCATGCAACGGGGGCTGGGTCCCGTCATCCGGGTAACCCAGGCGTTTGCCGACTTCTTCACGGGAAGCCGAACGGGACCTGCGATCACGGAGGACGAGATCCAGGCCAGCATCCGTCTCGGCCGCAAGGCGGGCGAGCTGTCGCGGACGGAGCTTCAACTGCTGAACGCCGTGTTTCAGTTCGACGATTTGACGGTCCGCCAAGTCATGGTGCCGCGCCCCGACGTCGCGTTTCTCGACACGCACTGGTCACTCGATCGGTGCCTCGAGGTCGTCAAGCAGACCGGGCACACGCGGTTTCCGTTGCGCCGCGGCTCACGCGACGAAGTGATCGGCATCGTCCACGTGAAGGAGCTGATCGGATTGGGGCGCGGCGACGAAGCGGACTTGAACTCCATCGTTCACTCCCCCTGGCACGTCCCCGAATCCCTTCCGATCAGCCGGCTCTTGCGCGAGATGCAGCGCAAACACCGGCACATGGCGCTCGTCGACGACGAATACGGCACGCTCGTCGGGATCGTCACCATGGAAAACGTGATGGAACAGATCGTCGGCACGGTGCAGGACGAGTTCGATTCCGAACCTCCCGACATTACTCAGGAAGATCCCCTGACGTTCCGGATCCGGGGCCGGGTGTTGATCGAGCGGGTGAACCGCGAGTGCGGCCTCGAACTCTATGCGGCGGACGTCGATACGCTCTCGGGTCTGTTGGTGAGCCAACTGGGCCGGCTCGCGGAGACCGGCGACCGCGTCCGCCTGGGAGGAGCGACTGCCGAGATCGTCGAGGTGAACGACGGCCGCGCGGACCTGGTGCGGATCCGGCTGTCCAAGGACGAAGAGGACGGGGACGGCGAAGGATAGGGCCGATGGCCGCGCCGCACGCTCCGGCGCGGCTATCGCTCGCCGCAGCCCTCGAGCACATCGATGCGGCGCCTGAACGCCCGCCACGACCGGATCGGCCCCGGGTTCGCGAACCGTTATGGCCAATGCCGCCACGACCGGACGGCAACGCCGCTTCGAGGATAGCTGTCGCCCCCGCCGTAGACCAGGATACCCCGGCCGGCGTCGCCGGACAGTTTCTCCCAGTGGCGAAGCCCGCGAAAGAAATCCGACGCGACGGTCGCGCCGGACTTGATCTCGACGGGAACGGCGCCCCGCGGAGTTTCGACCACCAGGTCCACTTCGTGACCACGGTGATCGCGCCAGAAACTCAATCGGGGCTCCCGACCGGCGTGGTAACAGGACTTGAGCAGCTCGGAGATCACGAAGTTCTCGAACACGGCGCCGCGCATCGCGTGCGTGGCGAGTTGGCCGCCGGTTCGTATCCGCAGCAGATAGCACAGCAAACCCGTATCCAGGAAATACAGCTTCGGACTCTTCGTCAGACGCTTGTTGAAGTTCTCGTGGTGCGCCGGCAGCCGGAATACGATGAAGCTCGCCTCGAGCACGGAAACCCATCGGCGCGCCGTCTGATGACTGACGCCGCAGTCCGCACCGATGCCGGAAAGGTTGAGCACTTGCCCCGCGCGGCCGGCGGACAGAAGGACGAAACGGCGGAAGGCTTCCAGGTCGCCGACTTGGGTCAGTTCGCGCACGTCTCGCTGCAGGTAGGTCTGGACGTACATGGACAGCCACTCGGACGGATCGATCCCACGATCATGGATTGGCGGATACCCCCCGGCGACGGCAAAGTCCGTCCAGTCGCCGGGTAACGCTCGGGGCGCGGGCCGATCGATCTCCGCGCCGGTTCGCAGGGACAATCGGTGCAATTCGGCCGGCGAGAACGGCAGCAGATGCGATATGTGGACGCGGCCCGCGAGGCTCTGGGCGATCCGGCGCATCAGGAGAAAGTTGTGCGAACCGGACAGAGTGAACCTGCCCGGCGCGGGCTCCTCGTCAACCAGCACCTGGATGTACGAGAACAGGTCCGGCGCATGCTGCAATTCGTCGAGGATCACCGGGCCATCGAATCGCGCCAGGAAACCTCGCGGATCTGCAAGTGCGAACTCTCGCACATCGGGCGATTCGAGAGTTGCGTATCTGTGCCGAGGGAAAGCTGCCCGCAGAAGGGTCGTCTTGCCCGACTGGCGCGGCCCCGTCACCGACACAACCGGATATAGCCGGCTGGCCCCGGCCAGGACCGGCGTGAGGTGTCTGGGGATCACAAGCCGGAATAGTACAGATTGCACATTTAAAATGCAATATGTACCAGTTCATCCGGAACGCGGCGGCCCTGGGAAACCGCGCGATGACAGCGCCTACTCCGGCGTCCCGTCGATGATCGCCCGCAGGATCGTGTCCGTGTCGATCCGCTCGGCTTCGCCCTCGAAGTTGAGGATGATGCGGTGGCGCAACGCGGGCAGGACGACCGACCGGATGTCTTCGCGTGAGACCTCGCGCCGGCCTTCGAGCAGCGCCCGGATCTTGCCGCCCAGAACCAACGCCTGCGAGCCGCGCGGACTGGCGCCGTATCGAAGGTATTGGCGCGTCATCGCGTGCGCGTACTCAGTGGACGGCTGCGTACCCATCACGATCCGGATCGCGTAGTCCTGCACGGCCTCGGAAATCGGCACGCTGAAGGCGACCTCGCGGAGCGACAGGATCTTGGGACCGTCCCACACGCGCCCGACTTCGGGCTCCTCGCCCTGCGTGGTCCGGTCCAGGATCTCGTGGATGCTCTCCATGTCCGGAAACTCCAGGCGGAGCTTCATGAAGAAGCGATCGACCTGGGCTTCGGGCAACGGGTAGGTCGCTTCCAGCTCGAGCGGATTCAGCGTGGCCAGGACGACGAACGGCTCATCCAGCCGATACGTGTGGTTTCCCACGGTCACGGTCTTTTCCTGCATCGCCTCGAGCAGCGCGGACTGCGTCTTCGGGGTCGCGCGGTTGATCTCGTCGGCGAGAATGACGTTGGCGAAGACAGGGCCGGGCTGGAACTTCAGGAACTTCTCGCCCGTGTCGCTCTCCTGCACGACGTTGGTGCCGAGGATGTCGGCCGGCATCAGGTCGGGCGTGAACTGGACGCGCGACGACGACAGATCCAGCACGTCGCACAGCGTTTGCACGAGACGCGTCTTGCCGACGCCGGGCACGCCTTCGAGGATGCAATGCCCCCGCGCCAGAACCGTGATCAGGAGTTGATCGACGATCTCGCCGTAGCCGACGATCACCTTTCCCACCTCGGCCCGAACGTTCCGGAACTCGACTCGAAACCGCTCGATCTGGCCGTCGTCGATCCTCAGCAGCGTTTCTTCCATAGGGCACGGCATTATATATGCTGCCGATGTGTGACGGCCATGGACGGCCCTGGGCCGCCTCGCGTGGGGTATTCTGGACCGCGATGCGTCCACGCAGTGCGGATTCCGGATCCGGAGCGGCCCCTGGCGGCGCGCGCGTCGTCCGGACGTTGCTCTTGTCCGACGTCCGCGGATTCACGCGCATCGCGGACCGGGACGCCCCCGACGCCGTGTTCCGAGCCTTGAGCCGTTGCCTCCACCTGCAGGCCGACCTCGTCCGGAAGCATCGAGGCCTGGCCGGACGGTTCGTGGGAGACAGCGTGACGGCGGTCTTCGACGGGGTCGACATGGCGCCGAACGCCCTTCAGTGCGCCATCGAAATCCAGGATGCGCTCCTGCGAGAGAACGTCTCGCATTCGGAGGCTCCGCGATTGCGGGTCGGCATCGGGATCGTCACCGGGGCATTCGCCCTGGGGCGCGTCGCCGGCGCCGAGGAACCGGACATCACGATCGCGGGATCGAGGGTCCGCCTCTGCGCCCGGTTGTGCGCCCTCGCCGGCCCCGGGGAAGTCCTGATCGATCCGGAGACTCACGGACGCGGCGGCGGGCGGGTCGCGGCCAGTCCGGACGACAGCGTCGCCGTCGAAGGACTCCACGCGCGGTGCCCGGTCTACAGAATCCGCTAACCGTGGGAACCGGCGCCCTCGTTGCCCGGGGCGCGCCGGAGAAACGCGGGAATCTCCAATTCCGGACGCCCGCCGCCCTGCGTGCTTGCCTCAATGGGCCCGGGCGGCGGCTTGATCGCCGTTCCTTCGGTCGCCGCGCGCTCGAAACCCGTCGCGATGACCGTGATCTTGACGCTGTCGTGCATGGTCTCGTCCCGCACGGCTCCGAAGATGATGTTGGACTCGCTGTCGGCGGCGTCGTGGATCACGTGGGACGCCTCGCTCACCTCGTGAAGCTCGAGGTCGCCCCCGCCGGTGATGTTGATCAGGACGCCCCGGGCGCCTTCGATGGAGCCGGCCTCGAGCAGGTGGCTGGTGATGGCCTGCCGCGCGGCTGCCACCGCGCGGTTCTCCCCCGACGCCTCGCCGGTTCCCATCAGCGCGATGCCCATGCCCTTGATCACGGTCCGGACGTCGGCGAAGTCCAGGTTGATCAGTCCGGGAACCGTAATCAGGTCCGAAATTCCCTGGACGGCCTGGCGCAGGATGTCGTCGGCGACATGGAAAGCGTCGAACAGGCTGGTCCCCTTCTCCACCGTGTGCAGGAGTTGTTCGTTGGGAATCGTGATCACGGTGTCCACCAGGCCCTTCAGTTCCAGCAGGCCGCGATCGGCCTGGGCCATTCGTTTCCGGCCTTCGAAAGCGAAGGGCTTGGTAACGACCGCGACGGTGAGGGCGCCCAGCTCGCCGGCCAGATTCGAGATGACAGGCGCTGCTCCGGTACCGGTGCCTCCCCCGAGACCGGCCGTCACGAAGACCAGGTCCGCCCCGTCGAGCGCGTCCACGATCTTTTCGGTATCCTCGAACGCGGCTTCACGCCCGATCGCCGGATCGGCCCCCGCTCCCAATCCCTTGGTTAACCTCGTGCCGAGCTGGATCTTGACCGGCGCCCGGGACTGCTCCAGCGCCTGGATGTCGGTGTTGGCCACCACGAAATCCACGCCCTGGATCCCCACTTCCATCATCCGGTTGACGGCATTCGAGCCGCCGCCGCCGACGCCGATGACCTTGATGCAGGCGCCGACG